>NZ_JASHKX010000003.1:0-302228 GCF_030058635.1 Rhodococcus sp. IEGM 1305
GCGATGATCCAGAACATCGTCGACCGCGCCAAGAAGTACGCGATCAAGTCGGTGCTCGACACCGGTGCCCCGGGTCTGCGGGTCCAGCACCTGTTCGACTCCATCGTCGACGAGTTCTCGGAGAACGAGGACCTGCCGAACACCACCAACCCCGACGACTGGGCCCGGATCTCGGGCAAGAAGGGTGAGCGGATCGTCTACATCCGCACGCTGGTCACCGGTAAGAACGCGAGCGCGAGCCGCGCCATCGACACCGAATCCAACACGGGCCAGTACCTGTAAGCCGTGCGGCACCACCTGCGCGGCGGGAACTCGAACACGGTTCCCGCCGCGCAGGCGGCTGTGTGTCAGCGGTCCCGTGTCACGAGGTAGTCCTCCAGGAGCGCCCGGGTGTCCGGCACGAACGGCCACTGCGGGTCGTGCAGATGCGTCACCAGTTCGTGGGGCGTCCACCACCAGCCCGACGCGATCTCGCTGGCCTGGTGGACGATCGGCCCGTCCCAGTGCGTCTCGTAGGCGTACAGGTGGCACCGCAGCCGCAAACCCTGCCAGTGCCCGTCCCACGCCACTTTCGCGATGGGGGTGAGGCCCACTCCGGTGATGCCCAGTTCCTCCGCCAGCTCCCGGCTCGCGGCCTCCTCCGGGGTCTCCCCGGGATCGACCACCCCGCCCGCCAGGCAGTCGTGATGTCCGGCGAACACCGTCTTCGTGTCCGAGCGTCGGTGCACGTAGAGGCGCTTTCCGTCGCCGGACCGGACGAGGACGCCGGCACTCGCGTGCCACAGCCCCTCGGCGTAGACGCGGGAACGCTCGGCGGACCCCACCGGTCGTCCAGCACTGTCGAACACCGCCACCACTTCGTCCGTGCCGGGTGGGGTGTTCGGTGCGGAATCCATGTGTCGATCCTGCCAGCACCCCGGCGGACGTCGGTACTGTCGAGGTCGGTTGCTCGTTCCGGTGCCGAAGGGGTGAGAGGTCATGGCGTTGCCGCGTTCGGTCGCCCGGTTCAACCGGGTCGTCACCAATCAGGTGAGCCGTCACGTCGCGACGATCCTGCCCGGGTTCGCCATGGTCGAGCACCGGGGCCGCAGGTCGGGCAAGGCGTATCGCACACCCGTCAACGTGTTCGTCGTAGACGGCCGCTACCGGTTCGCCCTGACGTACGGTGCGCAGAGCGATTGGGTGCGAAACGTGGTGGCGGCGGGCGGATGCACCATCGTGACGCGCCGCCGGACGGTGCACCTGACCGACCCGAGCGTCGTCACCGACAGCACCCACTCCTGGGCTCCCGCCGGGGTCCGCACGGTGCTCCGGGCGATCTCGGCGGACCAGTACCTGGAGTGCTCGCCGGACTAGTCGCCGGGCGCGGACGGCTCGCGCGGCAGGAGTGTGCCGCCGGGTGATGTGGGTGATCGCATAGGCTCGGCAGCATGCAGCGGATCATCGGTGTCGAAGTCGAGTACGGAATCTCCTCACCCAGCGAGCCTTCGGCCAATCCGATCTTGACGTCCACCCAGGCGGTGCTGGCCTACGCGGCGGCAGCGGGAGTGCCGCGCGCGAAGCGCACCCGATGGGATTACGAGGTGGAATCCCCGCTGCGCGATGCCCGCGGATTCGACCTGGGCCGGTTGAGCGGCCCGGCGCCGGTGATCGATGCCGACGAGGTCGGCGCAGCCAACATGATCCTCACCAACGGCGCCCGCCTCTACGTCGATCACGCGCACCCCGAGTACTCGGCCCCGGAGGTCACCGACCCCCTGGACGCCGTGATCTGGGACAAGGCGGGCGAACGGGTGATGGAGGCGGCCGCCCGGCACGCGTCGAGCGTTCCCGGCGCCCCGCGACTGCAGCTGTACAAGAACAACGTGGACGGCAAGGGCGCGTCGTACGGCACCCACGAGAACTACCTGATGTCCCGGGCCACGCCGTTCTCCGCGGTGATCAACGGGTTGACCCCGTTCTTCGCGTCCCGTCAGGTGATCTGCGGGTCGGGACGGGTGGGCATCGGCCAGTCCGGTGACGAGGCCGGTTTCCAGCTGTCCCAGCGAGCCGACTACATCGAGGTGGAGGTCGGGCTCGAGACGACACTCAAGCGCGGCATCATCAACACCCGCGACGAACCCCACGCGGACGCGGACAAGTACCGGCGTCTGCACGTCATCATCGGCGACGCGAACCTCGCCGAGATGTCCACGTACCTGAAGGTCGGGACGACGGCCCTGGTCCTCGATCTCATCGAGGCCGGTGTCGACCTCACCGACCTGCAGCTGGCCCGCCCGGTGACCGCCGTGCACCACATCAGCCACGACCCGACGCTGCGCGCCACCGTCGCGCTGGCCGACGGCCGGGAACTGACCGGGCTTGCCTTGCAGCGAATTTACCTGGACCGGGTCGACAAGTTCATGTCCGCCGAGGGCAACGACGACCCCCGGGTGGCCGATCTGCTGGAGAAGTGGGCGATGGTGCTCGACCTTCTCGAGCGGGACCCGATGGAGTGCGCTCACCTGCTGGACTGGCCGGCCAAGCTGCGGCTGCTCGAGGGTTTCCGGAACCGCGAGGGCCTCAACTGGTCCGCGCCGCGGCTACATCTGGTCGACCTGCAGTACTCGGACGTCCGCCTGGACAAGGGTCTGTACAACCGGCTGGTCGCCCGCGGGTCGATGGAACGGCTGGTCTCGGAGCAGGCGGTGCTCGACGCCGTCGACACCCCGCCCACCGACACCCGCGCCTACTTCCGAGGTGAGTGCCTGCGCAAGTTCGGCGCCGACATCGCGGCCGCGAGCTGGGATTCGGTGATCTTCGATCTCGGTGGCGACTCCCTGGTCCGTATCCCCACCCTCGAGCCGTTGCGGGGCAGCAAGGCGCACGTGGGGGAGTTGCTGGAGTCGGTGGAGACCGCGAAAGAACTCGTCGACGAGCTCACGAACTGACCCGTCGAGCGGTCGCGGACGGATCTGCGCCGGAACTCGCCGTCGCGTCGGCACACGTGCGGCGGCGGCGCTCGGTAGGGTGAAGGTCCGAGCGGATGATGTAGTCAGACTGCTTGGCAGGACAGGACGCTCGGAAGAAGAGCTCCCTTCACACAAGGAGGTCGGCTGCGATGGCACAAGAGCAGACCAAACGAACTGGTGGCGGCGACGAGGACGACACCCCGGGCGCTGACGGTGCCGCGGGTCAGGAACGTCGCGAAAAGCTGGCCGAGGACACCGACGACCTGCTCGACGAGATCGACGACGTGCTCGAGGAGAACGCCGAGGACTTCGTCCGGGCCTATGTCCAGAAGGGCGGCCAGTGACGGCGGATCGACCGGCATTGCGGACAGGCGACGGTGAGACGAGGCTCAGTTTCGGTTCGAATCTGAGCTCGTTCACCGAGTATCTGCGTGGTCACGCACCAGAATTGCTGCCGGAGAATCGGATCGGCCATCGTTCGTACTCGACACGGGGTGGTGACGGGATGGAGAGCGGTGATCTCGCACCGCACGGAACGACGATCGTGGCGCTCACCTACAAGGGTGGCGTCCTGCTCGCAGGCGACCGGCGCGCGACCCAGGGCAACCTGATCGCCAGCCGGGACGTCGAGAAGGTGTACGTCACCGACGAATACTCGGCGGCCGGTATCGCCGGCACCGCGGGGATCGCTATCGAGCTGGTTCGCCTGTTCGCCGTCGAACTCGAGCACTACGAGAAGATCGAGGGCGTTCAGCTGACCTTCGACGGCAAGGCCAACCGCCTGGCGTCGATGGTGCGGGGCAACCTCGGGGCGGCGATGCAGGGTCTCGCGGTCGTTCCGCTGCTCGTCGGCTACGACCTCGACGCGGACGACGAGGCCCACGCGGGCCGGATCGTCTCGTACGACGTCGTCGGCGGCCGGTACGAGGAACGCGCCGGATACCACGCGGTCGGTTCCGGGTCGTTGTTCGCGAAGTCGGCACTGAAGAAGATCTACTCGCCGGACAGCGACGAGGAGACCGCCCTGCGGGCGGCCATCGAATCGTTGTACGACGCGGCCGACGACGATTCGGCCACCGGTGGGCCCGACCTGACCCGTGGCATCTACCCGACCGCGGTCACGATCACCCAGGCCGGTGCCGTGCACGTGTCCGAGGAGACGACGTCCGAGTTGGCTCGGCGCATCGTCGCCGAGCGCACCGAAGAAGGGGGGTCTGCGCGATGACCATGCCGTATTACGCGTCCGCCGAGCAGATCATGCGGGACCGCTCGGAACTGGCGCGCAAGGGAATTGCCCGCGGACGCAGCGTCGTGGTGCTCACGTTCCGCGACGGCGTGCTGTTCGTCGCCGAGAATCCCTCCACCGCGCTGCACAAGGTCAGCGAACTGTACGACCGACTCGGTTTCGCGGCCGTCGGCAAGTACAACGAGTTCGAGAACCTGCGGCGCGCCGGGATCGTCCACGCCGACATGCGGGGCTACTCCTACGACCGCCGTGACGTGACGGGCCGATCGCTGGCCAACGCGTACGCGCAGACCCTGGGCACGATCTTCACCGAACAGCCCAAGCCGTACGAGGTGGAGATCTGCGTCGCGGAGGTCGGGCGCGTGGGCAGCCCGAAGGCTCCCCAGCTGTACCGCATCACCTACGACGGATCCATCGTCGACGAACAGCATTTCGTTGTGATGGGTGGCACGACCGAGCCGATCGCGACCGCCATGCGCGAGTCGTACCGTGCCGACCTCGATCTCGAGGCGGCGGTCGGTATCGCGGTCAACGCCCTGCGTCAGGGTGGTGCCGGGGAAGGCGAGAAGCGCAACGTCGACGTGGCCAGCCTCGAGGTGGCCGTGCTCGACCAGTCCCGTCCTCGCCGCGCGTTCCGGCGGATCACCGGACCCGCGCTCGAACAGCTGATCCCCGCAGCGCCCGCGGCCGCCCCGGAGCCGGCTTCGGAGTCGAAGCCGGACCCCGAGACGAAGCCGGCCGACCCTCAGGTCTGAGGCCGGTATACCGCGATCGCTTCGGGCACCGTCCGGAAGTCGAACCGCAGGGCGTCGGCGACCACTTCACCGTCGGTGGCCAGTGCGACCGGCGAGCCGTCCACGCGGACGGTGAGCCGGGGCACGAGGGATCGCACGTACACCCGGCTGCTTCCGAGTGTCCCGGTGGCGGCGGCGAACAGCAGCCGCGGCCGGGACGCTTTCCGGTCGGCCCGCACGTACCGGACGTCGAGCAGTCCGCCGGTGATGGCGGGACGCGACATCGGAACCTGATCGCCGGGGGAATACCGACCGTTCCCCACGAACAACATCCACACCTTCACGGGCCTGCCGTCGATGGTGACGGCGAGCGGTGTTGCCGCGGAGAGAATCCGGATCATCGCCACACATGCCGCGGGCCACTTCCCGTACCGCGGTTGCCACTTCTCCCGCAGTCGCACCGCGTCGGGATAGCCGCCGAGACTGGCGGTGTTGAGGAACGGCGCCGGCTCCGCGACATCGGTGTGGACGACGGCCTGATCGACGAGAACCGCATGCCCGGTCTCGACGGCGTTCACCGTGTCCGAGATGTCGGCGGCGCCGGCATCCCGCGCGAAGTGATTGAGCGTGCCGCCCGGGAACACCGCCAGCGGCAACGCGTGACGCGCTGCCGCGGACGCGACGGCGACCACGGTCCCGTCGCCACCGCACACCCCGAGGGCGCGCGGCTCCGTTTCGGCCACCCAGGCGTCGAGTTGTTCGGCGAAATCGCGGGCGGTGTCGAGTGCGCGCACGTCGGCCTTGGGGAGAGCGGTTGTGATCTCCTCACTCGGATCGACACTGTCCGGCCCGGACTCCGGGTTGACCACCACGAGCAGATCCTCGCCGCCCCGAAGTGCCGGTGCGTCGACGGCGGGGCCCAGCTCTGCCGGTTCCTCCGTGCGCACCGCCCACCAGCGGCGGGTGCCCGACGCGACGGCCCCGCCGAGTAGCAGTCCGGCGGCAACGTCGGTCGGCCAGTGCACGCCGTTGTGCACGCGGGAGTAGGCGACCGCGGCGGCGAGCGGGGCCACGACGGCAGCGGTCGCGGGCGATTCCAGGGCGACACCCGTGGTGAACGCCGCCGCCGACGCCGCATGTCCCGACGGGAACGACGAGGACCGGGGGATCGCCACCCCGCGCAGCACGTTCGTCCATACGCGGGCCGGGGGGCGCCGCCGGGGGAACAGCGGTTTGAGGATGCCGTTGGCCAGACCGCTCGCCATCATGAGGGACAGCAGTCCGCGCACACCACCGCGGCGGGCGCGCCCGCCGACCAGTCCCAGGACCGCCGCCACGAACCACCACAGGAGCCCCTTGTCGGCCGCGCGGCTGAGGAAGCGCATGGCCCGGTCTAGCCCGGAGGGACTCAGATTGGCGCTGCGGTCGAAGACGATCTCGTCGGCCCGATGGATTCGGCGTAAGTGTCGGTTCACCATCTCAGCGTATGCGCGGGGTGTCGCTGGACGGTTTTATCGCTCCGCCGGGTGATCCGCGTTGTACTGTCGAGGTGTGCAGCGACGAATCATGGGAATTGAGACAGAGTTCGGTGTGACCTGCACCTTCCATGGTCACAGGCGACTGAGCCCGGACGAGGTTGCGCGCTACCTGTTCCGGCGGGTGGTGTCGTGGGGCCGGAGCTCCAACGTGTTTCTCCGGAACGGTGCCCGCCTGTATCTGGACGTCGGCTCGCACCCCGAATACGCCACCGCCGAGTGCGACAACCTCATCCAGTTGGTCAACCACGACCGGGCGGGGGAGCGCGTTCTCGAGGAGCTGTTGATCGACGCCGAACAGCGGCTCGCCGAGGAAGGCATCGGCGGTGACATCTACCTGTTCAAGAACAACACCGATTCGGCGGGCAATTCGTACGGCTGCCACGAGAACTTCCTCGTGGCCCGGGCCGGCGAATTCTCCCGGATCTCGGACGTGCTGCTCCCGTTCCTGGTGACGCGGCAGCTGATCTGCGGCGCGGGCAAGGTCCTGCAGACGCCGAAGGCGGCGACGTTCTGCCTGTCGCAGCGCGCCGAGCACATCTGGGAAGGCGTGTCCTCGGCGACCACGCGGTCGCGGCCCATCATCAACACCCGTGACGAGCCGCACGCCGACGCGGAGAAGTACCGCCGCCTGCACGTGATCGTCGGCGACTCGAATATGTCGGAGTCCACCACCATGCTGAAGGTGGGCACGGCGGCGCTCGTGCTCGAGATGATCGAGGCCGGGGTGTCGTTCCGCGACTTCGCGCTCGACAACCCGATCCGCGCCATCCGCGAGGTCAGTCACGACGTCACCGGACGCCGCCCAGTGCGGCTCGCCGGCGGCAGGCAGGCCAGCGCCCTCGACATTCAGCGGGAGTACCACGCGCGCGCGGTGGAACACCTGCAGAACCGGGATCCCGATCCGCAGGTCACTCAGGTGGTCGACCTGTGGGGTCGCATGCTCGACGCCGTCGAGACGCAGGACTTCGCGAAGGTGGACACGGAGATCGACTGGGTGATCAAGCGCAAGCTGTTCCAGCGCTACCAGGACCGGCACGGCTTCGAGCTGGCCGACCCGAAGATCGCGCAGCTGGATCTGGCGTATCACGACATCAAACGCGGTCGCGGCGTGTTCGACGTGCTGCAGCGCAAGGGGCTGGTGAAGCGGATCACCGAGGACGAGACGATCGAGGCGGCGGTGGACACTCCGCCGCAGACCACCCGGGCGAAGCTGCGCGGCGAGTTCATCACCGCGGCGCAGGAGGCCGGACGCGACTTCACGGTCGACTGGGTGCACCTCAAGCTCAACGATCAGGCCCAGCGGACCGTGCTGTGCAAGGACCCGTTCCGGTCGGTCGACGAGCGGGTGGAGCGCCTGATTGCCTCGATGTAGCGGCGCTGTGGGAGTCCGTAACGGGCTCACCCACTAGGCTTCCGGGCGTGCCGACTTCCAAGATCGAGCGGTTGATGAACCTGGTGATCTGTTTGTTGTCCACCAGGCAGTTCCTCACCGCCGAGAAGATTCGCGAGAGCGTTGCCGGGTACGCCGACTCCGCCAGCGACGAGGCGTTCAGCCGCATGTTCGAACGCGACAAGAACGAACTCCGAGATCTCGGTGTCCCGCTCGAGACCGGGCAGGCGTCGCGCTTCTCGACGGTCGAGGGCTACCGCATCAACCGCAATGCGTATGAGCTCCCCGACATCGAACTCAGTCAGGAGGAGTCCGCGGCGGTCGCGGTGGCGGTCCAGCTGTGGGAGTCGCCGGAGTTGACGTCCGCGGCCCAGGGGGCACTGCTCAAGCTGCGCGCGGCGGGTGTGCAGGTGGATCCGGATTCGGCGGCCACCCCGATCACGGCGGTGCCCGCCCGCACCCGCGGCTCCGAACCGGCGCTCGGCAAGCTGCTGGCGGCGGTCGACGCCGGCCGCGCCGTGCACTTCCCGCACCGCGGCGCCCTCAACGAACCGTACACCGAGCGCACCGTCGAACCCTGGGGCGTCGTCACCGCGCACGGCCGGTGGTACCTCGTCGGTCACGACGTCGACCGGGGGGCCGTCCGGACGTTCCGGCTGTCGCGGATCGGCGACGACGTGACGGAGTTCGGACCGTCCGGGGTCGTCCACAAACCGGCGGGCGTCGACCTCCGGGAGATCGTCGACCGGGTTACCGGTTCGGGGGAGGTCACCGGGACCGCCACCGTATGGGTGGCCGAGGGCCGGGCCCAGGAACTGCGCCGACTGGCGACCACGGCGGGGGAGAAGCGGGTGAACGAGCGCGCCGGCACCGTGCTCGGGATTCCGGTCCGCTCCCGGGACTGGATTGCGCGGCTGGTCGCGGGCCACGGGGCGGACGCCCTGGTCCTCGATCCGCCCGAACTACGCCACGATGTGCTGACCAAGCTGAAGGACGCCGCAGGGGAAGGGGGGACGTCGTGAGCAACAGGCTGTCGTCGAGATTGTCCCGGCTCCTCAACCTGGTGCCGTACTTCATCGCGAACCCCGGGATGAGCGCGGCCGAGGCCGCCGCCGAACTGGGCGTCACCACCACACAGCTGATGTCCGACCTCAACCAGTTGTGGGTGTGCGGCCTGCCCGGCTACGGTCCCGGCGACCTCATCGACCTCTCGTTCTCCGAGGAGAGCATCGAGGTGACGTTCTCGGCGGGCATCGACCGACCGCTGCGGTTGACGTCCACCGAAGCCACGGCCCTGCTGATTGCCCTGCGTTCGCTGGTGGAGATGCCGGGCATGGTCGATCCGTCCGCGGCGCACAGCGCGATCGCGAAGATCGAGGACGCCGCGGGCACCGCGGCAGCCCGCGCGGCGGTGACGCCGGCGTCGGAGCGGGAGGCGGTGGAAGATGTGGCGGAAGATCCCATCGCCGCCACGGTGCGGTCCGCGCTCCATCAACGGCACGCACTCCACCTGACGTACTACTCGGCGTCCCGGGACCGCGTCACCGAGCGCACCGTGGATCCGGTGCGGGTCGTGCTGGTCGACAACCAGAGTTACCTGCAGGCGTGGTGCCGGCAGGCCGAGGGCGTCCGGCTGTTCCGGCTCGACCGGATCGACGCCGCCACCGAGCTGGACGAGCCGTCCACACCGCCGGCGCAGGCACTCGTGCGGGATTCCAACCTGGAATTGTTCAGCGGCGACGCGTCCCTTCCCCAGGCACGGTTGAACATCGGCGCCGACTGCGTGTGGGTGCTCGACTACTACCCGATGGATGTCCGGACGGTCGCCGCCGACGGCTCGGTGGAGGCGAGCATGAGTTACGGGGCGCTCGAGTGGATGGCCCGGCTCGTGCTGGGGTTCGGGTCCGGAATCAGAGTGCTCGAACCGGCCGAACTGGTCGACGAGGTGCGCCGCCGGGCTGTGGAGGCGCTGTCCGCCTACGACGCCGTCGAGGCATGAGCGGCGACGGGCGTCCGCTGCGGATCAGCGTCTTCGGTGCGGGCAGCATCGGCTGCTATGTCGGGGGCCGGCTCGCCGCGGCCGGTGCCGAGGTGACCCTGATCGGCCGGGAGCGTGTCGGGGCGGAGATCCGCGAACACGGGTTGCGGCTGACGGACCTGCACGGAGCGGACATCCGGGTCGGTGCCTCCGGCATCGCCTTCGCCACCGGCCCGGAGTCGGTGGCCACCGCCGATCTCGTCGTCGTGTCGGTGAAGTCGGCGGGGACACCGGAGGTGGGTGCCGCGCTGGCGTCGGCGATAGGTTCCGACACGGTCGTAGTCAGTGCGCAGAACGGGCTGGGCAATGCGGACACCCTCCGCGCGGCCGTGCCGGAGCAGGTGGTTCTCGCGGCGATGGTGCCGTTCAACGTGGTGCACCGCGGTGACGGGCATTTCCACCAGGGCTCCGAGGGTAACCTCGAGATCGAGCAGCATCCGGCGGTGCGTGCATTCGCGCCGGTCTTCGGCGACGCAGGGCTGCCGCTGCATGCACGTGACGACTTCCGCGCGGTGCAGTGGGCGAAGCTGCTGCTCAACCTGAACAACGCGGTCAACGCCCTGTCCGGCCTGCCGCTCCGCGAGGAGTTGTCGCAGCGGTCGTTCCGGCGTGCGGTCGCGCTGGCGCAGCGGGAAGCGCTGACTCTCCTGACCGCCCGTGGCATCGCTGTCGCCAAGCTCACACCGCTGCCGCCGCAGTGGATTCCCCGGTTGCTGACCGTCCCGGACGGGGTGTTCCAGGTGGCGGGCAGCCGGATGCTGGCCATCGACCCGCACGCGCGATCCTCGATGTGGGACGACCTCGAAGCGGGCCGGCGCACCGAAGTGGACTGGATCAGCGGGGAGATCGTGCGCCTGGCCGCGTCGTCGGGGACGGTCGCACCGGTGAACGCGAGGCTGGTCGAACTGATCCGCGAGGCCGAGGCGGGCGGGAACCGGCACTGGTCCGGGGACGCGCTGCTCGCCGAGCTGCGCTCACAGCGGGCACCCGGGAAACCGACAGGTAAACGGCAGCGCAACTAGCCGGTTTCGACCGAACCGGTGCCGTGTATGTCCGGTAGCATCGGGGTCACCTGATCTTTTGGAGGTTTCATCATGGGAGCCATGAGCCCCTGGCACTGGGCCATCGTCGCGCTGGTCGTCATCATCCTGTTCGGTTCCAAGAAGCTGCCCGACGCGGCTCGTGGACTCGGCCGTTCGCTCCGCATCTTCAAGAGCGAGGTCAAGGAGATGCAGAACGACAACAGCACGCCGGCGCCCACCGCGCAGCAGAGCGCGCCCGCCGAGCTGCCCGTGGCGGACACCACCACCGCACCGGTCACCCCTCCGGCGCCGGTGCAGCCGCAGCACACCGAGCCCAAGTCGGCGTAACCCGAGCCGCCTGACAACCGGGGTGATTCTTCACCCCGGTTGCCTGCTGACCAAGACTAGGGCGAACAACAGTGCGAATTCCGTTCGATCCGCGCCACAGCAAGCGGAGGACCAATCCCGACGGCACCATGTCGTTGGTCGATCACCTCTACGAGCTGCGCACGCGGTTGCTCCTGTCCGTGCTGGCCATCGTGGTCACCACCGCGGTGGGCTTCTTCTGGTACTCCCACCAGATTCTCGGGATCGAGAGTCTCGGTGAGCTTCTGCGTGGGCCGTACTGTTCGCTGCCTGCGTCGAGTCGCGCCGACCTGAGCAACGACGGGTCGTGCCGTCTCCTCGCGACCGGACCGTTCGAGCAGTTCATGCTCCGTTTCAAGGTCGCGCTGACCGCGGGCATCGTCCTGGCCTGCCCCATCTGGCTGTACCAGCTGTGGGCGTTCATCACGCCCGGCCTCTACTCGAAGGAGCGCCGTTACGCGATCGGCTTCGTGGTGTCCGGTGCCGCGCTGTTCATGGCCGGAGCGGTCCTCGCCTACGTGGTCGTCGCGAAGGCGCTGCATTTCCTGCTGACGATCGGCGACAACGTCCAGATCACCGCACTCGGTGGCGCGGAATACTTCGGGTTCATCATCAACCTGCTGATCATCTTCGGAGTCAGCTTCGAGATCCCGCTGCTCATCGTCGCGCTGAACTTCGTCGGCATCCTGCCCTACGCGAAGCTCAAGGCGTGGCGCCGCGGCCTGATCTTCGCTCTGTTCGTGTTCGCCGCGATCGCCACCCCCGGGCAGGACCCGTTCTCGATGCTCGCGCTCGCGTTCGCGTTGACCGTGCTGTTCGAGGTCGCCGTGCAGATCGCCCGCATCAACGACCGCCGCAAGGCCCGTCGCACGGAACAGGAGTGGGGTGCCCTCGACGACGACGAGGCGTCGACCATCGCCGCGCCGTCGGACCTGAACGAGGCGTTCGACGTCGCCGCCACACCGGTCCCCGAGCCGGCGGGCCGGTTCCGGCGGTCACGCAAGTCCGGCAAGTCCGGCGGCGCGAACAAGAACGACGACGCGAGCACGACCGGCAGCAACACACCGGGTCAGGACTTCTCCGACACCCTGTGACAATCTGACGGGGTGGCAGTGACAACAGGTGACACGACCGGCGGCACCGAACTCGACGTGTTCTCGGCGCAGCTCGGCTTCGTGCTCGACCCCTTCCAGATCAACGCCTGCCGCGCGCTCGAGGGCGGCCACGGCGTCCTCGTCTGCGCCCCGACCGGCGCGGGCAAGACCGTGGTCGGCGAATTCGCCGTGCATCTGGCGCTCACGTCCGGTCGCAAGTGCTTTTACACCACACCGATCAAGGCGCTGAGCAATCAGAAGTACGCGGAGCTGGTGCGGCGGTACGGCAAGGACACCGTCGGGCTGCTGACCGGCGATTCGAGCATCAACTCGGACGCCCCGGTGGTCGTCATGACCACCGAGGTGCTGCGGAACATGCTGTACGCCGACTCCCCGGCGCTGCGCGGGTTGTCCCACGTCGTCATGGACGAGGTGCACTTCCTGGCGGACCGGTTCCGTGGGGCCGTGTGGGAAGAGGTGATCCTGCACCTGTCCGAGGACGTCCGACTCGTCAGCCTGTCGGCGACCGTCAGCAACGCCGAGGAGTTCGGCGCGTGGATGGAAACGGTGCGCGGCGACACGACCGTGGTGGTCGACGAGAACCGCCCGATCCCGCTGTGGCAGCACATCATGGTCGGGAAGCGACTGTTCGACCTCTTCGACACGAGGGCGCGCAGTGGGGACGCGCTCAAGGATCTGGTGGTCGACCAGGATCTGGTCCGTCACGTCAAACAGCGACAGGCTCTCGAGCGCGCCGACTCGTGGGAGTCGCGTGGCAGGGGACGCCGCGGCGGCGGGCGCGGATTCTCCAGCGATTTCCGGCCGCTGCCCCGACCGGAAGTGATCTCCCGCCTCGACGACGAGGGACTCCTCCCGGCGATCACGTTCATCTTCAGCCGCGCCGGGTGCGACGCCGCGCTGGCGCAGTGCCTGCGGTCCCGCCTCGATCTGACGACGCCGGAGCAGGTCGCCGAGATCCGGACCATCATCGACGCCCACACCGCCGAACTACCGAAGGCCGATCTGGAGGTCCTCGGGTACTGGGAATGGCGCAAGGCGCTCGAGCGGGGCCTCGCCGCGCACCACGCGGGGATGCTGCCCGCGTTCCGGCAGACGGTCGAGGAGTTGTTCGTCAAGGGACTGGTCCGGGCCGTGTTCGCCACCGAGACGCTGGCGCTCGGCATCAACATGCCCGCCCGCACGGTCGTCCTCGAACGCCTCGTCAAGTACAACGGCGAGGCCCACGCCGAACTCACCCCGGGGGAGTACACGCAGCTCACCGGCCGGGCGGGACGTCGTGGCATCGACATCGAGGGTCACGCGGTGGTCCTGTGGCAACCCGGGGTGGAACCCGTGGACGTCGCCGGGCTCGCCTCCACGCGCACGTTCCCGCTGCGCAGCTCGTTCCGTCCCGGCTACAACATGACCATCAACCTGGTCGATCGCATGGGAGCCGCGGAATCACGGGCCCTGCTCGAGCGGTCGTTCGCCCAGTTCCAGGCCGACCGGTCGGTGGTCGGCCTGACGCGGGGCATCGAACGCAACGAGGCCGCGCTCACCACGCTCCGCGAACGGCTGGGCGGCGAGGACGGCGAGTACTTCGAGTACGCGCGCCTGCGGGAGGAACTGAGCAGCCGGGAACGGTCACTCGAACGGGCAGGTCGAACCGAACGCCGGGACGCCGCCGTCGCCTCGCTCGTCGCACTGCGGCGCGGCGACGTGATCGCGATCCCGGTGGGACGGCACTCGGGTCTGGCCGTGGTGCTGGAACCGGACCGGGACCCCACGGATCCGAAGCCGCTGATCCTCACCGAGGCGAAGTGGGCGGGCCGGGTGTCGGCCGGCGACTTCCCGGAGCCCGCACGGTCTTTGGGATCGATGCGGTTGCCGCGGCGCTTCGATCACCACACCGCCCGGGTGCGACGCGATCTGGCATCGGCGTTGCGCAGCACCGGAATCGTCGCGCCGGGACGCCGGAAGCGGAAGAAGTCGGGTGCTGCCACCGACGACGCCGAGATCGCACGGCTGCGGCGCGCCATCCGGCAGCACCCGTGCCACAGTTGGCCCGACCGCGAGCAGCTGAGCCGGATCGGTGAACGCTACAACCGGCTGGCCCGCGAGACCGAGACGATGCGGCAGAAGGTGGCTGCCACGACGAACTCGTTGGCGCGCACGTTCGATCGCATCCTGTCGCTGCTCGCCGAACGCGACTACATCTCGCCGGGCGAACACCCCGACGCCACCGAACACGGCACACGGCTGAGTCGAATCTATTGCGAGAGCGACCTCTTGGTGGCCGAGTGCCTCCGGCAGGGTGTGTGGAAGGGTCTCGGGCCCGCGGAACTCGCCGCCGTCGTGTCCGCCGTGATCTTCGAATCGCGCCGTGAAGGGGACACCGTCGAAGGCGGCGGTCCGGGAGCACTACGGCACGCCCTCGACGAGACCGTGCGGGTGTGGCGGGAACTTCGGGCGGACGAGATCCGGCACAAACTGCCGCCCACCCGTGAGCCGGACCTCGGCTTCGCTGCCGCGATCTTCCACTGGGCGAGCGACAATTCGCTCGTCGAGGCGCTGATCGCGGCAGGAGATCAGGGGCGTGCGCTGTCTGCCGGCGACTTCGTGCGGTGGTGCAGGCAGGTGATCGACCTGCTCGAACAGGTCCGGTCGACGTCCCCCGATCCGCAGGTCGGCAAGGCCGCAGGTCGGGCGGTCGCGGCGATCCGCCGCGGTGTCGTCGCCGTGGATGCTGCGTGACCCGACGCCGTGTGGTTGGATTCGCACGCCGTCCGAAGGCCCGAATCCGATGGCGGGGCGTTACGGTAGGTACAAAACTTGACACGTGAGCGGGAGGCGACGATGAGCGGCCCTTACGGACCGAACGACCCGAACGGGCAATGGGCCCAGGGACAGCAACCGGGCCAGGGTAACCCTGACCAGGCCGGCGGCCAGTACGGGGCGCCGCAGTACGGTCAGCAGCCGCCCGCTCAGCCGTGGGGACAGCCGGCGCCGGGTCAGCCTCAGCAGCCCGGGCAGCCGCAGTGGGGTCAGCACCCCCAGCAGCCCGGACAACCGCAGTGGGGTCAGCAGCCGCAACCCGGTCAGCTCGGGCAGCCGGGTCCGGGACAGTGGGGTCAGCAACCCGGGCAGCCGCAGTGGGGTCAGCAACCGGGTCAGCCGCAGCAGTGGGGCCCGACTCCCGGCCAGCAGCAGTGGGGGCAGCCGCCGTCGTCGGGGAAGTCGAAGCTGCCGTTGATCATCGGCGGTGTGGTGGCTCTGCTGGTCATTGTGGGTATCGCCCTGGTGCTCGCGTTCACGGTGTTCGGCACGGACACACTCGATCAGAAGGCGGCCGAGGACGGTGTCGAGCGCATCGTCACCGATTCGTACGGCGCCGAAAACGTGTCCGGTGTCACGTGCCCCGCGGATCAGGAAGTGAAGAAGGGCAACAGCTTCACGTGCAGTCTCACCGTGGACGGTGAGAAGAAGCAGGTCACTCTCACCTTCACCGACGACAAGGGCACGTACGAAGTGAGCCGCCCCAGCTAGATGGCCGTCACGGAACCCGTACGGCGGCCACCTTTTTCATCGCCGCCGTGAGGCGGCCGACGGAATTCTCGATTCCGAGTTCCTCCGCCAGCCTGCCGAGCCGGTCCGCGTCGACCGGTTCGGCAGGCAGCGTGTCTTCGCGGGACAGCTCGACATCGGCGTCCCGCACCACCCGCACCACCGGCAGTGCCGCGTCGAGATAGTCGGCTGCGGCGGCGAATTTCGCGCGCGCACCCTTCGCCATGTCGGATTCGGGGTCGACTGCGGCGGCCCGCAGGGCGGCGAGCGATCCGTATTGCATGATCAGGCTCGACGCGGTCTTCTCGCCGATTCCCTTCACACCAGGCAGCCCGTCGGACGAGTCGCCGCGCAGCAGGGCGAGTTCGGCGTAGGCCTCACCGGCCCGGTCGGCGGGTACCCCGTACTTGGCTGCGACCTCTTCCGGCCCGAGCAGTTCGGCCTTGGCGAGGCCGCGCACCACGTACAGCACCCGCACCGGCACCGGGGCGTCCGTGACGACCTGCAGGAGGTCGCGGTCGCCGGTGACGACGATGGTGGTGTCGCGGGTCTCGATGGCGGCCAGGGTGCCGAGCACGTCGTCGGCTTCGAGCCCTTCGGCGCCGGCGGTCGCGATTCCGGTGGCGGCCAGGACATCCAGGATCATCGGGACCTGCGGCGACAGGGTGTCGGGAACCTCTTCCTCCGCCCCGCCGGTGTCCTCGGCGACCCGGTGCGCCTTGTAGGTGGGCACCGCCTCGACGCGGAACGCGGGCCGCCAGTCGAGGTCGAGGCACACCGCGAGCCGGGACGGCTGGTGCTTGGTGATCAGTGCGGCCACCATGTCGGTGAACCCGCGCACCGCGTTGACGGATCGACCGTCGGGGGAGGTGATCGAGTCGGGTAGCGCGTAGTACGCGCGAAACCACAGGCTGGCACCGTCGAGGAGAAGCAGAGGCCCTGTCATGACCCTCATCCTGCCAAACCGGTTTAGCCTGAAGCCATGAGTTCCCTCGGCGCATCGACTTCACGCTTCCCGACCACCATCTATGCCGACCGGATCGCTCGCGCAGGCGCACTGGCCCGCGACGCCGGACTCGACGGCCTCCTCATCACCCCCGGACCCGACCTGCGGTATCTGCTGGGTTCGCGCGCGGAGTCGTTCGAACGGCTCACCTGCCTGGTGATTCCCGCGAACGGCGACACCGCGTCCGTGGTCGTGCCGCGGCTCGAACTGGCGTCGCTCACCGAGTCGGCCGCGTCCGAACTCGGGTTGACGATCCGCGACTGGGTCGACGGGGTCGACCCGTACGCGTTGGTGTCGGGACTGCTGCCGTCTCCTGCCCGGACCGCGGTCACCGATGCGATGCCTGCGCTGCACCTGATTCCGCTGTCGGAGGCGCTCGGCGCGCTGCCGGTCCTGGCCACCGGGGTGCTGCGGGAGCTGCGGATGGTCAAGGACGACGCGGAGATCGGCGCGTTGCGCCGGGCCGGTCAGGCCATCGACCGGGTCCACGCCCGCATGGGGGAGTTCCTGAAGGTCGGCCGCACCGAGGCCGAGGTGGCGGCCGACATCACCGCCGCGATCCTGGCGGAGGGGCACACCGAGGCGGCGTTCGTCATCGTCGGCTCGGGACCGCACGGCGCCGACCCGCACCACGAGGTGTCCGAGCGGGTCGTCGAATCGGGTGACGTCGTGGTCATCGACATCGGCGGACCCGTCGAACCCGGCTACAACTCCGACTCCACCCGCACGTACAGCATGGGTGAGCCCGATCCGGGTGTGGCCGCCAAGTTCGCGGTGCTCGAGGAGGCGCAGGCGGCGGCCGTCGACCTGGTGCGCCCCGGCGTCACCGCGGAAGCGGTCGACGCGGCCGCCCGCGACCTGCTGGCCGCGCAGGGGCTGGCGGAGGTGTTCGTGCACCGGACCGGGCACGGAATCGGGTTGTCGGTGCACGAGGAGCCGTACATCGTGTCGGGTAACGCGATCGAACTGGCCGAGGGGATGGCGTTCAGCGTAGAGCCCGGCATCTACTTCCGCGGGGAGTGGGGTGCACGGATCGAGGACATCGTCATCGTGACCGCCGACGGCTGTGAGCCGGTCAACACCCGGCCGCACGGGCTGACGGTTCTCCCCGGCTGAGCGCCGGGAGCGTGCGGGGGCGGTGCGGCGCGGGTAGTAACATCTTCCATTTGTTCACGACCGCACTCGCCGCTGCACGTCTGCGGAGAGTCGGGATCACAGATCACGCGAAGGTGTCATGGAAAGCGTCGCCCCGAAGGTAACCGTCGTCGTACCGACCTACAACGAACGCGACAACCTGCCCAAGATCGTCGAGCTTCTCGCGGCGTCGGAAATTCCGAACCTGCATGTGCTGGTCGTCGACGACAACTCGCCGGACGGCACCGGTGAGGTCGCCGACACCCTGGCGCAGAGCGGTCCGATCCCGGTCGGAGTCCTGCACCGGACCGTGAAGGACGGCCTCGGGCGGGCCTACGTCGCCGGGATGAGCAGGGCTCTGGACGAGGGCGCGGACATCGTGATCCAGATGGACGCCGACCTGTCGCACCCCACCGAGGCCATTCCGCGGATGGTGGAGACGCTGGCGACGACGGACGCGGCCGTCGTGCTCGGCTCCCGCTACGTGGCGGGCGGCGCGGTCGCCAGCGACTGGCCCTGGCATCGCAAGGCGCTGTCGGCGTGGGCGAATTTCTACGTCAACGCGATCCTGCGGCTGCGCGTCAAGGACGCCACCGCCGGGTTCAAGGCGTGGCACGCGGACACGCTGCGGGCCATCGACGTCGACGGTGTGCAGAGCAACGGGTACGCGTTCCAGGTGGAGATGAACTACCGCACGGTGCAGCGCGGCATGACCATCGCGGAGGTCCCGATCCGGTTCGAGGAGCGCACCGACGGCGTGTCCAAGATGAGCCTCGCCGTGCAGATCGAGTCCGCGCTGGTCCCGTGGAAGCTGCGATTCAGCGGTGACGCAGCGCAGCCGAGCCGAGTACGCGGCTGACGGCGATCTCCACGACCACGCGGGTCGGGTTCACCCGGGGCTGGCGGTACCTGGCGGCGTAGCGGGCGACGGCGTCGGCGACGGACTCGGGGTCGGTCAGGACCCGGGCGGGACCCTCGAGGGTCATCCAGCGCGGTCCGTCCACCTGGCTCACCGCGCCGTATCCTCCGCGTTCGGCGTTGAGGGCCTTCTGCGAGGAGCCGTTGGTGATGACCCGCGCCAGCCCGTGCTCCTGATCCCAGGTGAAGCCGACGGCGACGACGTGCGGGGTGCCGTTCTTGCGGAGCGTGGTGAGCGTCCCGAGGTGGTATTCGCCGAGGAAGGTGAGTGCCGCGTCGGTCAGGCGGATCGGGGTGGAGGGGGTGCGGTCCATGCTCCGACGGTAATCCAGGACACTGGACTGGTGAGCCTGGGATCGAAGAAGAACAGCGGCAAGCCCGGCGACGACGGGGTGGTACTCCTCCTCGGTGGTCGCAGCGAGATCGGCCTCGAGATCGCGTCCCGGCTCGCGCCCGGCCGCACGATCGTCCTCGCCGCCCGCCGCAGCACCGAACTCGCCGCCGAACGGCAGGCGCTGCTGGCCGCGGGCGCGTCCGTGGTCGACTGCGTGGAATTCGATGCCGACGACTTGGACAGCCACGAGAAGCTGCTGCGGTCCGTGGTGGACGCGCACGGACCGCTGTCGGTGGCGGTGCTGGCGTTCGGCATTCTCGGCGATCAGGCGCGCGCTGAGCGGGACGCGCGGCACGCCGTCGCCGTGGTCCACACCGACTACGTCGCGCAGGTCGCTGTGCTCACGCATCTCGCCAGCCTGCTCCGGGAACAGCGGTCGGGGCGGATCGTGGTGTTCTCGTCCGTCGCGGGTGTGCGTGTGCGCCGGGCCAACTACGTGTACGGGTCGGCGAAGGCGGGCCTGGACGGATTTGCCTCCGGTCTCGGTGACGCCCTCCACGGTAGCGGTGTCTCCCTCCTGCTCGTCCGGTCCGGTTTCGTGATCGGCCGGATGACCGAGGGGATGTCGCCCGCGCCGATGTCGAGCACACCGGCACAGGTCGCGGACGCGGTCGTGCGGGGTCTGCACCGCGGTGCGAGCCGAGTGTGGGTGCCGGGACGGTTGCGCCCGGTGTTCTTCGTCATGCGGTTGCTGCCGCAGGCGATCTGGCGCCGGATGCCGCGATGACCGATCCGATCGTCGTCGTCGGTATCGGTGCCGACGGGTGGGACGGTCTGTCGCCGTCCGCGCGCCGCGCGATCGACGGCGCCGACGTGGTGATGGGCTCGGGGCGTCAACTCGCCCTGCTTCCCGAGTCGCCGGCACTGCGGGTGGCCTGGCCGTCGCCGCTCGTCCCCGCGCTACCGGGCCTGTTCGAACAGCACCACGGCCGGCGGGTGTGCGTCCTGGCCAGCGGAGACCCGATGTTCCACGGTATCGGCGTCACCCTCGTCGACCTGCTCGGCGCGGAGCGGGTTCGGGTGATCTCGCACCCGTCCTCGGCCACCCTGGCGTGCGCGCGGCTGGGCTGGGCCGCGCACGAGACGCCCGTGGTCAGTCTCGTGAACCGGCCCGTGGGCGCGCTCCTGCCTGCACTCGGCGATCACACGCGACTGCTCGTGCTGAGCCGCGACGAGCACACCCCCGCTGCCGTGGCCGAGCTCCTGACGAAACACGGGTTCGGACCGTCGCGGCTCATGGTGCTCGGCGAACTGGGCGGACCCGACGAGTCGAGGCTCGACGGAACGGCGTCGGCCTGGCCGCACGAACCGGGGGCCCGGCTGAACGTGATCGCGATCGACTGCCGGGCCGACTCCGGCACCCTCCGGATGACCCGGATGCCCGGACTGCCCGACGTCGCGTTCACGGGCGACGGGCAGATGACCAAACACGAGATCCGCGCCCTGACGCTGTGCGCCCTCGCCCCGGCGGCGGGGGAGTTGCTGTGGGATGTGGGAGGCGGGTCCGGCACGGTCGCGATCGAATGGATGCGTACCCACCCCCGCTGCCGGGCCGTGACTTTCGAGCGCAGCGCGGCACGCGTCGACCAGATCGAGTCGAACGCGGCCGCGCTCGGGGTGCCGTCCCTCGCCGTGTTCGGTGACGCACCCGCAGCGTTCGAGGACGTACCACCCGCGCTGTCCACACCGGACGCGATCTTCGTCGGCGGTGGCGTCACGCAGGACGGCCTGCTCGACGAGTGCTGGTCGCGGCTCCGGGCCGGCGGCCGGATGGTGGTCAACGCGGTGACGGCGGAATCGGAAGCGCTTCTGCTGCAGTGGTTCTCGAAATGCGGCGGGCAGCTCCGCAAGTTCCAGGTGTATCGCGGTGAGCCACTCGGCGGGTTCACCGCGTGGCGGCCGCAACTGCCGGTGGCGCAGTGGTCGGTGACGAAGCAGTCGAAAGGTGATGCGGCATGACGGTGTACTTCATCGGGGCAGGTCCCGGCGCGGCCGACCTGGTCACGGTCCGCGCGCAGCGGATCATCGCGGCGAGCCCCGTCTGCCTGTATGCGGGCAGCCTCGTCCCGCAGGAACTCCTTGCGGAATGCCCCGAGGGTGCGCGGGTGATCGACACGGCGCGGCTGAGTCTCGACGAGATCGTCGCCCTGCTGATCGAGGCGGACACGGCCGGTCAGGACGTCGCGCGCCTGCATTCGGGTGACCCGTCGATCTTCAGTGCCGTCGCCGAGCAGGTGCGCCGGCTCGAAGCCGCCGGCGTCGCGTACACCGTGGTGCCCGGAGTGCCCGCGTTCACCGCGGCGGCGGCGTCGCTGGGGCGGGAGCTGACCGTTCCCGGTGTCTCGCAGTCGATCGTGCTGACCCGCGTGTCCACGTTGTCCACCGCGATGCCGGAGGGCGAGGACCTGCGTTCCCTCGGCCGCAGCGGTGCCACGATGGTGGTGCACCTGGGTGCGCACCGGATCGATCAGATCGTCGAAGAGCTCACCGAGAACTACGGCCGCGACTGTCCCGCCGCCGTTGTCGCGTTCGCCTCGCGTCCCGACGAGATCGTGCTCCGCGGCACCCTGGCCACGATCGCCGATCAGGTGAAGGCGGCGGGCGTCACGAAGACCGCTGTGGTAATCGTCGGGAAAGTGCTTGCGGCCGAGGGATTTCCGGACAGTTACCTGTATTCCGCCACGCGCGAGCGCACCACCCACTGAGCGTGGCGCGGATCCTGATCCTCGGCGGCACCGGGGAGGCCCGAGCGCTTGCCGCCGCACTCGCGGACGTTCCGGGTGTCGACACCGTGTCCTCCCTCGCCGGCCGGGTCCGTGATCCGCGCCTGCCCGTCGGTGACGTGCGGATCGGCGGATTCGGGGGAGCGGACGGACTCGACGAGTGGCTGCGCGCGCATCCCGTCGCCGCGATCGTGGACGCCACGCACCCGTTCGCGGCGAAGATCACGAGCAACGCCGCCGAGGCCGCGCACCGTCGCGGGATACCGCACGTCGTCCTCCGGCGCCCCGAATGGTCTCCGAATCCCGGCGAACGCTGGCACCGCGCCGCCGACCTCGCCGACGCGGCCACACTGCTGCCCGACCTGGGAACGAGAGTCTTCCTCACCATCGGCAGGCAGGGTGTCGACGCGTTCGCCGGCCTGCACGCACTGTGGTTTCTCATCCGCGCGATCGATCCCCCCGATGTGGCGACGCCGCCGGAGTCGACGCTGCTCCTCGCCCGCGGGCCGTTCGCGGTGACCGACGAGATCGCGCTGATGCGCGAGCACCGCATCGACGTCCTGGTCACCAAGAACAGCGGCGGCGGTCAGACCGACGCGAAACTCGACGCCGCCCGCGCACTGAGCGTTCCGGTACTGATGATCAGCCGTCCACCGTTGCCGTCGGGAACGACAACGGTGGACGACGTCGCGGGAGCGGTCGAGTGGATCGACTCGGTCACCCGATGAGGAGGCGGGCGCGGTGACCGTCAGCAGGCCGGCGCCGGCGCGTCCTCGGACAGGGGCTTGCCCTCCGGTTCCGTGTAGAACGCGAGCAGCACCAGCGGTTCGGTTCCCAGATTCGAGCCCTCGTGGACGTGATCGCTTCCGTGGTCCTCGGTGATCGCCTGACCGGCTGTCGTCACCGCTTTCGTGCAGTCCTGCAGAGTGCGGGACAGCACACCGGATTCGACGAACGCGTACACCGGACCGTCGTGGTAATGCCATCCCGTCGTGCCGCCGGGGGCGATCTCGATGCGCCGCAGCGTGAGATCGGTGCCCGCCGAGCTTCCGGCGACCGCCGGAACCGTCGTCTCGAACAGAACCTGCGCGGTCACCCCCGAGGACGGCGTGGCCTGGGCGGGGGAAGCGGACAGCACCGCGGCTACGGCACAGGACAAGACGACCACACTCGATCTGAGGAGCATCGTGACGACCTCTCGGCGCGCTGGCCCTGCACACTGCGCGCAGGCATCCAGGGGGAGTGCCTTTCGGCGTGTCCAGGGTAGGGCTCCGGAGGGAGCGGCCGCGGGGATATCCGCGAACCCGATCCCGGTCGCCTACCTCAGGGTGCTCTCGTCGTCGCCCTCGGCGACACTGTAAAGGCGTGCCGGTCGCGGCGATGATGTCGTGGCCGTGGGGTTGCGGAGCGGACCGACGGGACGAGCATGACGATCGAGCAGTTGCTGACCACTCACTTTCCGGACGATCCCGTGTTGGACGCGGCGCTTGCCACGGCGCTTCTGCGTCGCACCGCGCGGGAGCCGAATGCCCCTGCGCTGATCCGCATCTACAGTCCCGCGCGGACGCTGTCGTTCGGGCGGCTGGACGCTGTTCGACCGCAGTTTCCGGCCGCCGCCGCGGCGGCGCGGCGACATGGATTCACCCCCGTCGTCCGAGGGGCAGGCGGTCGGGCGGCGGCCTACCACGAGCAGACCCTCGTCGTGGAGATGTTCTCCCGCGACACGGAGGGCATGGTCGGGGCCCGGCCCCGCTTCCAGCGCATCACCCCGCGGCTCGTCGACGTGCTGAGGAAGCTGGGTGTCGACGCTCGCATCGGACCGGTGCCCGGTGAGTATTGCCCTGGTGATTGGACGGTGAACGGCGCGGGCCGCGTCAAGCTCGCAGGAACCGCGCAGCGAATAGTCGCCGGGGCGTGGCTGTTCGGCTTCGAACTGGTGGTGTCCGATTCCGACCCGGTGCGGGCGGTGCTCACCGATGTCAACGCCGCGCTCGAGCTGGAGTTCGACCCCGGTACGGCGGCGTCCCTGACCGACATGAATCCGGCCGTCACCCTCGACCAGGTCCAGGCCGCGGTCCTCGCCGAGGTCGGCGTGGTCCGCGAACTGACCGCAGACCACGACGTACGCGAGGAGGCCGCGACCCTGCGCGACGCACATGTGGCGTGAGGGTCACCGCGCCGGGCGTTGACCCGTTGTCCTAATACGTTGCCGGACAGTGAAATTCACACGTCCGGCGGGGCGCGCGCGAGCATTCTGTTCCAGAGAACGCAGGCATCGGTACAAACTGTTGGGCCGCCGTTCTGCCGGGTTCCAGCGTTGTCGCAAAGCCGAGACCCAGCATCGCGAAGTTCACCGCGCTCACGATCAACTGGGGACCTTCGTGGTCCGCGAATTGTCGGCCGGCTTCGAGTACCGCTACACGGTAACCCCTCTCCACGAGAGGGAGAGCGGCTACGCTGCCGCCGAAACCTGAACCGATGATCACGACATCGAAGTCGAACGTGCTCAACCGGCACCCGCGACGGTCCGGGGGTGCTTGGTTCCGGTATGCCAAGCTAACCAATGAAATGGGCGTGGGATCGCACGCGCGATAGGGTGCAGGGCAGCCCACCTCCATGGTGCATGGACATCGTCCGCATCGCGGCGTAGTGCCGAGACGACGACGTCGGCGACTTGCTCGGGAGTCATAGTGCCGAGGAGCTTCTCAATCCTCGGAATCCGATCTTCAGCACCGGGGTTGCGGTCGAAGTAGGGGGTGTCGACCTTCGCAGGCGTTACCGAAGAAACACGAATGCCAGTGCCGCGCAGATCTTGTCGAAGAGACTCGGTGAACCCGCGGACGGCATAACGAGCTGACGCATAACCGACTGCCCCGGGCCAGGGAACCGTGGCAGCTGGAGTATTTATCTGCAGGATGTTACCGGAGCCCCGGGCTATCATCGGTGTCACGAATGCACGGCTGACAAAGAATGCGGCAAAGTATGGCGCAGCCATCATCTGGACTGCGTCCTCCGGATCGGTTTCGTCGAGGAACAGGAACCGGCCGGCACCAGCATTGTTGACGATGATGTCCGGAACACCGATATCCCCGAGCACCTGGTCGGCCAAGTCTTTGACCTCCGAGTACGACGTAAGGTCAGCGGGAAAATCGTGCGCTTGGCCGCCTCGAGATCGGATCAACTCGGCCGTTTTTGTCAGTGGCCCGGGTGTTCGGGCGACGAGGATCACTTCTGCGCCGGCAGCGGCGAGGGCCGCGGCGGTAGCAGCACCGATACCTGATGACGCTCCCGTCACTACAGCTAGTTTCCCGGTCAATTTCATTGTGATGGTTCGTTTCTGATTGAGGGTCAATGGATGATCAGCTGTCGTAGCTGATGGAGATCGCGGAACTGGTTGGGCGAGATTGGCAGGTAAGAACTGACCCGCGTGCAACGTCATCCTCGCCGAGTGCATAGTTCTGCTCCATGTGAACTGGCCCGCGTGGGAGGATCGCCTTGCAGGTCGAGCAGGCGTCGCCGCTGCAGGAGTGCGGGGCGCCCGAGTTGTCAGGTCCATTGCTGCTGCTTCGTTTTCCGGTGAGACCGGTCGGGCCAGCCCCATACCTCGCTCGGGCTGTTCCGGAAGGGTCATTTCCACTCCGGGGAGGGGCCAGGTGGGCTTTAGAGCAGGGTGACTGTGTCGGAGGTCTTGATTGGTGCTCCTTCTGGACCGGCGGTATGGGTCGAGATCCAGATTGGGTGGTGGCGTTGTTCGCTGGGATTCCATTGCTTCTTCCAGTGACCTCGCACTGTCCAACGATGCGAGTAAGTACGTGTTGGTGTCTCGTCTTGGGTGGCCCGCACTGAGGACCGGGACCGGGAGGACGAGTACGTGACCTGTGAGGGCTTCCTGCACCGCCGGGTGGTCGCAGACTTCGTGGCAGTCACTGTTGTGGACTCGGTCTGGGTCGTTCGCTGCCGGAGTATGTGAGTGAAGGAGACGAAGACCTCGAGAATCTGCGCGGATGTCCATCCGCGGTAGTTTGTGAGGGCTTGCTGCGGGACATCCGAATCCCCGGCGCGGGTGAAGTCGTCGATCGAGTGCAGGCTCGGTGGAGTGTCGCTTTCGGGCGGGCTGAGTTCGGCTTCCGCGGTCGGGATCGGCAGGTAGTCGTGGTTGCCGAATCGGTATGCCGAACCTGCGCGGAGCTCACCTTCGTCGCCGAGGAATTCTTCTACTCCGGCTGCCGATACGAGCTGGACCGAGAGATGCGTGTCATACAGGATATTCCAGAGAAGGACGAGTCCGCCTTCGGGTCGGGCGAGATACGCCACTCCGGAAGGTGACGGCAGGTCATCGGGTGTCACGCTCACTTCGGCAGAAGCCTTGCTACCGGCGCGGATGAGCGCTGTCATTTCCTCGGAGGCGTAGTACGCGTGCCGGTCGGCAGTAGCCCCGCTCGTGCACCGATACGCGCTGTACATTCCAACCGGATCCACCGGCGGTCACTCCCGCGCTCTCGCGCGGACCCCGCGTTGTGCTACCCATTCCGCATCACTGTCGAGTCGCGCGAGTCGCACTATGAGTGGGCGGACGATCAAGTGCGGCATGGGGATAAATGAATTGACGTCCTGCCTGCGAACCTTAGGCATGCGAGTTGTTCCTTTGGTGTTGCTTGGTGGGGATCGGGACGAGCCGAATCGGGTTGGCCAGATCGAAATCGGTGCGTTCGGATCTGGCGCAGCCGACCAAGCGCTTACCGAGGCAGCCGCCAGAATCTTTCAACACCGCCCACTGGCGACCTGGCGATCGCCGATGCCGATCGAGGCGCCGGCGACGCGTGCGACCTTTGGCGGTGTTCGCGCATGTGTGGGCTCAGCTGTCGTAGTCGACTGCGACCGTTGGGGTGGTGGGATGGGACTGACAGGTCAGTATGAAGCCGGCCTCGGTTTCGGCGGTCTGAAGTGCAAAATTTTGCTCCATCGAGACTGCCCCTGTGGTGACTCGGGCTTTGCAAGTGCCGCACGCGCCGCCAAGGCAGGCATAGGGGGCGTCGATGTCGTTTTTCAGCGCGGATTCGAGGACCGTCTCACCGGGGGCGAGTTGCACGATGTGATTCGCGCCGGACAGTGTGATGGTCACTTCGGAGGCGGGAAAGGCCTCGACGTGGGTGGGTCGCTTCGTGCCGCGGAACAGTTCGAGGTGGATCCGCTCGGTCGGCACTTTTTCGGTTGCGAGGTCATCGCGGATTGTGGTGGTGAGTTCGCTCGGGCCGCACAGGTACCACCGGTCGATCGACGTGAGGTCGGTGGCGAGCAGGCGTTGAACCATCGCCAGGTCGATACGGCCGCGAAGCGATGCGGGGTGGTGCGCCTCGGCTGAGCGGACATGGAAGATGCTCAGCCGGTCGGCATATCGGGATTCGAGCTCATCAAGTTCGGCGGCGAACATGGTCGACTCTGCGGTTCTGTTGCCGTAGAAGAGGGTGAATCGGCTCTCGGTCTCGATCTCCATCGTGGTGCGCACGATCGACAGGATGGGTGTGATGCCGCTCCCGGCGGCTACCACGACATGGTGGTGCCGAGCGAGTGGATCGAGGGGTGCGCCGAAGCTACCCGTAGGCGTCATCAGCTCCAGGAGGTCACCGGCTCGCAGCGTTTCGACCGCGAACGTTGAGAACATTCCGCCGGTGATGTGGCGTACTCCGATCGCGAGTTCTCCCGATGTCGCCGAGGTGCAGATCGAGTAGTTTCGTCGCACCTCCTTCCCGCCGACGCGGTGTTGAACGGTCAGGTGTTGGCCGGCCTGGAAGGCGAACTGGTCGCTGAGGTGATCGGGAACGTCGAAAGTGACTTTGACGCTGTCTGGGGTCAGGCGCTCGACGCTTTTGACAGGGATCGGGTGGGTGCTGGCATGGCGTGCCGCGGAGGAACGCGGCATTCGGACGGGGAGCAGTGCGGCGAGGGCGCCGTTGAGGCGTTTCCACTCCTGGTACTGGGTGGCGTCGAGATGTTGGCCAAAGACGGTGCTTATTGCCGGGTCGCGCTCGAGGTAGGCGGCTTCATTGCGTCGCCACGCCGCGACGTAGCGGTAGAAGGGGATGGAGGGGTGTAAGTGGTGGACCAGGTGATAGTTCTGCGACAAGAGCAGGGGAGTCAGGATCCACTCCGAGCCGACCCGGTTGCGGGTCGCGCGATAGCGGTTCTCGCGTTGTGTGTCGTCGAGGTCGTGGTGGGGTAGCCAGTCGAACCACCACGCGAGCGCGAACATCGCCACCCGTTCGGGAATCAGGTAGATCAGCGCGAGCGTCCACAGATGTCCCGCGAAGGCGGCCGACGCGATGACCGTCACCGACAGGGTCATCAAAGCCGCCGTTTCCAGGACCTCGGCGCGCGGGCGGCGACGCAGGTTGCGCACCAAGAAACTGATGTAGGGCAGGTCCATAGCCGGAAACCGGATGGGCAGCTGCCACCAGGGTGAGGCGCTGACGAAGTGATCGGGATCGGACTCACCGTCATTGGTGTTGCGGTGGTGCTCGATATGGATGAACGCGAAAGACCTGAATGAGATCAGAGGCGAGACGAAGAACATTGCCAACCGACCGAAGGCGACGTTGACCCAGCGATGTGAGCTGATCGAGTAATGCGAGGCGTCGTGCAGCACGGTGAACAGGACGAAGATTGCTGCGGAGCTCGCGGCGATGGTGGCGATCGCAGGCAACGTGTCGGTGAGCGCGGCCCAGGTCGAGAGGCCGAAGAGCGTAAGCGCAAATGTGCCGATACCGACAATCGGCCAGGACAGCGCAGGAACCTGCTCGCCCGGATCAGGCAAGGCGTGCTGCGAGGCCGCTACTGGGGGTTGGGGTGCTCGAGTCGTAGTCGGCATCGGACTCCTCCTTCGCGCTTCGGGATGAGATGCCAACCTACTAACGGCCGGTGTCGGTCGACAAGGCCTTCCCAGCCCTCTCCGGTGTGCTGTCAGCACATTCTGCGTGCTCGGTGTCCGTTTAGTAATGCTCTGACCCGCGCAACGCTGAGGCCCCCAGCACATTGCAGACGATCAGCGCTGCGTGTAGTTCGGCGATGTTGATCGTTGCCGGCCGGCTCCAACGCCTCCATATCGGCGCTGTAGCGCCGACCAAACCGCTACAGCTGACCGGTCCTGCAACGGGTGCGTCGCGCCAAGGAGCGCAGTCACGACAGGAGCGGGGTCGTCGTCAGGACGAGGTCGCCGATGCGCTTGCCGCCTCGGGTGCCCTGGACGAGGTGCTCGCCAAGATCGATGTCGGCGAAGTGTTGCCCGGTGATTCGGGCGATCGCTGATGAAAGTCGCTCTCGAACGCGGTCTGAACGCGGAGATCATCTCCTACTCGGCGAGCTGCCGACGCAGCCGGGTCAGCTCGTCACGCTCAGCGGCCGTCAGCGGTTCCTTGCCGTCTCGCTGCGCGGCATCGAGCGCGGTAGCAGGAGCCGTTGTCGGTGACGATCCGATTGATGTTGGCCGACGGAAGTGTGCAGCGAAGAACACCCGGGCTCGATGCATGAATCCGATTGCCGTCAAGGCTTTCTCATCGGTCAGGGCCTCGGTGTATGCGAGCGGAAGAACCCGTCGACGGCGGAGTGCAGGTACCCGTAGCCGGCGCGGGCTCCGGCAGCCTCGGCGCGTTCGACGGCCTTCGCCTGGTCAGAGCGTTTGCCGTGGGCATGCCAGCCACCGCCTTCCGGTATCCGCCCGACCTTCGTCACATCCACGTGCACCATAAGCGCGTGGGTGGTACTTCTCGTCCTGCCGTCGGAGTCCTGTCCCCTTCGCTCAACCCATGCCCCGCCCGGCGTCTACAACGTCATGACTCGCAACAACTAGTGTGCAGATATGGAGGCGCTGGAGCCGGCTCACGCTGCGGAGGCTGGAAGGGGTATCGCTGCGTATTTGCTGGCGAATGTGTCCAGCCTGGCTGACGACATGCTGCGGTACTTAGTCGAACGGATACCGGAGGTCGGTGGGGATGCTGAGCTTCGCGGTCTGACTTTGGGATCGTGCTCGTCGAATCTTGAGGCGGTACTTTCGATGGTTCGTCATGGGATCGATGCAGCGGCTGCGGAGGCGCCGGTAACGGCGCTCGAACACGCGCGGGCAATGGCATCACGAGGGCACAGCGTCGATGTGATGCTGCGGTTCTATCGGTTGGGCCACGAGTACTTCACCGAGAAGCTTTCCGAATCGCTGACTGACTGGATCGAGGACCCCGCGGTCGCGTTGAGGACGTTTGTCGATCTCGAGCGTTTCGGATTTCGATACATCGACCGCATCTCCAGTCTGGTGGCTGCCGAGTACGTCGCTGAGCTCGACCGACGCCAGACCCAGGCACGAGCCGAGCGCGACGACGTCGTGCGGGCACTGCTCGCTGGGGAGCGCGTCGACATCGCTCGCGCTGAACGTGTGCTCAGCCACCGGCTCACCGGTCGGCAGATCGGTTTCGTGTGCTGGGTCGACGACCGCGGCGTCGACCTCGAGGGATTCGCTCGGCGGGTTGGTCGGTTTCTCGGGGCGGGTCACTCACTCGTTGTGGCGGACGGCCCACTCGCGGTGTGGGGGTGGGCCTCGATCACGGGGGACGTGAGGACTTCGCTCACGGGCATGGCGAATGAGTTTCCCGGCGAACGCGACAACGTTCACATCGCGGTGGGCTCACCCCATCCGGGGGCGGCCGGCTTCCGCACCTCCCATCTCGAGGCCTTACGCGCACGCCGAATCATCGAACTGTCCGGGCGCGCGGCGCCATCGATCACCCAGTTCAGCGATGTTGCGTTGGTGGACGCCATCTCGCGCGACCTGGATGCGGCGCGGGCCTTCGTCGCCGCTCAGCTCGGCGCTCTCGCACGGGACGACGCGAAAGAGCGCGGCGAGCGCGCCGCGCTCTTGGCTGTGCTCGACGCGCAAGGGAGCCTGGCGACCGCAGCGAGCACCTTGGGAATCCACCGGAACACGGTCCTGCACAGGGTGCGTCGTGCCGAAGAGCGCAGGGGCCGGCCGGCAACGATCAACATCGCCGAACTGCACGCCGCCCTACTCGTCTGCGACGTGCTGGGGGCCTCAGTGTTGCCCGATTCATCTCGTCACTGACCGGAGCCAACGCGCGCTGGATGAGCTGACAGCACACCGGAGAGGGCTGGAAGGCCTTGTTGGCCGACACCGCCCGTTAGTAGGTTGGCATCTCATCCAGAAAGCACGGCCGAGGAGTCCGACCCGCGACTGCCTGTGCCACACCCTGGCTCCGATGACCATCGGCCTACCCTGGGTCGGGCGAGGACACACTGGGGGAGTTGCGCTTCCACATGGGGTAGTCGCGCCCCGCGGGCTCTTGGAACGGTCGTCGCGGGCTGACCGGGTGCCGGGCGTCTTGGGCCATGCCGCTCACCGTCGCTTCCGATGTGCGGCGCCGGGACTGGGGTTGATCGTCGGCATATCACCGCTGTGGTGCGTTATTTGCTCTCGGACGGGGACCGGATCAGTCCTTGGTTGTTATGGGGGTCGGCTACCGTGGGGGTTTGTGGCAGCAGGTATTCCGGTGCCGTCGGACAAGTTGACACCGAGCCCCGAGGTTGGGCTCGACTTCGCTCGGGAGTGGGTGGAGTTCCTCGATCCCGACGACGCCGAGCATCTCATCGCCGCGGACATGACGTGGCTTCTCTCGCACTGGACCTGCGTGTTCGGCACCCCGGCCTGCCAGGGCATCATCGCGGGCCGACCCGACGACGGCTGTTGCTCGCACGGCGCGTTCTTCTCGGACGAGGAGGATGTCGAGAGGTTGCACGAGTCGGTGAAGCTGCTCAGACCCGAGGACTGGCAGTTCAGGAGGCAGGGTCTCGGGAAGAAGGGGTACATCGAGGAGGACGAGCTCGACGACGAGCCGGCGCTGCGGACCCGCCGCTACAAGGGTGCATGCATCTTCCTCAACCGTCCCGGCTTCGAGGGTGGCATCGGGTGCGCGCTGCACTCGATGGCACTCGAGCGCGGCATCGAGCCGCTCGAGGTGAAGCCGGACGTGTGCTGGCAGCTGCCGATCCGGCGCACTCAGGAATGGGTGGAGCGACCCGACGGCGAGCAGGTCCTGAAGACGACGATCAGCGAGTACGACCGGCGCGGGTGGGGTGAGGGCGGCGCGGATCTGGACTGGTACTGCTCCGGCTCGCCGGACGCGCACGTCGGCGCTAAACCGGTGTGGCAGTCGTATGCGCCGGAGCTGACCGAGTTGCTCGGCAAGGCCGCGTACGCCGAGTTGGCGAAGCTTTGCAAGCGCAGGGCGGGCCTCGGGTTGGTTGCCGTGCACCCGGCGACCGCGGTCGCCGGGAAGAATTCCCAGTAACGGAGCGTCGCTCCCCAAAACGTCGACCCCGGCGGCAGCGTGGTTGCCAAGTAGGCTCTCCGATCGCGACTGGTGTCGAGTGTTCGGGGCAGGGACCTCCGGGATCCGCCGCGAAGGGTATCGGGCCGTCGTCGGCCAATCCCGACTGATGTTGAGTGTGCCTCCCGGGGTGCGCGTTTCGGCCCAACCGCCAGGCTGTCGGGGCGTCCGGTACTACCTCCTAGAGCGTCCGGTCGCTCGGGCAGCAGACACGTTCCACAGGCTGGGGGCTCACCGGTGGTGGCCAGACGTGCCTGCTACGTGGAAACGCACGACTTCCCACGGGCCTATATTCGGCAGCAGCACACGATGACTCGATGACGTGCTGCACTACCGAGCAGCGGCTTGCCGCCGAGGCTGGCAGCCGACACGTCGGAATGTGGCTCGCGAAATAAATTAGGTACTTGCTCGAGCCCGTTCAATCAGAAACCGTCGGAATTAGATTACTTGTCCATTTGAATTGGTCGGTTGTTCAAGTTTCGACTTCGAGAAGATTGTCGTATTGGTGAAACTTCTCGGGTGTTGATGCGATATGCGAAGTAGGCGGTGGATCCGATCGTGGCTTCCCTGGTGGGGTCGGCGTCACCGTTCCCTATCCGAGTCGGGACTTTTTCAGAATCGAAGGTGAGCACGATGAACAAGATCGCGTTGCGCACAGCTGTTGCCTCAGCCGTCATCGCCCCCGTGATGCTCGTGGGGGCCGGCACCGCAACGGCGGCACCTACTGTCACCGCGGGCGGTACAGGCGAGATCAGCATTGCGGTACCGCCGGGGGAGAGCTGGAATTGCTTTGCACTTGACTCGAATTTCGGATTCAAAGCCGGCGTCGGAAGGATCGGCGGTTTTGCGTCGGGGTCCAATGTGACCGTCTTCTGCTTCGGCAGTGTGGCCCCGTTCTTCTTCACCGGGAGCGTCAAGGTGACGTAACCACTTCGTCCTGCCGAATCCGCATTCCATCTGTGAGCGACGGGTCTGCCTGGCGCCCGGCTTTCGATCTGCCGGCCGCGCCCGGAACATGTCGTGTATAAGCAGCGACCTCGGATGCCGCCGTTTCGACCCGACCGCACTCGGGGTCAGGGCCGGACCCCGTCCGCCTGGCGCTCGGGAGGGCGGAGCCGTGGGAGGCGTTGGCGGAGCCGATGACTGCCCGCCGGTCGGTGGCGATGACATTGGCGTGCAGGTTCGGCGAAGACAGCACCCGAACCCCGGCGTCCGCGTAGTACGCGAGCACAATAGGGGAGGTCAGGGCGCCCGTACGGCTGCGCGGGAGGCGTTGACGACGAGGACGTCCCCGGCGCGCAGCGGCAGGGTGGGCGCGTCCTGGCCGAGGTGGGCGATCGCGGCATGCCGGGGCCCGCGCGTACGGATCGCGCGGGTGATGTGCGGCCACGGACTCGGACCGTGGAAGGCGGTCCCCATACCCGGACACGGTAGCGGGGTGTGAATGCCCGGCTCGGTATATCCGGATTCAATATCGACCGGTCAGCTTCTACATCGTGTTGGGGTGGGGTGTTTCCCTCCCTGGGGTGGGCGAACGGACCCCTGGGGTTGCTTCAGTTCGGGCGCTGGAATGGGCAGAGTTGTACCTGTCACCGACGCACTTCCCCGACATCCTCAGGAGCGAATGAATGATCAACGCCCGCCGAACCGTTGCCGCTATCGCCTTCACTGCCTTTTCGGTCCTGGGTGCCGTCGGGGCGGCGTCCGTCGCTCAGGCCGAGCCGATCGGTCCGAACGGTCCCACCGGTGGGCCGTGTCCGATCGTGAACACGGACTCGCAGGGCAACGAGACGGTGACGTACGGCAAGCCCGGTGATCGCAATGGTGCCCTGGTGTGCGGTGCGGACGGCGAATGGACGGTCGGCAAGACCAAGGCCAACCCGGGGCAGATCCAGATTCAGCCCGGACTCTCTCGCGGCTAACCGTCGGCAGCCTCTGCTGTCCCCTCTGAGCCAAGTGCCCCGCATCGATGTCGATGCGGGGCACTCTCGTCGGGAGGGACGTGTCGTCAGTCCTGGTAGAAGCGGTTTTGTGGGCTCATCCTCGTCTACGAATCCAGTAGATACCGTCGGCGCCCGGCAGGTACGAATGCGGTACGTAGCAGGGAAACTCGCCGTGTACTACGCGCCGGAAACCACGTGGGGATCGTCCGGAGTGAGCTGCTACCGACCCACACACAATGTCGACTCGCTCTAGGGAACCGGGAAGGATCCGAACCCAGGGTTGACCGGTACTTGAGGCCATCGGTCGCTCGCGGGCGGCAGGACGTGGGCGTTGACATCGGCGGTCGCGACGACTGTTCCGCTGCCGGTGCCCACTGTCGCCGGGGTATATCGGCACCTCTCGTCCGGCGCGATGGGGCGACTGAAGTCGACGGGCCGCTCGGCTCGGAGCACGGTGGTGCCGGTGGCGCCGGTGGTCAGGTTTCGCCAGTTCACCGATACGTCGATACAGTCGAGCGTGGTGATCGCGATTGTGTTCGAGGGCTCTGCCGCCAAAGTCACCATGCCGGGTGCACCGGTTGTTGCGGACGGAGTCACGGTTGCCAGCAGGTACGGTACCCAGCATCTGAATCCCACTGTGCTACAAGCAGAAACGAACGTCACCGGGGCCTGAAACATCGTTGTCGTCGCCGGGACCGGCGGCGGGTTCGCGGTCGCCGCAGCGGACGAGCCGAGCGGTGCAGCGAGGATGGCCACGGACGCCGCAGTCCAGGCGAAGGACGAACGAGGAAGCGAAACCCACCGCATGGTGTGCCCTCCAATGTGGGACCTGTCGCGACCCCTGTTGCAGTGTTAGCGTACTCGCTGAGCGCCCACCAGCTAGTCAACTCGAGTTCGGTGAAATTGCGGGGCGTTGGATTCGTATGCCCTGTTCACCGGCTCAATTCTCCAGCTGGCTTGTCCGCCGGCATCCGTCTTCCGACGCGTCAGGGAACGAAACCGACGGTCGTGGTCAGCCGGTCGCATTGGCTGCCACGGTGTGTGCGAATCCCGTTCCGACGGGTTATCAGCTCAGGTCGAGTTCGGTTGCGGTGGCGAGGTATTCGATCTGTTCCAACGTGATCGGGACGGTGGAACCCTTGATGGGGGTGGTGCTGATGATGATCTGTTGGGTGGAGGGACGGGTGATCGAGAAGTAGGCGCTGCCGTGCGCGGGGTAGAACCCGCGGGTGAGGGTGGACCCTTCTTTTGACACAGTCGTGATGCGGTTCGGGTCGATCTCGTTCAGGTACTCGTCCTGGCGCGAGGACGCGGGTTGACCGCTGACGACGACGATGTCGAGGCGCCCGGCGGCCCCGGTGGCCGATGTCACGGTGAGCACCTCGCAGACGTTGTCTTTTCCGGCGTCGGTCAAGCGGAGTGATCCGATCGGCCGATCCAGGGTGAGGTCGTTGTTGCCGGGCATGCTCGCCCACCGGGCTTCGAGTGCCTGGTCGAGCCGGGTCACCTTGTCCCGGGTCAGCTCCGGGCCGTTCCAATCGGTGAAGGCCCCGCAGGACGGCATCAGTGGCACGGCCGGGATGACGGGTGCCGTGACCGCCAGGGAGGGGGTGGTGGCGATCGCGGTCAGCTCGTCGAGGGTCAACGGGATCTGTCCGCTGTGGCGGCTGCCTGCCCTCGGGTCGGTGTTGTCGGCGTCGTTGGCCGTGGCCACGATCCGGGTGCCGTCGGGAAGGTACGCGTCGACAGTGCGTTCGAGTGTGCGGACGCCGTTGATCTCGTACCAGGTGTCCAGCGTGTCGAGCACCGTGCCGTCCGGGCGGGTGTCGCGTCGATCCAGCGCTCCTGTCACGCACGGCAGGACGGGACGGTTCCAGGCCTGGACATCGACGGTCAAGGTTCCGACGTGTCCGTCTCGGACCAGCGAGCCGCGGGCGTTTGTCGACCCGTTGAACAGGTCTGCATCCTCCTCCTGTGGGAAGTTGGCGGGGTCGACATCGGTGATCGGCTCGAACTGTAGGGACTGGCGTGGGCTGGCGAAGACCAGCTCCACCGAGTCCGGGAGTGCATCGACGGTGGCCTGTGTCATCGCCGCGGCCTTAGCCCCCGAGAACCATGGATATTTCGGGTTGTCGTACTCGCCGGGCCCGACGGTGGCGAAGTTGACGCGTTTAGGGTCCGAGGGCGGTTCGACTACATCGCACCCCGGTATCCGCGCCGGGTACGGCGCGGGTTCGAAAGCGTAGGTGTACGCGCCGTCGGTGGTGTGCTCATTGGGCCCCGGGTCGTTCAGCAGGCCGGCCACCACGGTTCCGGCGGCGATGGTCGAGAGGATGACGACAACGTCGAACCATCTGCTGTCGCGCCATCTGCGAGCACCGTCCTTGACCACTTTGCCCCCTCGGCGAGTCAGTGTTCACCGTAACTCAGGATTCGGCCGAGACGGCTGCCCACAAGCTGCGCCGTGTTCGCCTGCCTGCTCGGCGGGGACCGTCGTCGCGGTCGCGGCACGTGAGGCTCAGCTGGCGAGCTCGGCGGCGGCGGACTGGTGTGGGTATTCGGCGAGCTGCCCTGTCAGGGTGTCGTGATAGCTGTGGACGTTGCCGACCTTGATCTGCTCGTAGCCGCGGATCATGTCGGGCAGGGCGGCGATCTCGACGGCGGCAGGCAGTGATGCTGCGGTCAGGTCGACGAGGAGCCGCTCGATGATCTGGCGGTATTCGACGATGAGTTCGCGTTCCATCTTGCGGATGTGGTGGTAGCCGAAGACGTCCAGTTTGGTGCCGCGGACTCGCCGCAGCCGGTGCAAGGTCTTGAAGCCGGGATTGACCCAGGAGCCGAGGGAGAGCTTGTTCTTCATGCCCATCGCGCGCAGCATCGGCGGGTGCAGGCGCACCGACCGTTTCGCGCTGCGGCCGAAGGCATCGGTGACCGCGGCGTCGAAGGCGGGGTCGAGGGCAAGGCGCGCGACCTCGTACTCGTCCTTGTAGGCCATCAATTTGTGCAGGTGCTGGGCCACGGTTTCGGTCAGCGCGGTGGATCCGCCGATCAGCGTGGTCTCCTGCGCGCGCACGTGTTCGACGAAGGTGGCGTACTGCTGCGCGTAGGACGCGTCCTGGTAGTCGATCAGGTCCGCGGTCCGCAGGGACACGAGTCGCGCCAGCTCGGAGTCATCGGCAGCAGCGACGGTGGCCGCAATCTGGAGTGCTCGAGGTGACGGCGCCGGCGGGGTGTAGACGGCGCGCCGGGTGCTCTCGATGGCGGCGGTCAGGGCGGCCGGGTCGGCAACGGCCTGGCGGCCACGGCGAAAGGCCTGCACGTTGGTGTGGACTGCGGCACCGTTGAGGGTGATCGCCCGCTCGATGGCGTCGGCGGAGATCGGGAGGACACCGGTCTGGTAGGCCGCACCGACGAGGAGCATGTTGGTGTACTGCTCGTCGTCGAACAGATCCCGCGACAGGCCGGCCGGGTCGAGGTAGACGGACCGGTGGGTGGCGCTGTCGATGGCGGTGCGGATCGTGCTCAACTCGGGGAAGTGCACCGTGGTGTCGACCACCATCTGCCCGGTGGGGATCTCGGTGGTGGAGACGACTGCGATGGTGCTGTCGGGGTTGGCGACCTTCAGATTGGTCGGGTCGGTTCCGACGAGGGAGTCGCAGGCCAGGTACAGATCGCACCGGCCCTGACCGATCTTCGATCCTGTTTCGAAGGCGCGGTCGCTGAGCTTGAGGTCGGAGATGACGGCGCCGCCCTTCTGCGCGAGACCGGTCTGGTCGAGGCTGCGCACGAACTTGCCGTCGAGCACTGCGGCAGTAGCGAGGATCTGCGAGACGGTGACGACGCCGGTGCCGCCGACACCGAGAAGCCGCATTCCGAATTCGGACCCGACCGGCGCAAGTGCCGGCTCCGGAACCAGGCCGGGTGCGATGTCAGGTACGGGGGTGCGCTGCTCGGCGGGACCGGGAGTGACCGTCACGAACGAGGGGCAATCACCTTTCAGGCACGAGTAGTCGAGGTTGCAGGAGGATTGGTGGATGGCGGTCTTGCGGCCGAACTCGGTGTCGACGGGGTGCACGGACAAGCAGTTCGACTTCTCGCCGCAGTCTCCGCATCCTTCACAGATGCGTTCGTTGATCATCACCCGCGTGGTGGGGGTGTCGATTGTGCCGCGCTTACGTTTACGGCGTTTCTCTGCTGCGCATTCCTGGTCGTGGATGAGCACCGTGACACCGGAGACGGCGGCGAGGTCCTGCTGCACCTGCACCATGTCGTCGCGGTCGCTGATCTCGACCCCGCGGGGCAGCTTCAGGGCTTTGACCCGGTTACGGTCCTCGGTGGTGACGACGATCTTGTGGACGCCCTCGGCCAGGAGAAGTCGGGTGAGACGGTCGAGTGGCATGGCGCCGACCGGGTCCTGGCCGCCGGTCATGGCGACGGTGGCGTTGTAGAGCAGCTTGTAGGTGATGTTCTCACCGGAGGCGACGGCGGCGCGCAGCGCCAGACTGCCCGAGTGCATGAAGGTGCCGTCGCCGACGTTCTGGACCAGGTGGTTTTCTTCCAGGAAGGGGGCCATCCCGATCCATTGAGCGCCTTCGCCGCCCATCTGGGTCAAGCCGATGACATCGCCGACCTGTTTGTCGTCCATCAGCAACACCATGGCGTGGCAGCCGATGCCGCCGCCGACGAGGCTGTCCGGGGCCACCTTCGTCGACGAGTTGTGCGGGCACCCAGAGCAGAAATACGGTGTCCGGGTCAGCAGCGGCAGCGTGATCCGTGAGGTCTTGGCCCGCTCGCGCCAGCGCTGGACCGGTTCGATGTCGTACTCGTCGCCGAGGCGGCGGGCCAGAGCACCGGCAATCAGATCGGCGTCGAGTTCGCCGAAGGCATTGACCAGGGGCTTGCCGTGGGGATCGGTCTTGCCGAACACCCTGGGGGCGTTCGCCCGTGGGTAGAGGATGTCGCGGACCGCGGTCTCGATGAAGGCGCGCTTTTCCTCGACGACGATGATTTCGTCGAGGCCGTCGGCGAAGGTGTGCACGATCTGCGGGTCGACCGGGTAGATCATGCCGAGCTTGAGGATCCGGATGCCGAAGCGGCGCAGGTCGGTGTCGTCGAGTCCGAGTACGGTGAGGGCTTCGCGCAGGTCGAGGTAGGTCTTGCCGGAGGTGACGATGCCGATGCGGTCGTCGGGTCCGGCGGCGGCAATGCGGTTGAGGTGGTTGATGCGCGCGTAGTCCAGGGCGCGCGGGAGGCGGTCGTAGAGCTGGCTGCGCTCGAGGGTCAGCAGGTTGGGGCCGGCGAGCTTCGCGCTGGGTACGTAGGTGCTCGGTCCCAGGTCTCCGAAGCTGGGGTCGATTCGGTCGGGGTGCACCACCGCGGTGCCGGCGCCGTCGGCGACGGCGGTGACGAACTTGAGCCCCGACCAGAGTCCGGTGAACCGGGACAGGAACGGTGCGTGCAGTCCGTAGTCCAGTACCTCCTGCGGGTCGGCCGGGTAGAGGGTGGGCATCAACAGATCGGCCATGGCGATTTCGGAGGCGCAGGCCAGGCTCGACGATTTACCACCCGGGTCGTCACCGACCAGGGCGACGGCGCCGCCTCGGGGGTCGGTGCCGATGAGGTTGGCGTGCCGGATGGCGTCCGAGGCGCGGTCGAGGCCGGGCGATTTTCCGTACCAGTAGCCGGTGACTCCGTCCGGCCGCATCCGTCCGACCTGGGGCACCATCTGGGTGCCCAGGACGGAGGTGGCTGCCAGTTCCTCGTTGACCCCCGGGCGGTGCACGATGTCGAACCCGTCGAGGAGTTTGCGCTTGCGCCCGATTTCGAGGTCGTAACCGGCCAGCGGCGAGCCCTCGTAGCCGGAGACGAACGAGGCGGTGCGGTGCCCGCGGCGGCGATCGAGGATCGCCCGGTCACGCAAGGTGCGGACAAGTGCCTGGATGCCGGTCAGGTAGATCGTGCCCTCGTCGAGAACGTAGCGGTCGTCGAGCGAGAAGGTGGCGGCGGGGCTGTGCAGGGTGGAGGACAAGGTGGTTTCCTTCGATGATGTGTCGCCCGGTCACGCCGGGGCGTGACCGGAACCGAGGCCGGCGACGAGTTCTTCCAGGGACGAGGCGGCGTCGATCCGGTCGATGAAGGCGGCTTCGGTGGCGCTGGCGTTCTCGCAGAACTCGACGACCCCGGGGACGTCGAAGAACGGGATCACACAGACACCGTCGATGTCCGCGACGATGTAGTCCCCGGGCTGGACCAGGTAGCCGCACAAGGACACCGGACCGTTGAGCTCGATGACTTCGTACCGGTAGCGAGCGGAGTTGGGGCGGCGCGCGGCACTCCACACCGGTAACCCGGTGTCGAGGATGGAGGCGCTGTCACGGACCGCGCCGTCGACGACGCAGCCGGCGATGCCGGCCTTGAGGGCCCACCGAGCCGACAATGTGCCCATCACCGCCCCCGCGCGTGAGCTCGAGCAGTCCATCACCGCGACGTCGCCGGGGCGGCCGAGCCCGTACACGTCCCGGTCCCCGGCGCCGTTCCAGGACTTACTGTCGCGGACGCTGCTCACGTCGCCCCCCAGGGGGATATAGCGCAGGGTCACTGCCGGTCCGCAGAGCGTGTCTCCCGCCGCCAGCGGTTGCAGGGCGGTGGAGTCGAGCACGGCGCCGCCACCGAATTCATCGAGCGCGTCCGCGACGGCGGAGGACACGTCGGGGATCGCGAGCAGCCTCGCGGCGAAGTCGGTGTCGTACCGCGGGATCTCGGTGGTGCGGATCTTCGATTCGGGAACGGTCCCGGTCAGTCGGTTGTGATGATCTTCGACGGTCGAGAGGTCAGGCACGGCGGGCCTCCTGGAGGGTGATGCGGCGGGCGATGGGAAGGGTGCGCCGCCGGGTACTTTCGTAGATATCGATGTCGGCGACCTGCGCCAAGGTCAGGCTGATGTCGTCGTAGCCGTTGAGCAGGCGCCACCGAACGTTCTCGTTCAGCTCGAACGGGTAGATCACCTCGCCGACACGGACCTGCAGTTGCACCAAATCGACGGTGACGGCCGTGCCGGGCCGGGCCTCGATGCTGTCCCAGATCTGTTCGACCACATCGGCGGGGAGTTGCACGGTGAGCAGGCCGTTCTTGAGCGAGTTGTCGCGGAAGATGTCGCCGAACCGGGGCGCGATGATGGCACGGAAGCCGTAGTCCCGCAGGGCCCAGACCGCCCATTCGCGCGAGGACCCGGTACCGAAGTCGGTTCCCGCGACCAAGACGGTCGCGTCGCGGTATTCGGGCTGGTTGAGGACGAAGTCGGATTGGTCGGCTCGCCATTCGCCGAACAGTGCGTCCGCGTGCCCGTTGTCGAAGTCCCCAGTGAAAAAGCCCACCGGATAGATCTGGTCCGTGTCGACGTCGGAGCGACGCAGGGGTGCGGCGATTCCGGTGTGCTCGGTGAAACTATCCATCGTCAGCGCTCCTCGAGGTCGGTGGGAGAGGTCAGTCGGCCGGTAACAGCGCTGGCGGCCGCCACCGCCGGTGACACCAGATGCGTTCGCGCACCGCGGCCCTGCCTGCCCTCGAAGTTCCGGTTGTTCGTCGAGGCTGCGCGTTGACCTGGACGCAGCCGGTCGTCGTTGAGTGCCACGCACATCGAGCATCCCGACGAGCGCAGCGACGCCCCGGCCGCGGTGAAGATCTCGTCGAGTCCTTCGGCGACGGCCTGGGCGCGCACCGTTTCCGATCCCGGCACCACCAGGACCTCGATGCCGGGAGCGATCCGTCGTCCCTGCCACACCGCCGCGACTTCCCGCAGGTCCTCGATCCGGCCGTTGGTGCACGATCCGATGAACACGGCGTCGATCTCGATCGCCCTCATGGCGGTGCCGGGGGCGAGGTCCATATACGTCAACGCGCGTTCCGCCGCCGCGCGGGCGACGGGGTCCAGGAACGAATGGGGTGCCGGCACCACGCCGTCGAGCGGAACCGACTGTGCAGGGTTGGTGCCCCAGGACACCCGCGGCGCGACGGCGGAGGCGTCGATGTGCACTTCCTTGTCGAACTCGGCGTCGTCGTCGGAGTAGAAGGTGCGCCAGTAGTCGACTTCCTCGTCGAAGACGGCACCGGACGGCACGTGTGGTCGTCCCCGCAGATACTCGACGGTGACCTCGTCGGGTGCGATCAGTCCTGCGCGTGCCCCGGCTTCGATGGTCATGTTGCACACCGTCATTCGACCTTCCATCGACAGCGCGCGGATCGCCTCACCCTGGTATTCGATGACGTGACCCTGGCCTCCGGCGGTGCCGATCTGCGCGATTATCGCCAGGATCAGATCCTTGGCGGTGGTACCGGCGGGCAGCATCCCGTCCACGACCACGCGCATGTTCTTCATCGGGGTCATCGGCAGTGTCTGCGTGGCGAGGACGTGTTCGACCTGGCTGGTTCCGATACCGAATGCGAGGGCTCCGAAGGCGCCGTGGGTGCTGGTGTGCGAATCACAACACACCACCGTCATGCCGGGCTGGGTCAAACCCAGTTCGGGGCCGATGACGTGTGCGATACCCCGCAAGGGGTCACCGAGGGTGTACAGCTCGACGTCGAAGTCGTGGCAGTTTCTCTGCATATGGTCGATCTGCCGGATGGCAGTGGCGCTTGAAAGGTCACGCAACTCGTCATCGGTCGGGTTGTTGTGGTCGACCGTGCCGAGGGTCAGCTCGGGGCGGCGCACTGTGCGGCCCGCAGCTCGTAGTCCGGCGAACGCGGGCGGGGTGTTTGCCTCGTGCAGCAAGTGCAGGTCGATGTAGATCAGATCCGGCTCACCCTCGGCGGATCGCACGAGATGGCTGTTCCAGATCTTCTCCGCAAGCGTGTGGCCCATGTTCAGTGCCTGTCCCTTCCATTTACTCCAGAGCGCGCCGGCCGGACAGCCGTGCCGCTCTCGGCCGGCGGCGAAATGCGGGTTCGATCGATCCCCGATCTCCGCGGTACTCGATGTGACCCACAACATACGCAGACATGTACCGTGAGATAAACACAGCTCCGAAATTTGCTGCCAAATGCTCAACACAGGTGGGCGAGAGCGGTGCCGACTGCGCATTCGGCCTAGTTTCGGACCCTTACGACAGGAGTAGCAATGGACGGCTTCGACAAGCTTGATCTCGACATCCTTCGGCTGATCGTCGAAGAACCCCGTGCCGGTGTCCGCGAGTACTCCCGCAGGCTCAACATCGCTCGCAACACGGCACAGGCACGGATCACCAAACTCGAGAAGGCGGGCGTCATCGTCAGCTGGCGCCCGCAGATCAACCCCGCCCCCCTCGGGTACACCGTGATGGCCTTCGTGCATGTCCACATCGCTCAGAGCGAGATCGACCGCACTCTCGACCGCCTCACCGCGATACCGGAATTGATCGAAGCCAACACCGTCTCCGGTGACGGAGATCTGCTGTGCCGCTTCGTCGCCCGGGACAACTCACACTTCGAGGAAGTACTCCAGGCGGTCATGAGGACCGACGGGGTCCTACGGACGCGCTCGGAGATCGTGTTGAGCCGGCGGATCTGGCCGCGAACCATCCCCATCGTGGAGAAGCTTCGCCAGGAGCGCTGATCCGGACCTTTGGCCGTGGTAGCGCATGACCGGTGAGCATCGAACCAACAGAGGCGGTTAATTCTGAGCCATTGGCTTCATTTCGCGCGGCGGCGAAGATCCACGGTGAGCATCTGGATGCATTTTCGCCAAGCGGGTTGCTTCTGTGACAGCCATCACCCTTCAATAGGCGGGTGCGGGCCGTCGCCCGACGGGCCCGGCCCGACCGCGACGCCGCCCGCAGTCGGCTCACCGCCCCGGCTCGTCACCGGAAGGCGTGCTCGGAAAACCGAGCAACCACCGAAAGGGTTACCTCCATGCTCTATTTCCTCTCGATCGCGGCGTTGGTAGCGCTGTTCGCGATCGCCACCATGACCCCGATCAACATGGGGGTCCTGGCATTCGCCGCCGCCTTCGTGATCGGAGGTTGGGTCTCCGGAATCGCGCTCGAAGACATCTTCGACTTCTTCCCCGGCAACATCGTCATCGCCATCATCGGGATCACCCTGCTGTTCGGGATCGCACAGCTCAACGGCACCGCGGACTTGATGATCGGCGGAGCACTCAGGCTCGTCCGCGGCAAGCGCTGGGCCATTGTGTGGCTGATGTTCTTCCTCGGCGCAGGCCTGATGACCATGGGATCCACGCTTGCCGTCGGCATGCTCGCGCCCATCGCCATGCCGATCGCCAAGCGCTACAAGATCGATCCGCTGCTGATGGGCATGATGATCAGCCACGGCGTGCTCGGCGCCGCCTTCTCCCCGGTCACCGTCTACGGCGCGTTCACCAACGGTTGGCTGCAATCCGCCGGCCTGCCCAACAACCCGTTCGTGTTGTACGCAGTCCCCCTCGGGCTGAACTTCCTGTTCGCCGTCGCCATCTTCCTGGTGCGCGGACGCGACCTGATGCATTCGGGTGAACAGGACATCGACATCGACATCGACAGCATCACCGACACCGCCGAAACGGCCGAAACACCGCCACGGGGCGGTCAACTCGTCACCACGGGAGCGCCGACCGGCCGCAACGCCACCGCAACCCGCCCGGGGACAGCTACAACGGCCACGACCACCGGATCCGCTCAACCGAAGGTCACGCCCGGCAGGATCGAGGAACTCGAAGCCACTGGATTCACCCCGATGCGGATCGCCACAATCGTCGGCATTCTCGCTCTCCTCGTCGGCGGTGCAGCCTTCCAACTCGACATCGGCGTCTGCTCCATGGTCATCTCGGCGATCCTGCTCTGCCTGGCACCGAACAAGTTGAAAACGGCTGTCAACAACGTGCAGTGGTCAGCGGTCCTCCTGGTCTCCGGAATGCTCACCTACATGAGCGTGCTGAACGAGAACGGCACCGTCGACTTCCTCGGCAATGCGGCGGCCTCACTCAGTTCGCCGCTGCTCACAGCCCTGATCCTGTGCTACGCCGTCGCCGTCCTTTCCGCCGTCGGGTCCTCCATCGGCACCATCGGCATCGTCCTCCCACTCGCGGCTCCGCTACTCCTCGCCGGCGACATCGGCCTCATCGGATTCGTCGCGGCGGTCATCTTCGCAGCAACGATCGTGGACGTGAGCCCACTGTCCAGCAACGGCGTCATGGTCCTCGCCAACGCCCAGGTCCCCGACCGCAACAAATTCCAACGCACACAATTCAAATACACCGGCTACGTCGTCCTCGTCGCCCCGATCCTCGCCTGGGCCCTGGTCGTCCTTCCGACCTCCCTGTAGTTCTGCCCCTGCAGCTCGCCGACACCACCAACTGAGCCGCCGCGCCGGCCGCCCACCACACGAGGGGCAGCCGGCGCCGGGCTGGGGATTCCGCACAAGTTCGCAGCGCTGGGCAGGTACCTGTATCTCGGATTGACCATGGGCGCGGTGGCCGCCGAAGGCATTCTGCGTGCCCAGGACATCCCACCGGACCTGATCATCCGAAAGCGGCTCTTGCCCAGCAAGTCCTTAGCGCAACTCATTCTGGACGACGACGTCGAGGTTGCGGTTCTGGACGGACAGCGGAACCTGATCCGGCTCTGATCAGCGTGTTCTTCGTCCGCGAAGCCGACCTCAGCCGGGGCAGCATCGACATGTTCATCGACCACGACGGCACCTATCGCCCAGTCTCCACACAATAACGACCCGCAAAAAGCCAAATCCCTAAGGACATTCGTTGATTTCCACTCACTTCGAGAACATCCGCGTCGGTGATACCACCACAACCGAGTCGCGCACTATCACCGACGAGTACGTGCAGGACTTCGCCGAGCTGACCTGGGACCGGCACCCGCTGCACCTGGACCCCGAGTACGCGCAGCGGACCCGCTTCGGTCGCCAGATCGCGCACGGCGCGCTGATGCTGTCCACCCTGCTCGGACTGGTCGAACTGCATCCGAGCTACTTGCAGTGCTTCTACGGGCTCGACGAGGTCCGGTTCCATGCCCCGACGTTCTTCGGTGACACCGTGCACGCCGTCTCCGAGGTCATCGCAATCCGACCACGACCCAGCGGTGAGGCCGCGGTCGTCACCTGCAAGGGATCATTGATCAACCAAGACGGCACACTCGTCGTCTCCGGGCACTTCTCCCTCCTCGTGGCGGGAAAGGCTCAGGCCATCGATTTGGCGCACTTCTCGGGCGACGCCGTGCGTCGACGGGCCGATTGGATAAGGGCCTTATCAACTTCTGTCGAGATCTCCTGAACGGGGGCTCGCTCATCGTTTCGGGCGCTTGATCGCGGGGTAGCTTCCCATTGGGATTGCCGCGCGGGCGGCGTGGATGTTCATGGTGTTGGGGGTGTAGCCGAGTAGGCGGCGAGGGATGCGGCGTCGATTTCCTTGCTGAGGTCGTGCAGTGCGGCGTTGCGGGCGGCTCGGATGTCGATGCCGAGTTAGAGACTCACAAGGAGATCCGGCGGCGGACCGATGTCGTCGGGATCTTCCCCGACCGCACCGCCCTCATCCGGCTCGTCGGCGCAGTCCTCGCCGAACAGCACGACGAGTGGATCGAAGCCCGCCGCTACCTCGGTCTCGACGTGCTGGCCCGCTCCCGCGGAACCCACACACCATCCGAACCCGCCGAGGAGGTGACACCGGCGGCTCTGACCGCATAACCACCAGCCGAGGAATCACACGACGACGTCGTACACCACCTCACGGGACTTGACCAGGGCAGCATGGTTCGACTGCGCCATCATCTGGCGGAACAGGCACGCCGCGGACGAGACGCTCCGCCGGATCGTCACCGAGGCAGATGTTGCCTGATGCGGCACTGGTCGAGGCTAGCTGTCCGCGCGCAGAGCCGTCGGGGTCCAGGACGGCCAGGTCGGGTCGTCAATCGGATTGCCATTGGTGAAGCTTGCGACAAGGCGAAACGGGTGAGCTGTGGTGGTGTTGTCGTATACGTAGGCTTGATCGGCGGAGGCGATCGCAGCCCGCAGTAGACTCCACAACCGCCCAAACCGCGCCCGGATCTTCTCCTCGGGCACGTGGTGGCCTCCGTTCGCTACACGGTCGACCACGCGCGCGACGGCCAACTCCTCCGGGATCAGGACCACGTGCAAGGTCACGTGGAATCCTGCTTGTTGGGCGTCGCGGAGCAGGTCGAGTTTCGACTCGTGGGAGAACACGGTCTCGGTGACGAACGATCGGCGTTGGGCGATCCGCTGTGCTCGTTCCTCGGCTGCAAGGGCGGCCGCTTCGTACGCGTGGGTGGCCTCCTCGTTCGGCCAACGTGCGGCGGCGATGACGTCTGCGTTGACGAAGTCCAGGTGCGTGACAGGGCGGAACACGAGCTCGTAGAACGTGGTCTTCCCGGCACCGTTCGGTCCGGCGATGGCGTGCAGGACGGGATCAGGGCTCAAGCGCCGGCCGACTTGCCGTCGTGCGCGGCGTGCCGAACGATGTTCCCGTGTTGGTCCAGCTCGACATAGGAACGGCCGGAGTGGGCGAACTGTTCTGCCAGGTCCAGTCCTTCTCGGCGCTCGGTGATTCGCTCGGTCCATTCCGCACGGACGACCGCCTGTTCCCGGTCGGTCAGCTCGTCGTAGTCGCGTCGGCCGTCCAGGACGTCGGCGACGTCGCGGTAGGAAACGCTGTGGGAGGCTTCCAGTTCGCGGCCGATCCGCGCCCAGTGCGCAATCTGTTGCGCGGCGCTGCGACTCATCCGTCCACCGACCAGTTTCGCCGATGCATACAGCTCGTTGTCGATTCGAGTCGGAGATGTACTTGCCATGTCGGGAACCTTCCTCTCGACACCACTGTAGCAGTCTGCAACAGCCCAGGTGGGTGCGGTGCCTTAGGTCACTTCCGAAGCCTTTCTGAGCAGGCCTGCTGCTGGCACTTTCCTGTTATCGGCGAGTTGATCGGGGGACACCGTCGGCGGCATCGTCAACTTGGCCGGCCCAGGGCTGGATCCGCGAGTATGGAGCCGGGTGAGGGGCCCTGTCGGAGTCGCATCGTTCAGGCTGCGGCAGAGACACCGGTGACCGTGTTCCACACGGCGAATCGGTAAGTCGTCTCGCGTCGCCATTCGGAAGCGGTGAGCAGGTGTCGCCGCGCCTGAAAGTGCCCCGCGATGCCGCCGAACGCCGAGAGGAACCGCTGCGCCTGCCCGGGCGAGGCGAACCGTTTCATCCCCCGCTCGCGTCGTCGCGTGGGCCAGAACAGTGCGTCCCATTCGGCGCGGGCTGCGCGGGCGGCGGTGGGCTCGTGCAGCTCGTTCCCGCTGGCGAGGGCAACCAGGGCCTCGGCGAGCGTGAAGACGGACACGCCGTGACTTCGGGCCGCAGTCACCAGTTCGTCGAAAGCGTCTGCGGCCTCGATCCGGCGGGTCCCGATGACCGCCAGAATCCGCCGATCCCGTTCCGGGACGTGCGTCGCCGGCGGGACTGTCGTCGCTCCAAGGCCCGTCAAGGCTTGGCCGGAGAGACCGAACGCCTGCGGTGAACGACGTCCGTAAGCCGTGTGCGGGAGAACCGCATACACGGATTGACGGGCGGGAGCTGGGGCCGGAGCACCTTGACCAAGGTGACGAAGAAGAACACCGAGCGGGAAACCGTTCTGCTCATTGGCTTCCCGACCTACAGTCAGGATCTGCCACCGCGCCAGCTCGCGCCCCTGCACTCCTCGAGTGCGCATCGCCCTCCGCTGGAGCCTCTATCGATCGGGTGCTGCAGTCAGCGGAGAAATTCTGCTGATTCGTCGTCTCGGAGAAGCTGTGCGAGAACGTCGAATTCGTTGAACAGGTTCCACTCTTCGATGATGCGACCGTCGGCGATGTACAACTGGGTAATCCCCCAGAGGTGAGCTCGACGTCCTGTCGGTGTTCCGTAGAACCCGTAACCGCGGTGCGTTCCGGTGCCGGTCCACCGCACACAGACTCGGTAGCCGTCGCGGTCGTTTCCCATCCAGTACACCTCGTCGACGGCTACCCCGAGGTCGGGGAACGTCGAGAGCAGCCCGCGGGCGAAGGCGCGGACGTCGTTTCGGCCGCGTCCTTCCCGGTTTGTTGTGCCGTGGAAGAGGACGGTGGGGGAGTATGCCTTGTTGATGGCGCTGAAGTCGCGCCGGTTGAACACGTCGTGGAACAGTGCGCGCACCATGTGCTCGACATCGAAGCCGGTGCGGGTGCTGGCCTGCGGGTAGGGCAGTGGTTTGCGGCCCCCTGCCAGCCGGGCGACCTCGGTGTAGTCGCGTTCAGTCAACGGCGCGGTGCCTCCGTTGTTGCCGTAGGCCCGCGCGGCGTCTACGACGTCGATGCCGAGCTGTTTGAGCTTGGCGCCCATGTTGTAGAGAACCCATTCCTCGACGATCTCGTTCTCGCGCACGAGACAGTTCGCGATAACCCAGGTTTCGAGTTTGCGGCCGGTCGCCGGCCCCCATTGCCACGGTCCGGTGTGGTGGCCGATGTTGATCGCCCGGTGGGAGGTGACGAATCCCTGCTCGTCGTCGCCGGCCCAGATCACGTCGTCGGAGTACACGCGCAGATCGGGGAAGGCGTTGATCGATTGGATAGTGCCTTCCACCATGTGTTCGACACCGAAAGCGAATCCGCTGTCGTTCGAGACCCGGCATCCGGGGGCGTAGGTGTCGTAGATGTAGCCCACGTCCTGGTCCTCCCAGATGCGATGGGTGATACGGACGATGTAGTCGACGATGTCGGTGTACTGGTCTTCGAAGCCGCGCATCGAGTGTCGACGGTCTCCGGTGGGATAACCGGGCATGTCCGCGCCGTTGGCGGGTCGGACGGCGATGTCGAAGTTCGGCGGCATGATGCGAGTCGAACCGGATTTCGCCGTCGTCGGAGCGGCATTGCCGTTGGTAGCCGTTGCAGCGATGGCGGACGACTGGTCGTCAGTCTTGGGCATGGTGAGTGTCCTTCGAGATTATGGTGATGAGCGCGCGCTGCGAGCGCGCGCTGGTCGGGATCTACGAGACGCGGTTTCGGTCGCATCGTGCAGGGTCACCGGACGAAAGCCGATCTGGGGCGGCGCCGTCGGCGGTTGGTTGGTTGCTCAACCGAGCAGTCGTGCCCCGGTGACCGGGTGAAAAAGGTGCGTTTCGGCCACGTTGCGGAGACCGACCCGTACCGTCTGACCGAGACGGGGCGGCGTGCGGCCGTCCACGCGCACGTTGACCCGATGTGCCCCGGATGTGCTCAGAACGGTGCCGTAGATGTAGGCGTCGGCGCCGAGTTCTTCGACCAGTTCGACAGCGAGGTCGAATCCGTCGTCGGCTGGCCCGACCAATTGCAGTGCTTCCGGCCGAATTCCGAAGGTGACGTCATCCAGACCGGAGACGGCGGACCGGGGAACGGGAACGATGAGTTCGCCGAACTCGACGCCCACCGCGGACACCGGCACCGTTGTCAGGTTCATTCCGGGCGAGCCGATGAAGGCCGCGACGAAGGCGTTGGCCGGCCGTTCGTAGAGTTCGCGCGGGGTGGCAGCCTGTTGCAGGATGCCGTCCTTGAGTACCGCCACCCTGTGCCCCATCGTCATCGCCTCGACCTGATCGTGGGTGACGTACACGGTGGTGGTGGCCAGCCGTTGCTGCAGAGCCGCGATGTTGGCGCGGGTCTCGACACGGAGTTTGGCGTCGAGGTTGGACAGCGGCTCGTCCATCAGGAATACCGATGGATCGCGGACGATCGCGCGTCCCATTGCCACTCGCTGCCGCTGGCCACCTGACAATGCCTTGGGCTTGCGATCGAGGAATGGGGTCAGGTCGAGCAGGCGGGCCGCCTCGGCCACCTTCTGTTTGACGACCGTTTTGTCTTCACCGCGGAGTTTGAGCGCGAAGCCCATGTTGTCGCCGACGGACATGTGGGGGTACAGCGCGTAGGACTGGAACACCATCGCGATGTCGCGGTCCTTCGGTGCCACGGCGGTCACCTCGCGTCCGCCGATGGAGATTCCTCCCTCGTCGATATCCTCTAGTCCGGCCAGCATGCGAAGGGCGGTGGTCTTGCCCGAACCGGAGGGGCCGACCAGGACGAGGAATTCGCCGTCTTGGATCTCGAGGTCGAGCTGGTCGACCGCGGCGATGTCGGTGCCGGGGTAGCGGCGGGTGGCGCTGTCGTAGCTGACGGTGGCCATGTTATGCCCTTCCTGAAGGGGTCTGCGGTGGGTCGACGGAGCGGTTTCGGGTGGTGCCGCGGGCGGTGTCGAGGACCACACGGTGGTCGGCGATGCTTGCGAAGGCGCGCGCCGGGGCGTTGCTGCCGAGCGCGGGCGGGAACTGTGCGGTGGTGAGACGGCTTGTGCTGGTCGTGTGATGGGGTTCGCCACTCATTCCGCGCGTCGAGAGGAGGGTACGAGGGGTGCACCTCTTCGTGTCGGTGGTCATCGGTCGAGTTCCCGAATCTCGTCTGCGGTCTCGGCGAGCTTGCCGGGGACGTCTGCGCCGTTCGCCATTTCGTTGACGGTGACGGCGAGGATGTCCATGATGCGTGGCCAGTCGAGATTCATCGGTATCGCCCGCGCCGATTGCAGAGTGTTGTACTGAATCTGGGGAAGCCCTTGGTTGGCTGCGTTGACCTGCGGTTCGAGCATGTTCGAGTTGTGGACCGTGATACCGGTGGTGGTCGCCGGATCGGTCTTGTCGAGGGCGATCTCACGTTCGGTATCGGCGTGGGTGATCCATTTGACGTATTCCCATGCCGCGCCTTGGTGCTGGGAGGTGTTGAGGACCCCGGTGAGCCAGGTGTAGGCATAGCTCGCCGGGTCCTGGCCCGGGAAACCAGGTAGCGACGCGACTCCGACGTTGCCGCCGAGTTCGGGGGCAGCCTTGCCGGGATTGGTGAAGTCTTCGAGGTGCCAAGACCATGTCAGCACGGTCGCGGCGTTCCCCTTCAGGAAATTGGTCGTGGACTCGAGCTCACCCCAGTTGGTGGACTCCGGCGGTGTGTATCCCTGGCGCATCGTCTCCAGATACTTCTGCGTGGCGGCGACGGCTGCGGGACTGGTGAACGCAGGGGCTCCGCTGTCGTCGAACAGTTCGGCTCCGTTGCTCCACAGCATCGTCAGCCAGGTATAGAGGTCTTGGCCGTTGTTGCGGCTGAACTGGCCGGCGAGCGGATTCTTGTCGGTGCGGTTCTTGATCAGCTCCAACTGCTGGTAGTACTCGTCCCAGGTGGTGGGCGGCTCCAGGCCGAGTTGGGCGTAGATGTCCTTGCGGTAGAAGAGGTTGTAGGAGAATCCGCGAAAGGGCAGACCGTAGGTGGCCGTCGGGTCGCCCGCGCTGGCCGCTTCGCGGAAGGGTCCGGAGTAGTCGTCGAGGGTGATGCCGTCATTCTTCATGACCTCATCGAGGGGCTGGACGCCGATCTTCAGCGAGGGCCCCCAAGCGTCGGGCCAAATCAGAACGTCGTAGGTGCCGCCGCCGATAGCACTTTCGGCGACGATCTTCTGCAGGAACGCGGCGTAGGGATGTTGGACCATTCGACGGTGATGCCGGTGCGTTCGGTAAATTGCTTCGTCCGCTCGTTCAATGCGGCGAACTGCGGCACCGCGGTGCAGCAGGTGAGGAAGCGGATGTGGGTTCCCTCGTAGGGTTTGCCTTCGAGGAGACCGAGTTCGTCGACCGGCCCGGATTTGACCTGGGATGCGAAGTCCTTGGTGATGGGACCGGATCCGCAGGCAGACGCGAGTAGTGCGAGTACGAGGGCGATTGCGGCCGGAACGAGGCTCCGGAGGCGAGGAGTCTTTCGGGTCATTTGACCGCTCCTAGTGTCATGCCCTGTGCGAAGTGCTTGCGGACAAGGGTGGCGAGGATGATCATCGGAACCATCACGAGCAGACCGGCCGCCGCCATCTGACCCCACTCGACGCCGTCGGGTTGATCGAGCGTCATCAGAGAGACGGGCAGGGTGATGGCGTTGGCCCTGGCAAGGAAGGTCGGGAAGAGGAATTCGTTCCAGGACAGGAGGAAGGCGAAAACCACCGAGACGAAGATCCCAGGGGCGGCGAGCGGGGTGATGACGCGCCACAGCAGCATCAGCTGCCCACATCCGTCCAGTCTTGCGGCCTCCTCGACCTCGATGGGCAGTCCGTCGACGAACCCCTTGAGCAACCAGGTGTTGTAGGGAACGACGATCGCGAGATTGGTGACGATCAGGGCGAGGTGGGTGTCCAGCAGGCCGAGATCGCGGAACATCGTGAGGAAGGGGAGGGCGATCGCGACACCCGGAATGAATTGGGTGGCCACGATTCCCAGAAGAACGGACTTCGCACCGGGAAACCGGTACCGGGAAAACGCATAGGCGGCCAGCAGGGCCAGCGGTACCGAGATGACGGTGGTGATCACCGCGATGATGATGCTGTTGAACATCGGGTGCACCAGATCGTTGGCACCACCGATGATTCCGCGAAAATTGTCCAGTGAGGGGCGGAAGAGGATCGAGGTGGTGAATACCTCCCTCTCCGGCTTGAACGCGGTCAGCGCCAACCACAGGATCGGGAACAGCACGAAGAACAGGATGACGAGCGTGGCGAGTAGCCGGGCGACCCCGAGCGCGGTCTGCTTACCGGTCTTGCGGGGCCTGCGCCGCTTGAGTACGGCGGGGCGTGTCCGCGCGCCTTCGCGGTCGAGTGTGTCGGTCATTTCGACTCCTGCCTTCCCATGAGCCAGAGGTACCCGGCGGCGAGGGCCCCGAGGATCACGACGAGGATCCAGACGGTTGATCGTCATTCACGCGCCGACGGGGTTCGGCAAGAGCACCCTGGCCGTGCAGTGGCGCGACGGGCTGGTGGCGGAGGGGGTCACGGTGGCATGGCTGACCGTTGATCACGACGACAACAATGTGGTGTGGTTTCTCGGTCACGTGATCGAGGCGATTCGGGTCGTGCAACCGAGTTTGGCCGCGGAGCTGGGACAGGTGCTCGAGGAACACGGGGATGAGGCCGAGCAGTATGTCCTCGTGTCGTTGATCGACGAGATTCACGAGAGGGGGGAGCGCGTGGCCCTCGTGATCGACGACTGGGACCGGGTCGACGACGCAGGCACGATCGCCGCCCTGGAATTTCTTCTCGATCACGGCTGCCATCACCTCCAGCTGGTGGTGACGAGCAGGAATCAGTCCAATCTGGCGTTGAGCAGGATGCGGGTACGCGACGAGCTGGTCGAGATCGATCCCTCGGCGCTGCGGTTCACCCCTGCGGAGGCGCAGTCGTTGCTCATCGAATTGGGCGGCATCGAGCTCGGGACCGACGATGTAGTGCGGCTGACCACGACGACAGACGGTTGGGCCGCCGCTCTTCAGTTGGCGGCGTTGTCGCTACGGGGCACGACGGATTCGTCCGCACTGATCGGGCAGCTGACGGGTCGCCATCACGCAATCGGCGAGTACCTGGCCGAGAACGTCCTCGACCGACTGGAACCGCAGATGCTCGACTTTCTCCTCGTCACCTCGGTCCCCGAACGTATCTGCGGCGGATTGGCATCGGCTCTCGCCCAGGTAGCTCACGGACAGGCCATGCTGGAGGAAGTCGAGCGTCTCGATCTGTTCTTGCACGGCGTCGATGAGGGCAAACGGTGGTTCCAGTACCAAACGATGTTCGCCGACTACCTTCGGCGACGGTTGGAGCGTGAGCACCCGGACCGGATTGCTCAGCTCCATAGAACTGCATCCGAGTGGTTTGCCGATCACCGATTGCTCAGTCAAGCCGTCGACCATGCGCTGGCCGCGGGAGACGGCAATCGGGCCGTGGTGTTGGTCGAGGAAGCCGGTACGAATCTTCTAGAACATTCACAGATGTCGACGCTGCTAGGTCTCGTTGCGAAACTCCCGCCGCAGGTCGCCGCCTCGAGACCCCTGTTGCAGATCCTCGTCGCCTCCGCAAACAATCTCCTGCGACGATCCGGGGCCGCGGCAGGTGCGCTGCAACTGGCGGAGTCCGCACTCGACGGCGGTTCTGCGAGCGACTCCGACACTGCAGAACTTCGCGTGATGGCCTCCGTGATTCGGGGCGTGGTGGAAGTCTTCGCCGACCGAATCGACGGTGTGGACGATCTGATCGCGGCGAGTTTGGCGCAACCGGAATCACTGCCACCGTGGGTCGTGTCGACCGCCGCGGACGTCGCATCCTGGGTTGCGCTGTACAGGTTCGACTTCGATGGCGCTCGGCGGTGGCAGGACTGGGCCATCGAGTACCACCTCCGCACGACCGGTCCATTCAGTGCGATGTACGGATATTGCTTCGCCGGCATCGCAGCGCACGAGCAGCTCGACATCGACAGGGCCGAAGAGAGCTTCCGGCAAGCTCTGCACGGAGCGAGAGACCCGGCCGGTACACAGTCCCCTGCATCTCGGCTCGCGGGCGGACTCCTGGGTGACCTGCTGTACGAGCGTGGTGACATCGACGAGGCCGAACATCTACTGGACGAGTGTTACATGCTCGGGGCCGAAGGAGGAGTAGTCGATATCACTCTGGCCGCATACGTCACCGGCTCTCGGATCAAGGCCTTGCGGGGCGATCTCGGCCTCGCGAGCCGTCGCCTGGACGAAGGAGAGAGAATCTCCGAAGCGCACTCGTTGCCGCGGTTGAGAGCGGCGATCACTGCCGAGAGAGTCCGGTGGGGACTCGCCACGCTGTCGCACACGAATCAACCTCGCGGCGGCGCGGTGCAGACGAACGGGATCCTGCAGATCGCTGCAGAATATGAGGAGACATCGCGGCTGCGCGCGCTCATGGCCAGTGGGTCGGGCTCCGATTCGACACTCGCCTCCGCAGGAGCGCGAGCCATGGTCACGAAGTTCACCGAACAGGGCAGACCTCGATCTCAATTGCAGGCCAATCTCCTTTTAAGCGCAGCACTCTCGGCGGAAGGCCGAATCGAAGAAGCGAAGCAAGTCCTCGCCGATGCCGCCGTGAAATGCTCCGAATTAGGCCTGATCCGCTTCCTCGTCGATGGAGGACCTCGGGTTGTCTCCATCCTCACCGCCGTACGGGCCGACCGAGCGCAGGGCGTGGGAAATTCCGAATGGTCGAATGTCTCGACCGCGTTTCTGACCGATGCGATCACCGCCGCTGAGTCAAACGGTGTGCCACCCCTTTAGCTATCGCTTAAAAGGGGGTTCCCCCTGAGTGAGGACGTCGTGAACACCGGGGCGTGAGGGTCCCGGAGGAAGAGATGTCACTGATGGCGATGAAGGTGTACTCGGCGGAGTTCAAGGCCGAGGCCGTCGCGCTGTATCTGTCCTATCCGAGCACACCTTCGAGGGCATCGGCAACGACCTGGGCGTCAGTCGCGAGACCCTGCGCAACCGGGTACGGGCCGAACGCAAACGCACCGGCGCCTCCACGGCCGAGCTCCGGGCCAGCGGGGCGGCGCGGCTGGCGTCCCGGCCAGGCGAGGTACCGTCCGAGTCCGTGTTGGAGGACGAGAACAGGCAGCTCAAGACCCAGATCCGGAAGCTCGAGGCCGAGCGGGAGATCCTGCGCAAGGCCGCGCAATATTTCGCGGGCGAGACGTGCGCCACGAGGCGCTGGGTTGGTCGAGAGGTGGTGAAAGACCGCCTCCCTCGGGTCGTCGCAGTGGCCTGAGTGAAGCTGGGGCAGCCCTTGCCGGGGAACGATGGTCAAGGGTGGCAAGCGGCCCCGACGAAGGCGAGTCGCGCCGGAACTACCAGACGGTGCGGGCTCGCTGAGCAAGGTCAGAAGGTACAGCGCGAGCGAACCAGTGGTAGACGCTCCATAAACGGGAAGCCGGCTCAAACCTGGTGGATATCGGGCCGGTATGCAGCGCACCGAACCTGGGCCGTTCGACCCGGGTTTCGACTCCGAAGCCGTGTGTCTCGAGCGGTGAGGAGGCCGCGCCGAATGTCTGCGGCGTAGGCGCGGCGATGCTGCCGGAGTACAGCTGGGTGCTCCCTGACCGATCGATCACCTGGTGAACGTGGGAACCGCCTTAGTGGAAGGACTGGAAGGTCAGGAGGGAAGGTCGCCGGTGAACACCGACGAACCCGAGCACGTAGCGGGATTGAGAGAACTAGCGCGATTTCAGCCTGGCCGGTTCGTTTCCGGCATCGGATCGGCTTCGAGGCCAGACCTTGACAAGGGTTATGAGCACACTCATAATTGAGTTTACTCGGCTAGGGTGCGGAGTGAAGCTCACGAGATGGACATGGCCAGTGCTCATCGTTCACGGTGACCGTGAACCGATGGTGCCGGTCGCGAATGCCACCGAGGTGGCGCGCCGTCTGCCGGGCGCACAAATGGTTGTACCCAGATTCCGGTCATTGGGGTCGACTTTCCAAACTCACCGCGAGTTCGGCGCCGCCGCAAGGGACTTCCTCTGCCGTGAGCAGCGTGCCCTGCGTCAGCCCGGGTCCATCACCGAAGAAGGAGTATCACGCTATGAGAGCGTTCGTCGTCGACAAGTACAAGGGTCCACTGCAGGAGCGGGACGTGCCCGAGCCCGTAGTCGGGGAGGGTGATGTGCTCGTCCAAGTGCAGGCCGCCGGACTCAATCAACTCGACGAAAAGATCCGGGCGGGCGAATTCAAGCAGATCCTGCCGTACACGCTGCCGCTGATCCTCGGCAACGACGTGGCCGGCACCGTCATCCGGGTCGGCGCGCGGGTACGGGGATTCAAGGCCGGTGACGAGGTATTTGCCCGGCCGGACAAGGACCGCATCGGCACGTTCGCCGAACGTATTGCCGTCGCCGAGACCGATCTGGCGTTGAAACCGGCATCGATCAGCATGGAGGAGGCGGGTTCGCTTCCCTTGGTGGCGTTGACCGCGTGGCAGGCACTCGTCGAGCGCGGCAACGTACAGCCCGGGCAGAAGGTCCTTATCCACGCCGGTGCAGGGGGAGTCGGGTCGATCGCGATCCAGCTCGCCAAGCACCTGGGTGCGATTGTCGCGACCACGGCCAGCGCCACCAACGCCGACTTTGTCCGCGAACTCGGTGCCGACACCGTCGTCGACTACCGCAGCGAAGACTTCGAGCAGGTCCTGGGTGGCTACGACCTGGTTCTGGACAGCCTGGGCGGGAAGAATCTCGAGAAGTCGCTGCGTGTGTTGAAGCCGGGTGGCACGGCGGTCGGGATCGCCGGACCCCCGGACCCGGCCTTTGCTCGTGAGGCCGGGCTGAACCCGATACTGCGCCTGGCGACCATCGCCCTCAGCAACCGCATTCGCCGCCAAGCGCGAAAGCTGGGTGTGAACTACCAGTTCCTCTTCATGCGCGCCGACGGCGATCAGCTACGCCGCATCGCGCACCTGGTCGACACCGGGGCGCTACGTCCAGTCGTCGGACGTGTCTTCCCATTCGATCAGACCATCGAGGCTCTTGGGCGGCTCGAGCCAGGCGGCATCCGCGGCAAATCCGTGATCAGCAACACCTGACCGTACGCACCGACCGGACCAACCATCCCGTCTTTACGCCAATCTCACAGCACGAATAGCACCACCTCACAACACGAACGGCAGTCGACAGCGCAAGGGAACATCATGAACACCAGCAACCACACACCCGAGAACATCACCACCACGTACAGAGACGCTCCGGCACGCACCGTCACCGCGGGCGGAGTCACCTACGCGTATCGTGAGCTGGGACCGAAAGGCGGAATCCCCGTCGTCTTCTTCGTCCACCTCGCCGCGACCCTGGACAACTGGGACCCCCGCATCATCGATCCCATAGCCAAGAATCACCATGTCATCGCTTTCGACAACCGTGGCGTCGGTGCCTCCACCGGCACCGTTCCCGACAGCATCGAGGCGATGGCCGACGATGCCGTGACGTTCATCAACGCCCTCGGCTTCGACAAGGTCGATATTTTCTCGTTCTCTCTCGGCGGCATGATCGCCCAGGACCTCGTCGTCAAACACCCTGAACTGGTGCGCAAGCTGATTCTTGCCGGCACCGGCCCTGCCGGTGGGAGGAACATCGACAAGGTCGCAGGCACCACCTATTACGACACGCTGCGGGCGACCCTGACTCGGTCGGACCCGAAGGAGTTCCTGTTCTTCAACCGCAACGCCACCGGCAAACGTGCCGCGAAAGCGTTCGTGAAGCGCCTCGAAGAGCGCACTGCCGACCGCGACGCATCCATCAAAGTGAAAGCATTTCAGACACAGCTGAAAGCGATCAAGAAGTGGGGCCGGGCAACGCCGGTCGATCTGTCCACGATCACTCAGCCCACCCTGATCGCCAACGGCGATAACGACCGAATGGTGCCCTCGGTACTCTCCGGCGACCTCCACCACCGAATCAAGGGCTCCGAGCTCATCATCTACCCCGACTCGGGTCACGGCGGCATCTTCCAGAACCACGACAAGTTCGTCCCCGCAGTGCTCGAGTTCCTCGCCCACTGACCGGGCACGTGCATCGTGTTCGTGCGCACGAGACACTACGAAGCAGCGCGGTTGGCCATACATCGCGAAACGAGCGGAGCAGTTGGTCGTCGCCGATGTAGTCAATGTGTAGGTAGGCCAGGTTCAGCGTGGCGAGCTCACCGACCAGGTGCCATGACTGAGCCCGCACGTCCACGCCGCCGAGTGTGAACGGCTGCCAGAGTGGGGAACTGGTCACATGAGGGTTGATCGTTTACGTCGATCGGTCAAGGAAGGTCGCCGCAGACTGGAGTCGAGCATGCTAGGCCATCCACGTCGACGAGGGATGGTGCGCGAGGGCGATGCATCTCCAGACCCGGGTGACTATACTCAGAACCGAGCGTAGTCAAGAATCTAAATCCGAAGGATTCCCCGTCATGTCAGTCACACCCCGGTCGGTCGGTCGTCGCGAGCGGAACAAGCAGCAAAAGCTCGACCGCATCACCGCGGCCGCTCGCGAGCTCTTCACCGAGCACGGGGTCGACGAGGTCACCACTCAGCAGATCGCGGACAAAGCCGACATCGGTACCGGGACGCTGTTCCTCTATGCGAAGACCAAGAGTGAGCTTCTTCTGCTCGTGCAGAACTCCAGTTATGCCGACGCGCTCACCAGAGGCAGGGTGGCCGCTGAGAGCACGACCGACGTGCTCGAGGCGGTGATCGCGATCGTCCGTCCGGTCGTGGAATGTAACCGAACCCAGATCGACAACGGGCGAACCTATTTGCGGGAAATCGTGTTCGGTGACCCTGAGGAACCCCATCATCGTGACGCGCTTGACCTGACCGTGCAGACCGAGGAAGCGATCGCTGCCGTATTGAACCGCGACGAGAGTGTCAGCGCACGCGATGCAGCCACGTTGGCACACATCGTATCCGCGATCATGCTCCTCAGCATGGCGGCCACGACCAACATCGCCAGCACCGTCGACGACATAGTGCAGGACATCGAACACCAGGTTCGTGTCCTCCTCCAGCACTGAAACCTCGTACAGAATTGAATACCTCCGTAACCGCCTTGCACGTTCCGGGGTTACGGTGCTTGGCGCTGGACTCGAGGAATCCGCTGTGTCCTTCGGCGCCCATGGGCAGGGCCGGGGTGCCTTCGAAGCAGAAGTACGCCACGGCGTCGGAATCGGCGAGTTGGTAGGCGATCTCACGGGTCTTCAAGAGAACGTTGAGGGGGACGACGACGGCGCCCGCCTTGAGAGCCCCGTAGTACATGATGGGAAACCACGGGATGTTGGGGCTGCTGAGGGCAATCTTGTCGCCGGGCTGGATGCCTCGTTCGACCAGTAGGGACTGCCCCGGCTCTGGTTGACACCTGACCTGTGAGGGATCGCCCTCACGGTGGAAGGATGATCGACATGCCGAAGCCGTACCCGGAGGAGTTCCGCGGCGACGTCGTCGCCGTGGCCCGCAAACGCGAAGCCCCGCTGGAGCAGATCGCGAAGGATTTCGGGATCTCCGAGACTTGCCTGAAGAACTGGCTGCGCAAGGCCGACATCGAGGACGGCACCCGACCGGGCCTCACACGAGACGAATCCGACGAGCTCCGCGAGGCCCGCAAACGTATCCGGCTGCTCGAACAGGAGGCGGAGGTGATGCGCCGGGCGGTGGCCTACCTATCGAGGGACGTCAACCCGTTACCCTTTTCGTAGTCGGAAACAACCCGCTTCCGACCACTGAACTGGACACCTCGGCATGACTACGTCAACCTGTCGCACAATGATCAATTTTGTGATGTCACCGAGGTGGACAGGCGATGAGTGATCGCTGATAGGGGCCGGACCCGCACATACAGGCCGTCGTAACGTGGATGCCGAGACTCACTCGCCACACCCAGCAGTGCACAACATCTCTTTCTCACGAGAGGATGCGATGACCGTCCCGACACACGAACAAATCGAAGTCTTCCTCGGCGTCGACGTAGGCAAGGGACAACACCACGCCGTCGCCGTATCCCGCAGCGGCACCATTTTATTCGACCGGACACTACCCAACGACGAAACCCGCCTCCGCGAACTCATCGGCACACTCACCCACCACGGCCCGACAATCCTCGTCGTCGATCAACCAGCCACCATCGGCGCACTTGCCGTCGCAGTCGCCCAAGACGTGGGCATCAGCGTCGGCTACCTCCCAGGATTGGCGATGCGACGCATCGCCGACCTCTACCCCGGCGAAGCGAAGACCGACAAGAAAGACGCCGCGATCATCGCCGACGCGGCACGCACACTCCCACACGCGATCCGACACCTGCAGACGACGGACACACAGGTCGCCGAACTGTCGATCCTCAGCGGATTCGACGACGACCTCGCCATGCAGATCACGGCCACCAGCAACCGACTGCACGGCTTGCTCACCCAGATCCATCCCGCACTCGAACGCGCCATCGGCCGGCACATCGCCCACCCTGCCATCCTCGAGCTGCTCGAGCACTACCCAACCCCAGACCGGATCCGCCGGCTCGGACACTCCCGCCTCAGGACACGGCTGAGCAAGAAGGCCCCACGCATGGGAGCAAGACTGGCCGGCGACATCACCACTGCACTCTCCGAACAGAACGTGGTCGTCATCGGAACCAGTGCTGCCGAGACCGTCATTCCTAAACTTGCAGAGCAACTTTCATCACTGCAGCGGCAACGATCAGACGTCGCGGCCAAAGTCGAAGCGCTGGTCGAAGCGCACCCTCTTTACCCGGTCCTGACCTCGATGCCCGGAGTCGGGATCAGGACCACCGCCCGCATCATCACCGAAACCTCCGGCAAGCACTTCGCCACCGCCGGCCACCTCGCCGCCTGCGCCGGCCTCGCACCGGTCACCCGCCGATCCGGGTCCTCGATCCGCGGTGAGCACCGATCGCGACGCGGCAACAAGAAACTCAAACGCGTGCTCTATCTGTCCGCGTTCGCAGCCCTGCAAGACCCCGACTCACGCGACTACTACGACCGCAACCGAGCCCAGGGCAAAAGCTACAACCAAGCCCTCGTCGCACTCGCACGTCGTCGCTGCGACGTCCTCTTCGCAATGCTCCGCGACGGCACCACCTACCAAGCCCACCCGCGACCCTCAGCTGCTTGACGAACAGCATAGGGGCACAAAATCCGGCTACACCGCTTCTGGCTACCTAGCCGGTGGACGCGGAGCGTAGCGGGGCTGGGCCGGTGGTACCCCGGATCTGAAGGCTGACCGGGAAGACTCGCTTGCCGGGTTGTTCCGGTGTGTTGTCGTCGAGTCGTGCGAGGAGGAGCTGGACCGCTTCGGCGGCCATGTCCTCGATGGGCTGGTGGATGGTGGTGAGGTTGATCATTGCCCATCGCGCTTGTGGTGAGTCATCGAAGCCGATCACGGACAGTTCGGCGGGTACGGACACGCCGAGACGCGCGGCCGCGTCCAATGATGCGAACGCCAATTCGTCTGTGACGCAGTAGATCGCTGACGGTGGATGATCCATCGACAGCAGTGATGTCGCCATGTCCACGCCGTGCTCGTGAGTCATGGTTGCCCGGCGGATGTAGTGGTCGGGTAGGGCGATGCCGCGGCGTTGGAGTGCGTGCCGGGCGCCGTCTTCGCGGGCGGCACCATTGGTGCGGTCGCGCGGTACCGACAGGATCGCGATGTCGCGGTGACCGAGGGCGGTCAGGTGCTCGATCACCAGCTCGCCGGCACCTTCGTCGTCGGAGAGGACCACTTCGAGAGAGAGGGTGGGATCGTCGCGGCTCAGGAGCACCACTGGGGTGTTTCGTTCGAGAACTCGGCGCACGGTGCGGGATTTGCGGCGAGCGGATACGAAGATCATCCCGTCCACGGTCGCCGGGTCGAGGACGTCCACGCTGTCGACGCCCTCGGGGACGTCCGGGTCGCGTATGAGGGCCATGCGATAACCACGTTCGCTGAGCCGGTGCTGAATGGCGTCGACGACGGTGGGGTAGAACGGCGAGGTCAGGTCGGCGACCACGACACCGATCGCCCGCGCCCGTCGGGTGACCAGGCTGCGAGCCGCCGAGTTGGGGACGTAACCGAGTTCCCGGGCTGCGGCAAGTACCCGTTTGGTCGTCCGCTCGGCGACGGCGGGGTCTCCTCGCATGACACGGGAGACTGTCGACTGGCTCAGTCCCAGGTAGGCGGCGAGATCGACACTGGTTACCACGTGCGGATCATACCCAACGGTGGGCCGGGTTCGGATGACGTCGCCGCGGGCTCCGAGGCCTGGGCGTGGCGCCGTGTGGTCGGCCTCGAACGACTTCGACGGGTCGTCCTCGCACACACCTCGATTGCTGGTGGGTGTGCCTTCCTCGCGGGTTTCATCGGACAACCCCTCCCTCCTCGGTCCGGGATTGGTGTTGCGGGAGTGGGGGAGATTGGCGGCGGGTGCGCCGCGGTCCGGGATTCCCGGCCGCGGCACGCGCGCGGATCGCCGTCGAAGTATGCGCCGGCAACGGCCGTACCTCCGGTTCGGCCCGGCCGAGCGCGGCGCCGGGGGCCGACCCGGATGCGGCTACCCACTGTCAGGCGGTGTTCCGGCCACCGCTGAGGTCCAGTGTCTGTCCGGTGACGTAGCTGGCCTCGGTCGAGAGCAGCCAGGTCGCCAGGGCAGCGAATTCTGCTGTGCTGCCGACCCGGCCCATGGGAACCCGGGCCAGGAGTGCGGCGTTGCGTTCGGGACTGAGGTCGTCGAGCATCCGGGTGTGCATCATCGAGGGTGCGATCGCGTTGACGGTGACGTTGTGTGTGGCGACCTCCTTGGCGGCGGTTTTGACCAGGGACACCACGGCCGCTTTCGATGCGGAGTAGGCGGCCTGGAAGGGATTACCTTCCCGCGCCGAGATTGAGGACAAGATGGCCACCCGGCCGTAACCCTGCTCGGTCAGCGTGGGAAGTAGTGCGGCGAGGCCGTGGAAGCAGCCGTCCAGGTTGACACTCATGGTCTTCGACCAGCCCTCGAACGGCATGGCCGTGATCGTGGTTTCCGGTCCTTGGATGCCGTGCGCGAAGAGTGCGCCATCGAGGCGTCCATGGGTGGCCAACACACGGGCGAGGGTCTCGTCCCAGGCTGCACGGTCGGTCACGTCGAGAGCCGCGATGTCGCGGCCCGTCCCGTCCCCGTCCCCGACGACGTCGGTGCACACCACCGAGGCGCCTTCGTGGATGAGTCGGTCCACTGCCGCTGATCCGAGGCCACCGGCAGCGCCGGTGACGAGGATGACGCGTCCGGCGAATCGGCCGGGATAGAACGTCGAGGGGTCGGCGGTGGTGACGTGCAGGGAGTCGGTGGTGTCGACTGCGGTCATCGAATCGCTTCCGTTCGTTCGGTGTCGGCGGTGGTGATCAGCTGTTGTGTTGCGGTCATGAGTCTGTGCAAATGTTCTGTGATGCCGTGTGATTCGACGAAGGCGACGTCGGGAACTTCCACGCTGACCGGGACGTCGGGCAGCGCCGCGAGGATCTCGATCAGGGGAAACGCGCCGTCCCCGGGCACCTGACGTTTCGCGCGCGATTCGATCTGGCGGTCGGACCCGTTGGTGTCCTGACCGAGCGGCATCCGCGGTGGCGCCTCCAGGTGTGGGACCGCGGCGGGACCGTCGCACAACTGGATCACCTGCACCGCTCCCGGCGGAGCAGCCGCGAGGTCGCCGACGGTGCCCCCGGCGCGGACGAAGTGCAGGACGTCGAGCATGATCCCGCACCCGGTCTGTTCGGCCACGGCGGCGGCGGCGTGGAAGGTATCGACCTTCTGATACGAGATCGGCTCGATCGAGGCGGTGATACCGAACTCGTGGGCATCGCGCACCAGCGCAGCCAGGGAATCGGTCAGGCGATGGCGGTCGTCGTCACCGCCGATCACGTTGAGTACCCGGGCACCGAGGGCGGCGCCGGCCTCGAGCACCGGCATCCACTCACCGCGATTGCGCATCCCGTCGAGGGTGAACACCTCGACATCGAACACGCTCACACCGGTGTCCTCGAGTCGGGCGAGGGTCTGCGCCGACATCGGGGAGCCCGCGGCCATGGGGTACCGGGTCTCCGACGTGGTGGCGGGATGCACCCGCGTACCGATGGAGGTGAAGCCGCAGTCGGCCGCAGCTTCGACCAACTCGGGAGGGGGTAGATGCAGAGCCGACAGGTGGGCCAGCCCGATGGGTCGTGTCATGAACAGTCCTTTACGCGGTTTTCAAGGGTGGGAGTTGACGGACAGCTGCGCCCTACTTATGCTGTGAATCACAAATTTACTACGTAGTCATTCAAGCACTGCGCCCCCTCGGCCGCAACCGCCCCTTCGGCTCGGGCTTCACTCCTTAGAAAGAACCCCACCCATGACTGTTTCGAATGTTCCAGCCTCGGAACCTTATTCGTCCTCCGGCCGCACCGGACCGGTCGACGGCGAGGCGCCCGCACCGGCACCGACCGGCTCCCGGCGGGCGGCGATGGCCAGCACGGTCGGTGCGATCGTCGACTGGTACGACTTCTTCCTGTACGGGACCGCCGCCGCCCTGGTGTTCGGACCGATGTTCTTCCCCTCCGAGGACCCGACCGTGGGTGTGCTCGCCTCGCTGGGCTCGTTCGCGGTCGGGTTCGTCTTCCGCCCGATCGGTGGGGCGATCTTCGGCCACTTCGGTGACCGGGTCGGCCGCCGGAAGATGCTGGTGATCACCATCTTGATCATGGGTCTGGCCAGCACCGCCATCGGTCTGCTGCCCAGCTACGCCGCCATCGGCATCGCGGCCCCGATCCTGCTGGTCAGCCTGCGCGCGGTGCAAGGCATCGCCGTCGGCGGCGAATGGGGCGGAGCGGCCCTGATGGCGGTGGAGAACGCGCCGAAGAACAAGCGCAACTTCCTCGCCAGCGGGGTACAGATCGGATCGTTCCTCGGCCTACTCCTGGGCACCCTGGCGTTCTCGATCGTCACCAATCTCACCACCGAGGCCCAGTTCGACACCTGGGGCTGGCGTCTGCCGTTCCTGGTCAGCATCCTCTTCGCGCTCGTCGGGCTCTGGATCCGCAGCGGCGTCCCCGAGTCGAAGGTGTTCGCCGAGCTCGAAGAGACGAAGAAGAAGCAGGCCGCACCGCTGCTCGAGGCCCTCAGGACCAGCCCCAAGCAGATCCTCGCGATCATCGGGATGCGCCTGGTCGACCAGAGCACGTTCTACATCGGCTTCACGTTCTCGCTGGTCTACGTCAAGAACTACACCGACACCCCGCCGAGCAGCGTGCTCACCGCATCGATGGTCGCCCTCGTCCTCGCCGTGCCGACCACCTCGCTGTGGGGGCTGCTCGCAGACCGGTTCGGTGCCCGCTGGTTCTACATCGTCGGCCCGCTGTGCGCGGCCGCGGCCGGTGTCCCGTTCTTCTCCGCCCTCGAGAGCGGATCGATGCCGATGATGATTCTCGGGTTCTTCATCCTGATCAACCTCGGACACAACATCTCCGCCTCGGTGCAGCAGACCTGGTTCACCGACATGTTCGACGCCCGCATCCGCTACAGCGGCGCAGGCTTCGGCTACGCCGTCGCCGGGGCCGTGGGCGGCTTCGTGCCCCTGACCGCCACCGCCCTGCTCGGCGACAGCGGAAACTGGACCCCGGTGGCCATCCTGCTCGCCGCCGCGTCCCTCGTGGCGCTTGTGACCGGACTGTGGTCGTACAAGTGGACCGGGCAGGGCCGGCGATGACCGACACCCTCTCGTGCGATCTGCTCGTCATCGGCGCCGGAGCCGGTGGCCTCGCTGCCGCCGTCACCGCCGCCTACCACGGCGCGAAAGTCATCGTCGCCGAAAAGGCCGACGTCTGCGGCGGGGCCACCGCCTGGTCGGGCGGATGGATGTGGGCGCCGCGCAACCCCCTCGCCCGCGCCGACGGCGTCGACGAGGACATCGAATTGCCGCGCACCTACCTGCAACACCGGCTCGGGAAGAACTTCGACGCCGCCAAGGTCGATGCGTTCCTGGCGCAAGCGCCGCGCATGGTCGGGTTCTTCCACGACAAGACCAGGCTGCAGTTCGTACCCGGAACCACCATCGCCGACATCCACGGCGGCACCCCCGGCGCCGGAACCGGACACCGATCGGTGGCACCCCAACCCATCGACGCCTACAAGATCCCCGCCCCGGTTCGGGCGAAGCTGCGCTGGCAACTCTACGAAACCTCATTCCTCGGCATGGGAATCATGGCCGGACCCGACCTCCAGGCGTTTCTGCACGCCACCCGCTCCCCGAAGGCCTTCGGGCACGCCGCACGCCGCGTCACCCGGCACATCATCGACCTGGCCACCGCACGCAAGGGCATGCAACTGGTCAACGGCACCGCCCTGATCGGCCGGCTCCTGGCTTCGGCCGACGAACTCGGCGTCGACGTCCGCGTCTCGTCGCCGGCGCGCACGCTGACCACCGACCACTCCGGGGCGGTGACCGGGGCACAGCTCGACGGCCCCGACGGCACGGTCACCATCCACGCCGCCCGGGGAGTGATCCTCGCGACCGGTGGCTTCCCGAGCAACGTCGAGATGCGCAAAAAGTACTTTCCGCGCACCCCGACCGGGCGTGAACACTGGACCCTGGCGCCCGACACCACCACCGGCGACGGGATCGCGCTCGCCGAATCCGCCGGCGGCCGGCTCGACACCACCCTGGCCTCACCGGTCGCCTACTGCCCGGTGTCGCTGGTGCCGTACCGCAATGGCGGGACGGGGGTGTTCCCGCACATCCTCGACCGCGGAAAGCCCGGTGTCATAGGGGTATTGGCATCAGGCAAGCGGTTCGTCAACGAGGCCGACGGCTACCACGACTACACCACCGCGATGATCGACGCCGTTCCCGACGGGCAGCAAGTGTGCTCCTGGTTGGTCTGCGATCACCGGTTCCAGCGCCTGTATCCGTTGGGCATGTCGAAGCCGCGCCCCATCCCGGTCTGGCCGTACCTGCGCTCGGGTTACCTCAAGACCGGCCGCACCCTCACCGTGCTGGCACAGCAATGCGGCATCGACCCCGCCCAACTCCACACCACGGTCGCATCGTTCAACGACAATGCCCGACGCGGAAAGGACCCCGAATTCCACCGCGGCGAAACGCCGTTCAACCGCGGCTCCGGGGACCCGGACAACCCGTTCCCGAATCCCTCACTCGCCCCACTGGAGAAGGGACCGTTCTACGCCGTCAAGGTCGTACCCGGAAGCTTCGGGACCTTCGCCGGTATCGTCACCGACGCCTCCGCGCGTGTGCTCGACGATTCCGACACCCCGATAGCAGGCCTCTACGCCGTGGGATCCGACCAGGCCAGCGTCATGGGCGGGCACTACCCGTCCGGCGGCATCAACATCGGACCTGCCATGACCTTCGGATACATCGCAGCACGACACGCCACCAGCGCCACGGATTCGGAGGAGGAGTCCGGCAACACCAACGTCCGTGACGCACAACCTGCTGGTTGACACCAATGTCAGCGGTCGGACGACGCCGGCGGACGATTCGAGAACGTCACCGGCGCCGCCCGACCCACCCACCCCGCCGATCCTCGACGACATCACGGCAGTGCTCTGTCGGCACGACCCACCAGCCCGCCGCTTCCGAAGTCCGATCAGACCTGTGAATTCCCATGAACTCTCGTGAGTATCGCCAATGGCGCCAAAGGCGCCGCGCCACCTGGATCGAAGCCAACCGCACACGCAGCCACCCTGATACCGAGGCGGAGCACCTCATCGAGTTCGCCAGGACGTGGGCACCGTACGGGGGCGCTGCCGAGGAGGAAATACTTGTGCACTTCGGCATGACAACATCCCGATTCATCGAGCGATTGTGGCAGGTGATCCCCGAATCGGACTGTGCCCAAACCGAGATACGTAATTTGGCGAACGCATACCCTCACCCACGGACCGGCGACCTGGACCGCTGACCGTCCGACAGGTCGGAACCTGAGTGGAGATCGGGATAGGCAAAGCCGTCGACAGGTGCGACATGTGGAATCGCCACGACAGTCGCATTCTCGACAGCCCCTGACTGTTAAGGGAGGGTTCCAATGGCTGTGCGGCCAACTCAGGGCTTGGTTGTCTCATCCTCATACACACGCGCTGACGAGTTTAAATTTAGTTTAGGTGTGGTCGACACTGGGGTCGGATGGTCTGGGTCAAGCCGGAAAGCGAATCTCCTGCAACTGAATCTTCGGTGCTGCGTCTAGAGGTCCTACATAGAGCACGTTTCCGGGGTCGTCTCCTGCTGATGTCTTCGGAAGCCCACTTCGCACTCGTGGCGAACAGCGCAACCGCGGTGGAGGTGTCGGCGATCGCTGCGGCGAGGGAGATCAGCACTGGCCCGCCGCATCAGACGATCTCCTGGGAAAGGGCGTCGAAGGAATGGAGGGCGGTGTGTTGGAAGGCAGGTACGAGCGCAGGGGTGATTGTCCGGGTGGCGGCTTGGATTGGCGAGGCAGTTAATCCATCGGCGACGGCGGCTGCAACGACTCCCCACCCGTTCAGAGGAAGGACACCGATGGCCATCAGTATCGCCGGGCTCGTCGCGGCGATCAGTATCAGAACCGGACGGATCCGCGGTGGCTGATTCTCGTGTGCGCTTCCCAACTGCGAAACTTGGTCATCGGGGAGGTTGCCTCGCGATAGACCCACATCAATTGTGTTCTTCGAGACTGTCGCAACCGATCTCGTCTATAATCTGCTTCACTCTTGCTTCGAATCGTTTGGTTGACATTCCAAAGTTGACGAAAATATCTTCCTCGGATGGACCCCCGTAGGGGGCCCATCTCCGCGCAAAGGTGAGTATGTCCTCGACTTCTCTACTGCGTTCAGGGAGTTGGGTACGTCGGCGCTCTGCCTCACGTCGTCTATCGCGCCATCGACGGTAACGACGGATCTCCATCTCAACTGGTGTTGTTCGCGCAATTTGTAGATCCGGTGTTTCCCCCTGGCGTCCCCCGGTTTCGGTTGCTGACATGGCATTCTCTGTTTCGAAGTGAAGACCTGTGTCTAGTCGACCAGGTGGCGGGGGGTTAATCGCAGGTTTCGGGGTTCGGATCGACCGAATGTGTTGGTAAGGACGGTGTGTGATGATGCTGTACGGCGAGTGCCGCCAGAACGGATGGGGAGTACACCCGGTCAAGGGTCGCAGCATCGCAGGGGACGACCGGCCGCTGCTGGTGCCGTTGTATCGCGGCCAAAAGTAGTCGTCGGTACTCGGCGACATCGATGCCGAATTCGGACTGGATCGTTCCGGGTGTAGGTTCGCCGATCGGTGCCCAGAAGATCGCGAGATCGAGGACGTCGTCGAGATGAACGCGTGGCGCCATCATGGCCGCTTTCTGGCTTGTTGCCGGAGCCGTTATTGCACCCGTGGGTGGCGTGGTGATGTGCGGTTTGTTGCGCGCGATCTCTGCGTCATCGCCTCGCGGTCATTCTCGTGTGGAGCGCGACCGGATTTTGAGGATGATCAACTCGGAATCGTTCGCGTCGCTGAGTGTGCCGAGAAGAGTGAATGGCTGACTATCTGCCAGGGGCGCCTCGTGCGCGAGTGTTTGTGCATATCAATCCTGAGGGTCTGGGATCGTGAGCTGCTTCGCGGAGTGTCGAATGTAGTGCGGGCCAGTGCTGTTAGTTCGAGCGAGAGTGGTTCCGCCTGCTCGGCAGCTACCGATGGGCGACTCTGTCGTGTCGGATCTTTGGGCTGCGACCGATTCGCCGGCGAGATGGCCCGGATTGGTACTTAGGAACTGTGCGGTGACATCAGGGTCGACGATATGCGCGGTGCTCCATCGTTCGGTTGCGTACGTTTGTGCCGCAACCGCAAGAAGCGATCCTGCATTCGGCACGCGGCGGCGCAGGACGATCGACATGACTGTGATGACGGCATGGATCAGAAGGAATAGCACTGTGAACGGTCCTGCTGGTCGGAGATTAACGATATTTCGGTAATAGTGTGTCGTTGCGCGTGATTCGCACCGTGCTGGCGCGGCCCGTGGCACGACCGGGCACGTCAGGACCGCTGTTCCTGCTCCACGACCCAGCGTAGGGCGCGCCTCACCCGGCCGGTGACGGCGTCGCGATACCGCACGACGCCGCCGGGCGAGGAAGGGGAACTACGCGGTGGCTCTGTCGGTGGCCACGGTGTCGTCGTCGAAGGTCATTTCCGGTGCGGGTCGGCGGAAGCCCTTGGTCAGAACGGCCAGATAGACAACGCCGATCGCCAACCATACGCCGCCGATTTGGAGAGCGACGTCACCGAGCCTCGTGAGCAGATAGACGGAGACGGCGCCGCCGATGACCGGCATCACCAGGTACGAGAAGAGGTTGAGGGTGCGACCGTGTCTGTGCTCTCGGACCAGGTGGGCGATCACGCAGACGTTGACCACGGCGAAGCCGAGGAAAGCGCCGAAGTTGATGAACGAGGTGGCTGTGGTCAGGTCGAGTTTCATGGCGATGACACCGGCGGCCGCGGTCAACAGCAGGTTGTTGACCGGGGTGCCGGTCTTCGCCGACAGCCTGCCGAAGACGGCCTTGGGCAGTACGCCGTCGCGTCCCATGACGTACATGAGGCGGGCGGCGGACGCCTGCAGGGCGATGCAGGAGGCAATGGATCCGGCGATGGTGACGAAGTTGATGATCTCGGCGTACGTCTCGCCACCGACCTGGACCTTCAGATGGTAGGCGGCAGCGTCGACGTCGGCGAAAATCGCACCCGGGTGGACGAGTTGCATCACGAAGGACAGCACGAAGAAGATCGCGCCGGCGGCGATGACGCACCCGACGATGCCTCTGCCGATCGTCCTCGCCCCGCCCCTGGCCTCCTCGCCCAGCGTGGAGAGGGCGTCGAAGCCGAGGAAGGAGTACGCGGCGATGGCGGCGGCCGCAGTGACCGCGCCGATCGAAGTGCCGGAGTTCCACAGGGCGTCCGTGGCGGGCGCGGAGGAGCCGTGTTTGCCGAGGAAGACGACACACAGGGTGGCGAAGAGGACCAGCGACCCCAGAGCGATGAACATCAGGACCTTGTTGACGCGGTCCGCGAGTTTCATGCCGAAGACGTTGATGGCGGTGGTGATGCCCACCGAGACGATCAGCCAGACCCACTTGGGTATGCCAGGGAACTGGGCGTTGAAGTAGATCGCCGTGATCAGCCAGCCGACCATCGGAATGAAGAAGTAGTCGAGCAGCATCGCCCAGCCGGACAGGAAACCGATGCGGCTGTCGAGCATCTTGCGGGCGTAGGTGTAGACCGACCCGGAACCGGGCACCGCGCGCGCCATCTTCGCGTAACTCAGCCCGGTGAGCACCATCGCGAGGGTGGCGACGGCGAACGCCGTCGGGGCCACGCCGCCGCTGGTGGCGGCGACCACGCCGAAGATCGTGACGACGATGCCGGGGGAGATGTAGGCCAGGCCGAACAGGATGACGGAGAAGAGGCTCAGGTCGCCTTTCAGTCTCATGGTGTTCCCAGTTGTCTCTGTCTCGCTGTTCATCGTGGGGGCTCCTCGGTGGTGCGGGCGGCGGTCCAGGTGGCGGGGTCGATACGGCCCCCGTACAGCGGGAGTTCGAGGGGCGCGTCACCGGGGCGGAACTGGTCCCAGACGCGGTTGAGGCCAGCGGTGCCGTAGCGCCGGACGTTGCTGACCTCGTCGAGGTCGATCACGTCGGTGAGGGTGGAGTCGCCGGCATCGACGGTTTCGGCGCGCACCGTGCCCTGTGGATCGACGACGAGGCTGCGGCCGATCCCGGACGGGGCGGCGGAGTTGACGCTGGCGACGAAGACCTGGTTGGTGATGGCGTTGGCGCGGCTGAGGACGACTTCCTGCGCGCGGTCGTTCGTCGGGGTGCGGACCACGTTGACGATCAACTCTGCGCCCATCCAGGCCAGATGGCGGGAGACCTCCGGGAACCAGGTGTCGTAGCAGATGGACAGTCCGATACGGCCGACCCCGGCGAGGTCGACGACCTCGAACCGGTTGCCGGGTGCGGTCGTCTCGTAGGGGCGCCACGGGCAGATCTTGCGGTACGCGGCGAGGCGCTCGCCCTGCGGCGAGTAGACGGCTGCCGTGTTGTGGACGCGACCGTCGGCGCCGCGTTCGTAGACGCTGCCGGGTACCAGCCAGATGCCCAGGTCGCCCGCGAGTTCGGCGAGGGCAGCGTCCCGTTTGCCGTCGAGCGGCTCGGCGGCCTTCTCCGGCGCGGCCGGAACGCCTGGGGCGCTCTCGCCGAGGTGTAGCTCGGGGTAGACGACGAGGGCGCCTGGTGCGCGCAGCTTCACGCGCCGCTCCACGTCGGAGATGAAGCCGGCGAGGTCGTCGGCCGGGCGGCCAGGCGCCTGGGCGAGGATCAGGGGCAGGGGGCGGGCCATGCGGGGAACACCAGCCAATCGAAGGTAGGGCTCTGGAGGGAGCAGTTGATGGTGGTTCAGGCGCCGGGGGCGGTGGGCCGGGCGGCCGAGGTGAGACAAGCGTGGGCCCCGTCACATATAATTTCAAATACTTTCTAGGGCTGACTTGCATGCCTTTGAGGCATGCAAGGTCATGTCTCCTCCGTCTTCCGAGAGGCCACTACCAATGGAACTACGGGTGCTGCGCTACTTCCTGACCATCGTGGAGACCGGTTCCGTCACCAAGGCCGCCGAGGAGGTCCGCGTCGCCCAGCCCTCGCTGTCGCGCCAACTGCGCGGCCTGGAGGCGTCGTTGGGCATGACGCTCTTCGACCGCGGCGGCAAACAGCTGATCCTGACCGCCGCCGGCCGGCGCTTCCTTCCGTTGGCCCGAGATCTGGTCGCCCGAGCGGACGCCGCCGAGGCCGCAGTCGGAGCACTTGCTTCCGGTCGCGCCATGCGGATCACCGTGGCGGCGCCGCCCACCACCATCACGGACGTGATCGCACCGTTCCTGTCCACCTGGGGACCGGAGGATCCGCTCGTCACGGTGCAGGCGGAGAGCCCGGCCCGTGCGTACCAGGCCCTGGGGAGGGGCGCCGACGTAGCCATTTCCACGGCGCCTCCGAGGCGCCGTTTCGCCGGGCTGCCCGTGGCGCGGCTACCGCTGTGGGCCTATGTGCGGGCCGACCACGCCTGGGCGAACCGGGACGGCGTCACGATCGGGGAACTCGCCGCGGCGCCCCTCATCGTCCTCACCCCGGCGCACGGCACCCGACGCGTCCTGGACCATGCCGTGCAGGACGCAGACGCCTCGTACGACATCGTGCTCGAATGCGACACTCCGCACGTCGCCCAGGCCATGGCGGCGTCAGGCCACGGAATTGCGGTGGTCTCCGACGATCCCCGCTTCGACCTGCACCCGCTGCTCATCCTCGACGGCGCGGGCGAGCCGCTGCAGATCCATCTGCACGCCGCGTGGGACCCCAGCCACTATGCGCTGCGCAGCATCGAGACCTTCGCCACGGGGCTGTCACGCTTCTGCGTCGAGCAGTACGGGCCTCAGGTCACCGCCCGCAGATGAGCTGGACGTATACCTGGCGGGCAGCCTGATCAGACCGGACAGGCATTGGACGGCGGCCCCGGCGGGCCCCAGGATGCGGCGATATCCGTATCTGCTGCCGGCCCCAGAGGACACACACCATGCCAAGACCGTTCTATGCCCGACGGCTGAGCCGTGCCATCGTCGTTACCGTCGCACTCGCGGCGGCGTGCACCGTCTCGCCAACGACGATCGCAGCGCCCGCCGAAGCCGTGCCCGTACCGGGCGATCCGCTCACCGGAAGCGGGGCGGTGAACCGGACCGAACTCACCGCCGGCCAACTCACCGAGGGCGCCGCCACGGACACGGTCCCCGACAGCGCCTTCGCACTGCCCGCCCAGGCAGCACCACCCACCCACAGCTTCGAAGGCACCCTCACCCTCAACGGTCTCTCCGCCACCGGCGGCTTCCGCGTACTGAAAGACCCGTACGGATACGGAGATACAGCGGCCACCCGGCACCTGCCACCGGTCGACATCGCCCTCGTGCAGAATGGCAGCCACCTCGTCCCGGCCAAGCGCGGGTTGCAGTACACGGGGAACCAGGCGTGGAACCTGGCGGTGGGCCCCGGCCGCGCGTGGAACGAGGACGGCGACGGCGAACGCACCCGCGCCTCACTGCCGTTCGCGCTCGTCGAACGCAACGCGAACTGCGTGCACAACGGCACCCTGATGTTCCTCTTCGACGCCACATCGGTCTCCGAAATCCGCTACCAAATCACCACGGAGACCTGCGTATACTTCCAGCTCGACATGTGGGGCCAGGTACCGGCCGACTACCGGCCCGGCCCCGTCGCCGGCGCCGAGAACCTGCGCGACGCGTACGCCTCCGAGGTCGGGGACCGGCTCCCGACCAAACCCATCTCGGCGCTGGCCACCGACTACCCGGACAGTGGGGTGGACGTAACGAAGTTCAGCGCCGGCATCACGCCGTCCGCGCTGAGCACCTTCGGCTTCTACTTCGGCGGAGTGCACTATGTGGGCAACTGCCGGACCCGGCAAGGGGAGTACCCGTTCTGCGGCCAGATGCTGTTGCCTTCGTACTCGACCGCGAAGTCGGCGTTCGCGGGAACAGCCATGCTGCGGCTGGCGAAGCGCTACGGCCCTGCCGTGGCCCAGGAGAGGCTCTCCGACCGAATCCCCGAGACCGCCGGCAACACCGCCTGGAGCGGCGTCACCCTCGACCAGACTCTCGACATGGCCACCGGGAACTACATCTCGCACGGCTACGAGACCGACGAAGCGGGCCCCACCATGGCGGACTTCTTCGCAGCCGAGCCCTACGCCGACAAGATGCGACTCGCCCTGTCCTTCCCGCGTAAGGCCGGCCCCGGCAGCCAGTGGGTCTACCACACCTCGGACACCTTCCTCGCCACCCGCGCGATGAACAACTACCTGCAGGACAAGGCCGGTTCGGACGCCGACATCTTCGACATGCTCCGTGACGACGTGCTCGAACCCGTCGGCGTCGGGCCCGACTCGCTCGTCTCCTCCCGCACCGACAACAGCCCCGGCGGAGCAGCCTTCGGCGGGTACGGCATGTTCTGGACGCAGGACTCCGTCGCCCGGTTCGCCAAGTTCCTCAACAACGACCACGGCGCCGTCAACGGCACGCAGATACTCGACCCGGCACTGCTCACGGCTACCATGCAACGCGACCCGGAGGACCGGGGCATGACCACCACCGGCGCCAAGCCCATGAAGTACCAGAACGGCTTCTGGGGCCAGGAGTTCACCTCCGCCGACAACCCCGCCTACACCAGCCCCTTCTACGTACCGTTCATGTCGGGGTACGGCGGCATCACGGTCGCGATGATGCCGAACGGCGCCACCTACTACTACTTCAGCGACAACAACGAGTTCAGTTGGAGCGCCGCCGTCGCCGAGGCCGCCAAGCTCGCGCCCATGCCCGGCGCGGCAGTTGGTGCGAGATAGACCCAGCGAACGTACCCTTATCGGCATGGGATGCGCTTCGCCTGACTATGACCGTTGACGGGGGTGCCCCACCCGAACCCCTTCCAGGTTCGATCGGAGACTTCATCCAACGCCGCGCTTGTGGTCGGCCCCACCGCCGACGACGACGAGGTCGTCGCGCAGGTCTGACCTGCGGTGAAGGTGAAATGTATCTGTGTGCGATTAAGGATGAGCATTCGAAGAAGGTTCTGGGGTGAGCGGTGGCGGATCACATGCGCACCGAACTGGTCCTCGAAGCGCTGAACATGGCTGTCGACGAACGTGGCGGAGACGTCGCAGGCGCAATCATGCGCTCGGACAGGGGAAGTCAATATACCGCCGAGATCATGAAGCAGGCGTGCGCACGGTACGGGTTGCGGCGTTCGCTGGGCGCGACCGGCATCAGGTCATGCTCGAAGCGCCTGGCGTTGCGCCGGTGTGGTGGACGCGGGTTGCTCCGCTGATCGTGGAGACGATGACCGCGCGCTGCGCCGAGTGGGTTCGCTGGTTCAATGCGGACCGGTTGCATTCGTCGAACGATCGGGTCTGGTGCGGGTTGGTTCGACATCCCTCCACTGCGTGGATGCTTCCCCGCCGTGGAGGGATGTCCTCACACTGGAGGCGTTCTCGATACGAGAAGTTTCGCAGCGACGTCATCGCCCTCGCACGCAAGGGGGACTGCAGCTGCGCCAGATTGCGACCTCGGTTTCAGCGAGGATTATTTGTGCGGATGGTTGAAAGCGCGACGACGGCATCAAGACAGGTGGCGCCTCGACCTCGAACTCAGGCGAGTCCCCGAACTGAAAGAAGCCGCCAACCGATCAAACCGCGGTTGCGTTCATGAAGATGGTGTACCGACCGGATTCGGATCTGACCGGCGTGTCCTAGCCCAATAAAGGCGGCCATCGCGTGACTCTTCGAGAGACCGACCAAAGTCACTCGATGAAGGACCACGCGATGACCACTGCCCACGATATCGACCTGCACCAGTTCCTGACCGACCGCCGCACCGACGCCAGCCCCGACCTGCTGCGCAGCCTGCTATCCACGTTCATCGACGCGCTAAACTAATGGGTGCCGAGGCCAGCAGCCTGTGCGGTGCCGATTTCGGTGAACGCTCCGACGACCGCACCAACAGCCGGAATGGCTACCGGCACCGCGACTTCGACACCCGTGCCGGCTAACTCGACGTCGCGATCCCCAAGCTGCGCTCCGTTCGTAATTCCCGGACTGGTTGCTGCAGCGCCGCAAAACGCGCCGAGAAGGCCCTGACCTCGGTGGTGGCCCCCTGTTACCTGCTCGGCGTCTCCACTCGCCGGATGGAGAAGCTCGTCGATTCCCTTGGCATCACCAGCCTGTCCAAGGCGCAGGTGTCCGTGATGGCGAAGGACCTCGACGCCCAGGTCGAGGCGTTCCGCAGCCGACCGTTGGATGCAGGCCCGTACCCGTTCGTCGCAGCCGACGCCCTGGTCCTGAAGGTCCGCGAGAACGGTCGGGTGGTGAACGTGCACGCCTGGTGGCGGTCGGGGTAAACGCCGAGGGCTACCGCGAGATCTTGGGGATCGAGGTGACCTCCGCCGAGGACGGTGCCCGGTTGGTTGGCGTTCTTCCGGTCGCTGGTCGCCCGCGGGCTGTCCGGAGTGCGGTTGGTGACCTTCCCGAAGCAGATCTGGCGTCAGACCTGGTCGAACAATCCCCAGGAACGGCTCACAAGGAGATCCGGCGCAGAACCGACGTGGTCGGGATCTTCCCCAATCGCACCACCCTGATTCGGCTTGTCGGCGCGGTACTCGCCGAGCAGCATGACGAGTGGATCGAAGGCCGCCGCTATCTCAGCCTCGACGTGCTGGCCCGCTCCCGCGGTGTCCACCCCGACGGCACCGCCACCGAACCCACGCAGGAGGTGACTCAAGCGGCGCTGACCGCATAACCACCCAGACGAGGAATCACGCGACGATGTCGTACACCACCTCACGGGACTTGACCCAAACCGCTGCGAGAATTTGAGGGCACAAGTCGCGCAGTCGCCGATCTCTCAGTAGGACGATCCGAATGAGCGCGAATCACTACCTAAGCATCGTTGATGATCTGTACTCAAATCAGATCGTCGAATACTCGATCGACTCGCGCGATGTTGCCGAACCTCATGGTGCGATCGACCGTCTGCGGACCTCTTTGATCACGCTGCCGAACGAAACCGACCGCTCGGCACACTGCGTGGCGTTAGTAGGCACCAAATAGTTCCTAATTGTCACCCAACTGTGACGGACTTAACGTCTTCGGTGACTCGATTTCCAACCGTAAGGCGGTCAGATGCAGACGAACTATGCCGAAGAAGCTGTGTTGAAAGATACAGACGATCTACTGTTTTCGCCTCTTCGAATCAATACCATGACGGTCCGTAACAGGTTTCTTCTTCCTGCCATGCAGCGTGGCTCGCGGGGTTACAAGCCAACTGTGGGCATGGCGGATACGCTGCGCTCGACCGCTGAACGGGGCCCGGGAATAATCATTTCCGAGGGGGCCGCACCAGACCATCCGGCGGGGTACTGGCAGCCGGCGTTCAGCATTCTCGGCCGTGACACCATCAAGGAATGGGGACATGTCGTCCGTGAGGTCCTCAGTACCGGCGACGTAGTCTTGTTGATGCAGCTGTGGCATCCAGGTGCCCTGCGACTGGTTGTCGACGGTATTGAGAATCCACATCCGGACCATCCTGCATGGAGCCCATCAGGGTTGATCCAGGAGGGCCGTACCAACGGTGTTGCAATGTCGAAGCAGGACCTTGAGGATACCAAAAATGCATATGTCGAGAGTTCTCTTATCGCCCAGCGGCTCGGCGCACACGGGATTGAGTTGCATTGCGCTCATGGCTACCTGTTGGATCTATTTTTGTGGCATGAAACGAATAGGCGAACCGATGAATACGGCGGTGAAACCCTAGCCGACCGCGCCGCATATCCTGCTGAAATAGTTTCGGCAATCCGTGCTGCGACGGGCCCTCAATTCATAATTTCAGTGCGTTTCTCGCAGTGGAAGGAGGTGGATTACGGAGCCAAAATCGCGGCGCATCCTGACGAACTGGGCCCGTTTCTGGAACGTTTGCAGCAAGCGGGAGCCGACGTCTTTCATGTGTCGGCTCGCAGATTCGACGCTGTCGCCTGGCCGGAACTCGACTCTAGACGGAGTGTCGCTTCCTGGGTGAAGACAATGACAGATCGCCCGGTCATGACGATCGGCAGCGTCGGGTTGTCCACCGATCTCGCGAGTGATGTCTTCGACAACCAAGACCCCGTACTGCAGGTGGAGGATGACATCATCCGTGTACGGCGCGGTTTGGAGGCCGGCGACTTCGACATGATCGGGGTTGGTAGGGCGCAGATTTCGAATCCGGACTTCGTCGAGCGCGTACGCAGGGCCGACTATTCGAATTTACGAGACTTTCGAAAATATCGCGATTTGGCCGAAGCATACGAAAGCTACTCGCATGAGGGGCAACTCGTGGACCAGTCGCGGAAGAAGGATTAATCGATGAGCCTAATATGTGAATATTTTCAAACCCTAGGAGTTTTATTGTGACAACCGGGACGCCGAAGTACTGGTGGATGGAAGGGCTTTTCAATCCCCCGCCCCGACCTACTGGTTTCTCGACAACTGATCGAGATGAGTTCGATGTAATCATTGTCGGTGCCGGAATGGCGGGAATGTGTGCTGCAATTTTGGCTCACGATCGTGGTGCCGAGGTCCTTCTATTGGAGGCATCAGATGAAGTCGGCGGTACAGCTTACAAGTCCGGCGGGGCGATGTGGATTCCAGACAACTCACTTATGCACGTCTTAGGAATTCGCGACGATCGCGATAGCGTCTTGCGCTACGTTGTCCAGGTCGCGCATCCCGACCAGTACGACGCCGATGCCGAATACTACGGCGCAGAAGAGTGGCAGTGGGAAACAATAGGCGCGTTTTACGATAACGCCGCGAAAGCGATTGATGCGCTGGTTGCGGCAGGTGCCTTCCGGGTCACCACCTGGCCATCCTTTACGGAACGGTACCCAGCCATTGTCAGCTATCACCCGGAATTGGATAACTCTATTCAAGGATTTTTACGGCATCTAGGACCAGCGCGAGAGGACGGCTCCGCTGCACCTGGAGCAGATTTGGTCGATCAACTGGGGGTAGCCGTTAGAAGCCGGGGTATCGAGGTGCGCACAGATCATCGTGTGCAGCGGCTGCTGCAAGATGAAACTGGTGCAGCCGTCGGAGTTGGGGGGACGTGGGGTGATCCCATCTACGCGAGACGAGGGGTGGTTTTCGCTAGCGGTGGCTTTGCACATAACGCGGATTTGATCGATGAATACTGGCGCGGGCCGCTTTACAGCAGTTGCGCAGTTGCCACCGCACAGGGTGATTTCATCCCTATCGCGCACGAGGCCGGAGCTGAACTCGCTCACATGCAGAATGGCTGGCTGTACGAGGACATCTTGGAAAAGGCTGCCATGAATCGCGTGAACGAGGATAAAGGTATTCCCGTTCCGCCCGGAGACAGCATGATTTATGTCGATCGCAATGGTAACAGGGTCGTCAACGAGAAGCTTGTGTACCAGGACCGAAACCGCGTCATATGGGACCGCGACAAGAACGGCGACTATCCGAACAGGGTTCTATTTATGGTTTACGACGATTACGTCGCCCACGACACCAAGCCGACCCTGTTCTGGGATACGTTTCGCACCCCTAAACCTTACATTATCGAAGGTCAGACATGGGAGGAGATCACCGAGCGCATCGAGGCGCGCTTGAAGAGTCTCACCTCTGTCATCGGTGATTTCGAATTGTCACCTGGCTTCGCCGAGCAACTGGGGCAGACGGTCGACAGATTCAACGGCTTCGCCCGCGCGGGTGTCGACGAAGATTTCCACCGTTGCGAGAACATGTCCGAATACGACTGGCATGGCATCCCGAGGCCAGGTAACGAAAAAAATCCGGGAATGTTTCCGTTCGCCGAGACCGGGCCATATTACTGCGTGCTGATCTGCGGGATGGTGCTGGACACCAACGGAGGGCCCAAGACGAATTCGAACAGCCAAGTCCTGCGTTCGGACGGGTCCGTCATTCCAGGGTTGTATGGGGCCGGAAACTGTGTTGCATCAATAGCCGGTGATGGCTACTTATCTTTAGGGAGCACACTCGGACCCGCCGCCACATTTGCGTACCTCGCCGCCGAAAGTGTAGTGCAGGAGGCACCGCGCGATACTGAAGCTACTCGTGCGCGGTACACTGCAGATACGTTGACGACCAGCCAAAACAGCTAGATATTCACTCGAATTCAGCAGCTACGGTCAGCGTTGCGTGTTAGCATGAATCGATACTGACACGCAACGTTGGCCCATAGTTCCGCCAATCGAGACAGTCTCGAGCGGGACCAAAATCGCCCGAGAGGTCGCGTCGGTCTAAAGGGAGTAACCTATGGGCGCGGATTATGAATCGCACCGTCTTTCCGCAGTGGATCGGATGATGACAAGGATTCGTGAACTTCTCCAACAAGCACCTGCGGTAACTGACGAATCCGAGGAAATATTCGGATTCGTAGCGGCGCTGCTTGTCGAATTTTCTTGGAATCGCAGTGCGCCGGTTGTGGGCATCGTAGGACACGTTGGCAATTACTGGAGAAACTGGCTCTTAGTCATATTACGTGTCGGACCATTGCGTCCGTCGATGATTCAGCGGCTACTGGACACAATGGACCCGTCACACCCGTTGTCGCAGAAAATACTTACGCACAATCTTCGGATGCTCGAACGCGATGGACTACTAAGCCGGACCGTGGTCGCCGACGCGCGGAAGCACGTGGTGTATGACCTCACGCCACTAGGTCGGAGTCTGTCCGACCTAGTGATGAACCTGATCGAGTGGGGATATGCGCGATCAGACCAAATCAATTGCGCACGTGCAGAATACGATGCATCTAACCACGGTGGCGGCGCAGGCGAAGTGTGAGCTTCATCCAGACCGGCCTCCACGGGTTATCCGCATCTGGTTCTCGGCGAGTAGACCATCGAGGCGCCGGGTATCGGCAATCATGTCGCGACGCATCAACGCCGCATAGCGGGCGTAGAAACCCTGCACGACCCTTCGAGAGTTCCTGCGACGCACGCCACAACGACCAGGGCTCCAACTAGGGGATCCCTTCAGTTACAGTCCGTGCGTGAGGCGTTATCGCTGGCTGTGGAAGGCGTGTGTGGTCGCGAGCGCCGTTGCAGTCCCTCGGGTGTTTTGTTGGGAGACGCTTACGACAACGCTGTCCTCGGTGCGACGGTCACCGTCCTGCTAGGTGCTGCGGTGTTCTTTGGAGTGGTTACTATTCGGGGCGGCATGCACAGCTCCGTCGACGAGGAATCGCCCCAGTGGTGCTCGTGCGGACCCGAATCGTAAGGGCCATTCCTGAAGTAGGCGTGTGACGGAGCAGACAGTCAAAGCTTTATCCTAAATGGTCGCTGTGGCGGCTCGCCGCGGATAGGCCGGCCGCGCACCGATTCCGGGCTCACCGTGGTTGGTGCGGAGGCCCCGCCGTTCGCCTGCCGCAGCCTTGGGCGACTGGCGGCAGTGAGATCTCACCAGCGGTGCGTCACGGTTCAGCAGGTGGGGTCTCTTGCTGTCAGCCATCGATTGGTTCGGAGATCGGCACCGGCCCGAGGCAGCCCCGGATAGCGCATTTATACAGGTCGGTCTCCCTGAGTAGACCTTCGAGGCTGGCGTAGATGTCTTGCCGCACGTCACACGGTCCGTATCGATTGGATCCACTCGCCTCCCATGACCCAATCCCGAGCTGAACACGGCGCGGTGCCCCCACCTGCGAGATCGAATCGCGGTGGCGGTTACCCGGAGATCCGTATCAGGATTTGAATGGCATGGAGCCGCAGAATCCCATGCTTGCGGGCATAGCACGGCACGTTGCCTTGGCCGTAGGTTGTGCGGAAAGGCTCCGCTGCGTCGTGAGTTCGGAGAGTTCGAGGAGGCTGATCGGTCAAGGAGACGGTCATTTCTCTGAGCGCATATGCCTCGCACGGAGCGGATAGCTGTTCGGGGTGTCTGCCCCACATACGCTATGCAAATGTCCTCCTATGCGAGGCGAGGTGCAGATACCAACGCGACGACGGTGTCGGGCACATCCACGATCGGATGCCGATGGGCGTGGACCCGGGAAACTGGCCCTCTGGCTCGACCTAACCAACACCGACGTCGACTACGCCTAGCCCGCTCCGTGATGGCGCCCGGCACCCGGAAGCCTTGGCCACCTGACCGGTGTCCAAGACCGTCAACAACGTCCGGATCGATGGCAAAGACCTCGTGAAGCCGACCGCAAGCCGAGGACGACATGGTAACCACGGTGTGACCCTCGTGGAGTCTCGGCGGAGACCCACTTCGGAACCGCCAGGCGCCGTCGAAGAGGCTGACGATGGCACGGTGCCACAGAAGGGGAAATGCCGTCTCACCTCGACCGGATACGACCCACCTTGCGTGGCGTCCCCGGATCAGTGCCTGAGGCGGCCCTGGACGCCCGCGGTTCTGCGGTCTCGATCATGCATCTCACACATGGTTCGCTAGAACTTCGTGCTATTGCCCACGTCACTCCCAGCAACGAAGCTTGCAACGTGCGTCGCTCGACTCCGGCTCATGCTGACCCCGTCAAGCCGCACCGCATGGACAAAGATTCGTGATCTACAACCGGAGGAAGATGTGACCCAAATTGTCATCAGTGGAGCCTCGGGCGATTTGGCTCGCCGCGTGACGCAAGGTCTCCTCGAAAGAGCTCCTCTGTGCAACCTGACACTTGTGACTCGATCGCCCGAGGCAATCGAAGCAGGCGGCCCGAACGTCAGCGTGCGGAAGGGCGATTACGAGAAGCCCGAGCTATTGGACGAGGCGTACCACGGCGGAGACATCCTGTTTCTCATCAGTGGGCTCAATCTCGGGCGGCGGACAACCGAACACCGTAATGCGATCCGCGCCGCAGAGAAGGCGGGGATACGCCACATCGTCTACACATCGGTCGGCGGAGTACAACCCGGCAACCCGGCGCTCTCAGCCATCGACCATTACCAGACCGAGCTCGATCTCCGAGCGAGCGGACTGTCGTACACGATCCTGCGCAACGCGCTCTACGCGGAGATCGTCAGTGCGATCTGGCTGGCACCTGCCGCACGCGACGGCGTACTCGAAATGGCCACCGGCCACGGTTCCTTAGCGCCCGTCTCCAAGGTGGACGTCGCGCGCTGTGCGACCGCAATCCTCGCCGACCCCGCCGACCACGATGGCGCTGTCTACGAGATCACCGGTCCTGAACTGTTGAGCATGGACGACATTGTCCGACTTGGTTCCGAGGTCTTCGGCACAGAGATCGCCTACAAGCCGGTATCGGAGGAGGAACGGCTGCAGTTCTTCGACTCGGTCGGTCTCCCGCGGACGTACGACCCGAACATGCCCCCCAGCGCCGAAGGCCACATGTGGGCCAGCGACGAGCTGGTGTCGGCCGATCTGGCGGTGGCCCAGGGCTACCAAGCACTGCTGTCCGGACATGTCGAGCAGATCACGGGGGAGGCGCCCGCGCCGTTGCGATCCGTCCTCGAAAAGGTAAAGGACACCCCGTACGACCGAATCGGTTCGGCGTCCTGACCGCTCGCACCCCGAGCGGAACCACATATCACGTCAGTGCGATCAGAAAGAGAGTAATAGCGCCATGAGTGTCGACCATGCGGTCCAGCAAGGCCCCGGAGCAGCGTCCGTCGGTGACGTTCCTTCCTACCCCGACGTGCCGACCTACCTGAACATCCTAGGTAGCCTCCATATCTGGGAAGGCGACGGGTGGAAGAAAGAATCGATGTCGTGGAAAACCGGCGCGTACATCGCGTCGAATCTCAGCGGCATCCCCGAGTTCACCTTCAGTGGACCCAACGCGCGGGCCTTGCTCTCACGGCTCAGTATTAACAACGTCGACAAATGGCCCATCGGCAAGTCCAAGCACCTCGTCATGCTCGACGAAAACGGATACATCGCCAATCACGGTCTCACAGTGCGCGACAGCGAGGACTCGTATCGCCATTTCGCGGCGATGCCCTGGGCCCTCTTCAAGGCCCCGTCGCTGGGACTAGACGTAGAAATCGGTATGCGGGACATCTTCATCTTTCAGGTGGCGGGCCCGAAGTCGCTGCAGATACTCGAACGCCTCACGGGTGAATCGTTGCGCTCCTTGCAATTCCTGGGCATTCGGCGAATCCAGGTACCCGGAATCGATGCCACGGTGGAAATCGAACTGTCGCGAATCGGGATGTCGGGGACCCTCGCTTACGAGGTGCGTGGCCCCCTCGAACACGGACCAGCGGTGTTCGACGCCGTGTACCGGGCGGGCGAGGATTTCGACATCACGCGCCTGGGATGGCGGACTTACGTCGTGAATCACACCGAGGGTGGCTTCCCTCAGCAGGGTTGTACCTTCCTCCCTGCTGCTTTCGCCGACCCGGAATTCGTCTCTCATCCCCTCTTCGGAGCTGCTCTGCCGCCCAAGCAGGTGAGCGGCCAATTGAGTGGGAGCGCAAATCCCACCGACATCACGGCGCGACTCCGCACCCCCTTCGAAGTCAACTGGGGCTGGATGGCGAAGTTCGACCACGACTTCCTGGGCCGGGAAGCCCTCGAGGCGGAGGCTGCCGCACCGCGCCGCAAGACGGTGGTCCTCAGGTGGAACAAGGAAGACGTACTCGACGTGTTCGCGTCGCAGTTCGAGCCCGGGGAGGAATACCGGCACTTCGAGTTCCCGACGACGCCGCAATCACCAGCGGGCGACCATGCGGACATCGTCACCAAGGACGGCAAGCAGGTGGGTATATCATCGCTGGCCGTCTACTCCTACTACTTCCGCGAGATGATCTCCCATTCCACCATCGACATTGAACTCGCCGAGATCGGCACTGAAGTCGTCCTGCACTGGGGCAACCACGGCGAACGAATCAAGCAGATTCGCGCGACGGTGGAGCGGTTCCCCTACCTCGACCTCCCGGCGAACAAGGATGTCGATCTGGAGTCGTTTCCGTCAGGAGTCGTCGCGCACTGAGTGCATGACCGACTCCGACCTACTCGTCCCGTCACACGATCCTGGCGGCGACGACCACTTCACACGAAAGGACAACAGCACGATGTCACGAACCAGTCGCGACGTGGTCGACCTCGGCACTTTGATCGTGCAAGGCGACGACCGTCAGGGAATCGTCGCGGCGGTCTCGTCCTTGCTCGCGAAATACGGCGCGAACATTGTCTCACTGGACCAGCACTCGACCGACCCTGCCGGCGGCAGATTCTTCCAACGCACGACGTTCCACTTGGAGGACCTACCGGCACAGATTCCGTCCCTGTCCGACGAACTCGACAACGTTCTAGGCATGTTGGGACAGTCGTACAGGTTGACTGAAGCTCGCAAGCCGAAGCGCGTCGCCATCATGGTGTCCAAAACGGATCATTGCCTCCTCGACCTCCTATGGCGGCAGCGTCGTGGCGAAATCCACATGAACGTGGGGATCGTCATCGCGAACCATCCCGATCTCGGGGACGACGTTCGCGGATTCGGCATTCCGTTCATCCACATCCCCGTAAACCGGGCGTCACGGGCACAGGCGGAGGCGGAGCAGTTGAAGCTTCTCACCGACAACGTCGATCTCGTTGTCCTCGCTCGCTACATGCAGATTCTGTCCGGTGATTTCTTACAACAGGTGGGAGTGCCGGTAATCAACATTCATCACTCATTCCTGCCCGCTTTCATCGGTGCGGGGCCGTATCAGAAGGCGAAAGATCGAGGCGTCAAACTGATCGGCGCCACGGCCCACTACGTGACCGAGGACCTCGACGAAGGGCCGATCATCGAGCAGGACGTCGTGCGGGTCTCGCACGTGGAGACTGCAGCTGAGCTGCAACGAAGAGGTGCGGACGTTGAGCGCCAGGTGCTTTCTCGCGCCGTTGCCTGGCACTGCGAGGACCGGGTAATCAGAGACGGGAACCAGACCGTTGTCTTCTGATTCTCGTCTAACCACGGTAGGAGAGGGAGTCGGCATGTCGGCCCGATTGCTGAACGGCCGCGAGGTGTCGCGAGTCATGCGCGAAAAGCTTGGGACCCAGGCACAGCAATACTCGAGGGACTTCGGTCGGCGCCCGGTTCTGGCGACGGTACTGGTCGGCGACGACCCCGCCTCGCACACCTACGTGCGTATGAAAGCCGCTGCCTGCACCGAGGTCGGTATCGAATCGCGCCGAGTGCATCTCGACGCGGGGTTGAGCACGAATGCTGTCTGCGCGGAAGTTCGGGCGCTGTCTGAAGACCCCAATGTAGATGGGATTCTTCTGCAGCACCCGGTGCCACCCGGAGTGGACGAACGCGCTGCGTTCGACGCCATCGATCCGGCGAAGGATGTCGACGGTGTCACCCGAGACTCGTTCGCGGCCATGGCATTGGGAACCGCGGGCTTCGAATCCGCAACCCCCGGCGGCATCATGAGATTGCTCGATTCGTACGCCATTGCACTCAGTGGGCGGCACGCAGTCGTGATAGGTCGCAGCCCGATCCTCGGCAGACCGATGGGAATGCTTCTGCTGGCTCGTGACGCGACGGTAACCTACTGTCACTCACGCACTGCGGATCTGAGCTCCCACGTCGAGTCGGCCGACCTAGTCGTGGCGGCGGTGGGGTCCCCCGGACTGGTCCGAGGCGAGTGGATCAAACCCGGTGCTGTCGTGATCGACGCAGGCTACGCGGACAACAAAGGTGACGTCGACTTCGACTCGGCGTCTCGCAAGGCGTCATACATCACGCCTGTGCCAGGGGGCGTCGGCCCGATGACCATCACCACGCTGTTGGAGCAGACAGTCCGCGCCGCGCGAGAGCGCTCCATGAGCTGATCGATTTGTCCGGGTGTTCTCGTGCAGCGAGACGACTGCCGGAACGGAAATCCTCGTTCTTGCGCCGACCTGTACGCGCCTTGCCGATTCTGGTTGTCGTCGTCGTTGTCATGCGGCAGCGCGAGAACCGCCCACTGCAAAACGCTGTCCACGTCAGTGCGGTACTGGTCGGCTTGTTCAAGAATCGAGGTCATCGCTTACTCAGGCCAATCCGGCGCCGGCGCGTTCCGAACGGGACCACACAACTGAGATGGACGCCTCGGCTCGTGGGATCGGCGATATCCTGGGGGAACATCGTCGAGAGGTGAGCAATGTGGCGTTCGTTGGCCGTGCCTCGAGCGGGATGAATCGATGTAATCGATGACTGATGTCGATCCGTTCGCGACGCAGCGCGACGTGGCCGGTTCGGTCACGGCGGAGCTGGCTGCTGCCGGATTCGAGGACGCCCAAGAGATCGGCAGCGGAGGGTTCGGCGTCGTCTACCGCTGCACGCAGGCTGCGCTCGACCGCACCGTAGCGGTGAAGGTCCTCACCGTGGACCTCGACGAGGAGAATCAGGCACGGTTCCTGCGCGAACAGCGCGCGGCAGGAAGGTTGACCGGACACCCCAATATCGTCAACGTTCTCCACGCCGGTGTGACCGACAACGGTCGCCCCTTCATAGTGATGCCGTACTACCCCCAGGATTCTCTCGATGCGCAAATCCGACGTCGCGGACCGCTTCCACTGGACGAAGCGCTGCGGCTCGGAGTGAAAGTAGCGGGCGCCCTGGAGACCGCGCACCAACTGGGAATCCTTCATCGCGATGTCAAGCCCGGGAACATCCTGTTCACCGACTACGGTGAGCCGGCGCTGGCAGATTTTGGGATCGCCCACATCTCTGGCGGGTTCGAGACCACTGCGGGCATTGTGACGGGTTCACCGGCGTTCACCGCCCCCGAGGTCGTGGCCGGCCAACCAGCCAGTCCAGCCGCCGACGTCTACGGTCTCGGTGCGACACTGTTCGCCGCGATGACCGGGCACGCAGCGTTCGAGCGCCGGAGCGGAGAGCAATTGGTCGCCCAGTTTCTCAGGATCACCACAGAACCCGTCCCGGATCCCTGCGAGCACGGCGTTCCGCACGATGTCGGTGCGATTATTGAAGTTGCCATGTCCGCAGACCCGGGGCGTCGTCCGTCCGTCGCGGAACTGGGTCAGCAACTCGAGACTTCCCAGCTTCACCACGGGTTCGCGGTCGACAAAATGGCCCTTCGCACCGAAACGGGAGTGACACGAGAACATGAAAGTAGCCCGCCGATACGCACACATTTACCCGCGGCAACAGATACGTTAGCCGGACGCCGGGGGTCCCCCACAGGTCGTCTGCCCCTGGAGTTGACCAGCTTCGTTGACCGCCGCACCGAACTAGCAGAGGCGAAGAACGCGCTGTCGACCTCGCGACTGGTGACGTTGACTGGGATCGGTGGGGTCGGCAAGACCCGGCTGGCGTTGCGGGTCGCCACCAAACTGCAGCCCGATTTCCCTGACGGTGCGTGCCTGGTCGAGCTAGGTGAGCTTCGTGACGAGTCACTGTTGGTGGGCATGGTGGCGAGTGCGTTGGGACTACGCGACCAGTCGACGAAACCAATACACGAGGTACTCGTCGACTTCCTCGTCCCCCGCAAACTGCTACTGATACTGGACAACTGCGAGCAGATTGTGGATGCGGTGGCCGAGCTCACCGAAACCCTGCTACGCAGCTGTCCCGAGCTTCGGATCCTCGCGACCAGCCGTGAAGCACTCGACATCGGCGGGGAAGTGGCGCAGCTGATCCCGCCGCTGCCTGTACCGGATCCCGATCACCTGCCCAGAGGGCTGCCCCGCAATGACGCGGTAACGTTGTTCGCCGAACGGGGAGCCGCCGCCGTCCCGGGGTTCGCAGTCACCGAGGCCAACAAGGTCACCATTGCCCGGATCTGCCGGCGCCTGGACGGGTTGCCCCTAGCGATCGAATTGGCTGCGGCCCGGATGCGGGTGATGACGCCCGAGCAGATCGAGCAGCGGCTGACGGACCGTCTCGCGCTGCTAACGCGCGGCAGCCGGAACTTACCTTCACGGCAGCAGGCGTTACGAATGTGCATCGACTGGAGCCACGGATTGTGTAGGCCGGTCGAGCAACGGGTGTGGGCTCAGCTGTCAGTGTTCGCCGGCAGCTTCGAAATTGATGCTGCAGAACAGGTGTGCGGCGGTACCCTGACATCGGAGGCGCTACTCGATACCGTGACCGGCCTGGTCGACAAGTCGATTGTGACCCGGGTGGAGTCGGGCGACACGGTACGGTTCCGGATGCTCGATACCGTGCGCGACTACGGCCGCGAAAAGGCGCACGAGACCGGTCAATATCCCGAACTCTCCCGCCGACACCGAGATTGGTACGAGCAGTTGGTGATCAAAGCTGAAGGTGACTGGATCAGTCCCCGACAACTCGCGTGGATCAACAGACTCGCGCTGGAGCAGCCGAATCTGCGAGAGGCGCTTGAATTTTCGGCGTCCGATAGTCCCGAAGCCGGAATTCGCATCGCAGCCGCGCTCTACCACTACTGGTATACCCGGGGGTTGTTCAGCGAGGGGCGGCGCTGGCTCGAGCGCCTCCTCGCCTGTCAGACCGGCGCACTTACCCGAGACAGGGCCAAGGCGTTCTTTGCGTGCAGCCTCCTGGCCGGCGTGCAGGGCGATCTTCGCGCCCAGGCCGCCTTGGTAGAGGAGTGTCGCACTCTCGCCAGCCAGACGACCAACCCGATGCTACACGCTCACCTCGATCTGGCCGCGGGGGCCTTAGCACTGTTCAGTGGGGATCTTCCCGGCGCACGCTCGCATTTCGAGAATGCCATCGAGGCGGAAGCCACACAGGGAGACCTCACCTTCCAAGTCATTGCTCTCGGCCCCCTTGGAACGACTTACGCACTACTGGGCGATACGGAGCGGGCCATCGAATGCTACGAGCGCCTCCTCGCGATCACCGAGTCGCGGGGAGAATTCGTGTATCGGTCGTATGCAATGTGGGCGTTGGCTGTTGCGGTTTGGCGGCACAATGACCGCGCGCGAGCGGTACGGCTACTCGAGCAGGCACTGCAACTCGGTCGGAAAGTTAAAGACTGGTTGAGCACCAGCTGGTGTCTGCAAGCGCTGGCATGGATCGCAGCCGAGGAACACAACCCCCGCCGTGCGGCCGTATTGTTGGGAGCCGCAGAGCAGCTGAGCCGATCGGTGGGAAGTCCAACAGTGGTGGTATCCGCCCTGGTGGTCTACCAGGAGGAGTGCGAAAAGCAGACCCGCCAGGCGATGAGCGGGCAGGCGTTCGCCACGGCCCACGAGCGCGGTGGGGCACTCGGTTTCGACGCTGCCGTCGCCTACGCGCTGGGCGAGCAGGTTCCGCCGACATCGATATCCGCTCCTAGCTCGACGAAACTGACGAAGCGGGAACATGAGGTCGCCGAATTGGTCGCCGAAGGGTTGACCAACAAGGAAATCGCTGCTCGCCTTGTCATCTCGCCACGCACCGCGCAGGGGCATGTCGAACACATCCTGACCAAGCTGGGATTCGGCTCACGCGCACAGATCGCGGCATGGGTCGTCGAATCGCACAATAGGCCCTCCTGAACCACCGACCGACACTGGACTGCTGAATGCCGGCCTGGCGTACAGACAAGATCGACGATGCCGCGGTCGAACGCGCTTGTCGCGTAGCGCAGATGAATCGGCTACAACACCGCACGTCCTCCTGTGTCAAGCCCCTAGATCGGAATCCGCGGTGTCATTGGGGTTGGTGGCACCAATTACCTCACTGGCTCTCTCGGCACCGAGCACATAACGTACGGGCTAGAGTCTGGTCCTGGATTGTTGGTCGTGCTCGGGCATGTGGTGACATGGGGATACGCGCATTCGAATCGCGGCCTCCGGTTCCCACTTCCACGCTCGTATGAGGAGGAGCGGCACGTGACTGCGATAGTGCTCGCGGGACCGGGTAGCGCCAGACAACGCGAAGGGCACGCTCTCGGCCGACCGCGGAGTGCCTGCCCTTCGTCCGTATGTGTCGCGTAGGTCAGTGCTGGTATGTCGCCAGGTCTCGGTCCTTGCTCTCCTTCGTCAGGACAATGAACACTGAACTGACCACGGCGAGCGCGATCATGTAAGCCGCCACCAGGCCTGTGCTGCCGTCCGTAGCAGCCTGCAACGACACGAGGATTACGGGGGTGAAACCCGCGCCGAGGAGCGTGGCTGCCTGGTAGCCGAGAGAGGCACCCGTGTACCGAGCGGATGTGCCGAACTGTTCGGCGATGTACGCAGCCATCGGCCCGAAAGTCGCCGACTGGAACACGCTGAAGCCCAACACGAAAGCGAGTGCTACCAGTACCACGTTCCCGGAGGACAGCATGGACAGGATGGGGACGACGAACACCGCGAACCCGGCGAGGCCGGCCAACATGACCGGCCGACGGCCGATTCTGTCCGAGAGGCGCGCGAATCCCAGCAGTGCGAAGATGGCGATGAATTGGCAGATCGCGAAACCGATGAGGACGTCCGACCGTGTAGCACCCGACCTCGTGGCATAGCCGATGGCGAATGTCGCGAACATGATCTGTATCGCGACGCTGGCCATGCATCCCCCGGCCACGAGGACGACGTTCTTCGGACGGCGCAGGATGCTCATGAGCGGCGGCGGCGTGACCGGGACAGTGGCGGAATCGCGCTCTGTGCGCCGCGCCAAAGCCTCTTTGAAGACTGGGCTCTCCGAAACTCGACTTCTGATGAAGAGACCGAGCGCGAGGAGGACAGCGGAGAGTAGGAACGGGATGCGCCAGCCCCACAGGAGGAAGTCCTCCTCGGGCAGCACGGCCACGATCGCGAGTGCGATGGTGCCCAGCAAGGAACCGGTGGGTGCTCCCGCGTTGGTGAATGCCGCGGCGAATCCGCGTCCGCGTCCACCGACGTGTTCCAGCGACATCAGTGTGGCGCCGCCCCACTCGCCTCCGATGGCGATGCCTTGGCTCACGCGTAGCAGGACGAGAATGATCGCGGCCCAAGAGCCGATGGCTGACGCAGGAGGAACGAGCCCGATCAGGAACGACGCGCTGCCCATCACCGTCATCGAGACGAGCAACATGGACTTTCGGCCATATCGGTCCCCGAAGTGACCGAAAATTATGCCGCCGAGCGGGCGCGCGAGGTATCCGGCGGCGAACGTCCCCAGGGATGCGATGGTGCCGGCTACAGGCGTGAGATCGGAGAAGAAGACGGGCGCGAACACGATCGCCGCAGCAGTCGCGTAAAGCAGGAAGTCGTAGTACTCGATGGTGCTGCCGAGGTAACTCGACAGCACCACTCGTCGAATCTCCTTCTTCTTCGTGTCGGCGTCGGTGACGAGCGGCGGGTCCATGCTGGGAGTTGGTCGTAGTGGGGTCGGATCGACGGGTGAGCTCATGGTGCCTTCCTTGTGGGGAGTTCGAGGGCGCGCGCTGCTGCGTAGTGATCGCTCGAACCGGAGGCAACGGCGGCGGGAGACAGTCGCGGGCCGCGGTGCGCCGGCCGCCCCCGCCCGGCTCGGATGCTGCCGCCGGGCGAGCCGAAGGTGACGGACATCTGGTGAGAGAAAGTGGTGCCGAGACCCGTGTTTTCAGGAGATGGCGGCGTCGATCTTGTCGTAACGGACCTCACGCACCCGCTCCATTACGGAACGGAGCGGCTCTGGGGCACGCCCGGTGATTTGCTTTACGTGATGGCTCAGAAGAGCCTGGTAGCCCTGTGCGACAGCCACTTCGGCGGAGACAAGTTCGTCGCTGGCCCATAGGTGCCCGTCCGGGCTAGGGGGCATGTTCGGATCGTAGGTGCGGGGAATCCCGATCGAGTCGAAGAATGCCAGCCGGTCGCGTTCGGTGATCGGTTGATACTCGATCGGTGTCGAGTGGATCTGCGCGCCGAGGGCTGCGATCTGATGAAAGTCCAGCAATTCCGGGCCTGTGATTTCGTAGACCGCGCCGACGTGGCGGGCGGGGTCCATGAGACAGGCGGCAGCGCTACGCGCGACGTCGCCCTTCGCAACGGGAGCCAGAAGCCCATCCCCGGTTGCCTGGGCCAAGATTCCTGACGGCACGGCGGGTGCCACCAGGATGTTGCTGACGATCTCCGCGTAGAGGGCGTTCCGCAGAATGGTGTACTTGAGCCCCGACGCGCGGAGATCCAACTCCGTCTGATGGTGGTCGATAGCGGACAGCGCAGGATTGCCCGGCTGCACACCGCCGACCGAGGTATAGACGATGTGACCGACGCCTGCCTTTTGAGCTGCTTCGATCGCGCCGCGATGCTCGGAAATTCGACGTCCGAGGTTGAGGCCGCTGATGAGGAAGAGTGTGTCGCCGCCTACGTAGGCTTCCTGGACAGAGGCTGGGTGCTGGTAGTCGCTATGCCGGATCTGCACAGTGTCGGAAGCGAGGCCAGCCAGTTTCTCCGGTGTGCGGGTGGTGAGGATCAGCTCCCGGTGCGGATCGGCTGCGAGCAATAGGCCCGTTACCCTCCGGCCTAGGTCACCCGATGCTCCGCTGATGATAATTCGACTCATGTGCACTCCTCGTATGCACGGCCCTGATCCGCTGGGCCGCCTTCGCTCAAACTGGTTGTGATGCAAGCTACATCGGACCACCGTCTGTGGCGTGGGTCCACATCCAAAATTGTCGTCGTTGTCATGCGCGGTGAGTATCGACCGCAGCCGATGTGTTTGGCGTATGAGGTCCGCAAACTTTGTGCCATTGCGACGAGGCGGTCGGCATCACATGCTGGTGTGGTCCGACGTGATCGCAGTCACTAGCAGCAGCCTGATCGCGTCCTACCGAGTGAAGAGAGACATAACATGGCACAGCTCGCCAGCACGGAACTGCCGGATCGCGACAAGATCCAGGTCTCGGATGCCGACCTCGTCGCCCGGGCTGCGGCCCTCGTCCCGCTCATCCGCGAGTACGCGGAACAGGGAACCAAGGACCGCCACATCGCACCCGAGGTGATCGACGCAATCTCGGAGGCGGGCTTGTTCCATCTCATGGTTCCCACGCGCTGGGGAGGCCAGGGAGCGTCGTTCAAGACTGCGGTCGACGTGACCGCCGAAATCGCCCGCGGTGACGGCTCGACCGGTTGGGTCACCGCACTCATGATGGTGGCGACCGGCTTCGCTAGCACGTTCTCCATGCAGGCGCAGGAAGATGTGTTCGGGGTGAACCCGAACGCGAGGATCTGCGGGATCTTCTCCCCGGGTGACCGCAGCGAGCCCGTCGAAGGGGGCTACCTGATGAGCGGCCGCTGGCCCTACGCCTCGGGCTCCTTCGCCGCCCAGTGGGCCAGCCTGACGATCACGCTGGAGGATGGTGAGCAGGGAATGGCGCTCGTCCCCGCAGAAGCCTTCACCATCGAACCGACGTGGTTCGTCGCCGGCATGCAGGGAACGGGTAGCGACACCGTTGTGGTCAAGGACCACTTTGTCCCGGAGTACCGCGTGCAGCGAGTGAAAGACATGTTCGCGTCGAACTTCCGCTCTCCGTTCACCGAGGAGCGGACGGCATCGATGCCCTTCAACGCCGTTGCCGCCGGCATTCTGGTTGCGCCGCAGATCGGACTGGGACGTCACGCCCTCGAGTTGACACGCGCGAAGCTTCCGCTGAAGCCGGTCGCGTACACGGCCTACCGCCAAGCCAAGGAGTCGCCTACCCACCAGATCGGTGTCGCGAAGGCGGCCACCAAGCTGCGCCTTGCCGAGATGTTGATGGCTGGCATGTGCTCTGACATCGACACCGCCGCCGAAAGCCACCAGCTGCCCAACTTGGAGGTGCTCGCGCGCATCCGCAACGACACAGGCGTGGTGGCGGAGCTGATCAAAGAAGAGATCGACTACCTCCTCACCGCGAACGGTGCCGGCTCGTTCGCCGACGTCAACGTGCTCGGACGGGTGTGGCGCGACAGCGAGACCGCGGCCCGGCACGCACTCGTGACACCCGAGATCGGGCGCGAAGCGTACGGACGTCAGCTCCTCGGAAACGATGATCCGACCATCGGATTGTGAGATGACGATGACCTCCGCCGTCGAAGGGAAGGTGTCCGATGTGCTGAGCCCAGCCGATTACAGACGGGTCATGAGTCACGTCCCAACCAGCGTCTCGATCATCACCGCGATGACCGACGCGGGACCCACCGGAATGACGGTGGGTACCTTCACCTCCGTCTCGCTCGACCCGCCGTTGGTCGCGTTCTACGTGGACCAGGGTTCCACGACCTGGCCGGTGCTGGCTGAAGCCGAGTACTTCGGAATCAACATCTTGAGGTCGGGATGCGGAGATGTGTGTCGGGCGTTCTCGCGACGTGGGCAGGATCGCTTCGCCGGTGTGGTGTGGCAGCCCTCAGATCGGGGAGTGCCCCTCCTCGAGGACGCGATCGTCACCGTGGAGTGCTCGCCGCACCGCGTCGACCGCATCGGTGACCACCTGCAGGTAGTGGGTGAAGTCGAGGATCTCATTCAGCAGGGAATCGACGAGCCGTTGATTTTCCTGCGGGGCGGTTTCGTCGACATGTCGGCAATTGCCGGCCGGTCGGTGGAGGCGTGATCTCCGAGCACCTCGAGATCCAGCTCCGTCCGGGAGCCGGCGGCGATCTCGAGGCAGCTTTCGACGAGATCCGGTCGCTGCTTCTGGCAGCGCCGGGATGCTCGGAGGCAACCTTGTCTCGGAGCGTGGATCGGGACGAGACGTATCTCCTTCGCGCTTTGTGGAACCGCGTGGAGGATCACACCGAGTTGTTCGCCGCGTCCGCTGCCGGAACGCGCGTCCGCGAGTTGATTCAGCCGCTGTGCGCTGCCGTACCACGGGTCACGCACTACGAGCACTGACTCCGCCGCGCCGTCGGGGCGGTCTCGCGTGGCGCCCTGGCATACGCAAAAGCTATGACCGGTCCGCCATATTGATATTTGTCGGATAGCTCATCCGGGTCAAGAATGTGGTGTACGACATACCGACCGCTCCTGCAGCTCAGGCGCAACGGTCGCAGCCATCCCAATCACGAAGGATTCTCGCGATGATCGAGGTCAAAGTAGATTTCGCGCGGTGTGACGCGAACGGCACCTGTGCCGCCCTCATGCCCGATGTGTTCCAGATCGCCGACAACGGCCTACTCGAGCAGGTCGCGACGACCGTGCCGGCCGACCGGGACCAGGATCTCGACGAAGTTATCCTCTGCTGCCCGATGGGGGCGATCTCGCGCGCATGAGCACACTTCACGCTTTCGACCCGTTTGCACCCGACTCGCCCAGCCACACCGGTGGTTCCGCGGACGGCGCGTCGCTCGTACAGGGCGACTACGGATACGCCGTTCTCGACTTCGACCTCGCGACCAAGGTTCTTCGGGACACCCGTTTCATCAATGCCGCCCTGACGTTGATGGAACAGTTCGGCATCACCGACGGGCCCGTCCATGACTTCCGTGCCAAGAGTCTGATCATGGCCGAAGGCCCCCGACACATGCGGCTCCGAACCCCGTTGGCGCGCTTCATGGGTCCCACCACGGTCGAAGACATCCGCGCGGTCCTGCGCGGCATCCTCGAAGACATCGATCCGGGAAAGGACGCCGCCGGACCTGTCGATTTCCACGCGGCCGTCGACCAGAAGATCCCCGCGAGGGTGTACTGCCACTTGGCGGGCGCGCCGGCCGAGGACGCCCCTGTCGTGGCCAGTCTGTCTGCGCGGACACTTGCTCTACTGCAAAGGGATCCGAGTCTTACCGAGTCAATACTCAAGGCCTACGACGAATTGTTCGATTACCTTGGCGACCTGATCGCGCGCAAGCGGCAGGCCGGACTCGGTGACGACATGCTGTCTTTCCTCATTCGTCAGGAGGCCGAAGGAAAACTGACCTCCGAGGAACTGCTCAGCGAAGCGACGGCGATGCTCGAAGCCAGCTCCGTGAACACGGCACACCAGACCGGTCTCGTGGTATGGACGCTGCTCCGTGACAGGGCGGCATGGGCCAGGCTCGTCGAGGATCAGTCGCTGATCCCGGCCGCCGTCGTCGAGGCCTGCAGGTTGTACCCCCGCCCCGGCATCGTCAGCAAGATCGCGTCGGTCGACATCGAGCTCGACGGCACGGTCATTCCCGCCGGGTCCGACGTGCACGTCGCCGTCTGGTCGGCGAACCGCGATCCAGAGCGTTTCGCGCAGCCCAACGCGTTCGACCTCGATCGAGAGCGAAACCAGCCGTTGACGTTCAGCACCGGTCTGCACGGATGCCTGGGTCAGAGCCTGGCGAAGGTCGAGATGGAAGAAGTGGTGCGCTACCTTTTGAACCACTACCCCCATGCCAGAGTCGTGGAGAACGGAACCGACATCGGACACGCCGGCGGCAGGTGGCTGGTCGGATCTCTGGCCGTGGACCTCAATCCCTCAACGACGGCGACGACATCGTGACGAGCGACTCCCCGTCGCTGACCGAGCGGCTCGCGACGTTCTGGGCTCGAACAGGCTACGACGATCTGCCGAAAGACGTCGTCGACGGAATCAAGGACCACATCCTCGATACCTTGGCCGTCGCCCTGGTCGGCACGACAACTCCCGAAGTGAGCGGTGTCGTCGACGCGCTGTCACGCTTCTCGGCCGGCGATGCCGGCAGCCTGGTGTGGGGGACCGCCACACGCCTCACCCCGGCGCACGCAGCCCTGGTCAATGGAACTTCCGCGCACGCCAGAGATTTCGACGACGGAGGCGGGCCCGGTCACGCGGGGTCGACCGTACTGCCCGCGGCGCTCGCGGTGGCCGAAAAAGCAGGGAGTACCGGTCGGCAGGTCATCGCCGCCACGGTCGCCGGTTACGACATCGGGTATCGAACCCTGCAAGCGGTCGGCGGATTCGCAGCACACACAGACCGAGGATGGCATTCGAGCGGTACGATGGGCAGCTTCGCCGCGGCGGCAGCGGCAGCGAAATGCCTCGACGCGGACAAGAACGCCTTCGCCGATGCACTGGGAATCGCCGGATCGTTCACCGGTGGGGTGTGGGCATTCATCGACGACGGTGCCTTGACCAAGCGTCTGCACCCGGGCAAAGCGGGTGAGACGGGTGTCGACGCCGCCGTGCTGGCGACCGGGGGAATCACCGGCCCCCGGCGAATATTCGAAGCGAAGTGGGGCGGCCTCTACGCTGTTATCGCCGGCGGCACCGGCCATACCGATCGGGCGCTGACTGGACTGGGGACGGACTTCAACGTCGCCTCGTCGTACCTCAAGCCCTACGCGTGCTGCCGCGGTTGCCATTCGGCCGTCGACGTGATGAAGGACCTCGTGACGAATCGGGGCCTGACGCCGGAAAACGTTCGCTCCATAGTGATCACTGCAGGTACGACCGCGGTGAACATGCTGTCGGTGTACCCGATCGACACCGTGTTCGACGCCCAATTCAGCCTTCCCTACGCGGTGAGCCTCGCGCTGTGCGCAAGCGCCCTGGGACTCGATGACTACGACCCACCACGGCTGAACGATCCGCGGATCGCCGCGACTTTCGCCAAGGTCTCCATGCGCGTCGACGACGCCATCGAGATCGAGGACGGACCCCGGTTGGACATCGAGTTGACCAACGGCGAAACCCTCGTCGTCGAGGCCGGGAACCCGACGTATGCACGTGGGTCCGCTCAGAACCCGATGACACACGACGAGGTCGTCGCGAAGGCAACGCTCTTGCTCGAACCTCTCGGAGGCGACATCGCCTCCCGGTTGGTGGCCGCCGTCGAGGCACTCGACGACGCACCCAACCTGTCCGAACTGCTGTCCGTTCTCGCCGCCGAAAGGGTGCCGACCCCATGACTTCCCCAGACAAGATCGCACGCACGGAGGTCATCTCGGCCGAACCGGTTGAGGCGATGGCTGCGCTGCTGGACATCGATGTTCCTCATGCGATCGGTGACACGGTGCCACCGATCTGGCATTGGCTCCACCTGCTTCCCCGCGACGCTGAGAGCGACCTCGGTGAGGATGGCCACCCCGTTGTCGGTATCCCCGCGCCTCCCGGCGGTGGACGCCGCCGGATGTTCGGTGGTGGCCGCGTCACCGCCTTCGGCAGTCTACGTATCGGCGAGCCCGCCACGAAGGTGACGTCCATTGCCAAGTCCGTGGACAAGGTGGGACGCACCGGCGCCCTGACGCTCGTCACGGTTCTGCAGGAGATCACGCAGGGCGGTGAACTGATCATCCGCGAGGAGCAGGACATCGTCTACCGCGAGGGAGGGTCGACCCCGCTTCCCACGCCTGCTCCGTCGTCGGCCCAGGTGAACGGCCCCACGCTGTCCCTCGCTGTCGACGAGAAACTGTTGTTCCGTTTCTCGGCACTGACTTACAACACGCACCGCATTCACTACGATCTCGATTGGTGCCGCCGAGAGGGATACGACGGCCTGGTGATCCATGGGCCGTTGCTAGCCTTCATGATGGCCGATCACATGCGTCGACAGGACATCTCGTTGCAGGGCAAAACATTCGGATACCGTTTGGTGTCGCCGATGACCCGCCCGCAGACCTTCACCGTGGTTCCGCACGTCGACGGACTGGAACGCGGTGCCGAAGCACACAGCGCCGCCGGTGTCGTGTGCGCCACCAGTACGGTGACGGGGAGCTGATCGCTATGTCCACCACAACGGACGTCCTCATCGTCGGAGGATCGGTCGCCGCTATCCGCGCGGCCGAGACCGTTACCCGGCATGCGCCCGACCTCGGCGTCACCATCGTCAGCGACGAAGCGCATCCCCCATACGAGCGTCCTCCGCTCTCGAAGATCGGGCTCGGCGACGACCTGGATCTCGCGGCGTTGACGTATCCGTCCGTGGCGGATCTGCGCGCACGGGGGGTCGAGTTCGCTCTGAACACCCGTGCCACCGCACTGGACGTGGCGGGTCGCCGCGTCGTCACGTCGAACGGCGAGGTCGAGTATGGAGCCGTCGTCATCACCACCGGGTGCGATCCCATCTTCCCGGAGATGTTCCGCGGGCTGCCGGACGTGTTCGCGCTCAGGCAATTCCAGGATGCACAAGCTTTGCGTGCCGCGGTGTCCGATCACACCAAGTCAGTCGCTGTGATCGGAGCCGGATTCATCGGCGGCGAGTTCGCGGCGACGTTGGTCAAGGACGGCCGCGATGTCACGATCGTCGACCTCGCGGAGAAACCCCTCGGGCGCTTCGGCGACCAGGTTGCGGCGGCTTATGCAGCCCTGCACCGTGAGTCGGGAGTGACACTGCGCCTAGGTGACGCGGTCGTCGGCGTCGAGGACAGTTCGGATGGCCGCGTGCTCCGTCTCGCCGGGGGTGACACCGTACCCGCGGACGTCATCCTCGTCGGTATCGGCGTGCGCCCGTCGACCGAATGGCTGGAGAATTCCGGAATAACCCTGAACAACGGTGTGGAGTGCGACGCGCACTTGCGCGCAGCGGATCGTGTGTACGCGGCCGGTGACCTCGTGCGCTGGCCGAACGGTCGGTTCGGTACCTCGATGCGCGTCGAGCACTGGACCAACGCTGCGGAGCAGGGGCGTGTCGCGGGAACGAATGCTGCCAATACGGTGTCCGGGCTGCCGCCCGTGGAATGCGTCACCGTTCCGTACTTCTGGTCGGATCAACACGGTGTCCGCATCCAGTTCTCAGGGTTTCTGACCGGTGCCGAGGAGATCGTCGAGAGTAAGGAACCGGGCGGTTCGCTGTTCGTGTACAAGCTCGGCGACACCGTGACCGGAGTGTTGGCATTCGAACGTCGCGCGGAATTCGTCAGGATTCGGGCGATGCTGCGACGCGAAACCCGCTGGGACACAGTTCAGGGAATGCTACCCGTCGGGTCCTCGCTCGTCTGATCCGGGCTGGTGGGGTCGTGGTTATCGAGGTTCCGGATAATGTCGCCGAACCGTTCGGCGACGGGGGTGATGACGCCGTCTCGGCGGCTCACCACGCCGAGCGGAAGGTCCGGCCATCCCTCTTCGACGGCAACTTTCGCCACGCCGGGATGCTGTTCGGCCAGCTCGCGACTCAGAACGGACACCCCGACACCGGCAGTAACGAGACTGGCGGCCGTTTCGACGGTAGGCACGGATATCACCGACGCCGGGCTGCCTCCTGCTGTTGCGAACCGGTCGTCCAGCAGCCGGGACAAGCTCCGTGCGCCCGGTAACCGCGACGGAAGGACCCACCGTTCGTGTCGGAGGTCGGACAGGTGCACTCGGTCCTGCGTCGCGAGCCACGATGAGCGCGGCACGACGAGAGTCAGCGACGAGTGGGCGATGATCGTCATGGAGAACGCGACATCGTTGATCGTCGGCAGCGGCTCCTCGGCGAGAACGGGCACGACAGCGAGGTCGAGATACCCGGTAGCCAGGTTCTCCAGCAGCACTTGGGGATTGGCATCGGTGAGCTCCAGTGTGATGCGCGGGTGTTCGGCGAGGAAGACCGCAACTGCGGCACTGACGACCCGCCACATCCCGATCGGCTCCGCGCCGATCCGAAGATCGCCCTCGAGGCCCTGCCCCATTGACCGAAGCGCGGAGGTGATTCTCTGTTCTTCGGCGACGAGCCGCCGGCCGGCGCTTTGCAGATAGCGGCCCGCATCGGTCAGGGCGATACCGCGAGGGTGCCGGTCCAGCAGGCGAACGTCGAGCTCGGCCTCCAGCTTCGTCATCGCGCTGCTGAGAGGCGGTTGCGAGAGGTGCAGAATGCGCGCCGCCTCGGTGATGGACCCCGCATCCGCGACGGCCAGAAAGTATTTGACGCTCCGGATGTCCATGCGCCAAGTGTATGGCAACGGTGCTGCAATGGTATTGGCCTTACGGGGCCGAGTAAAGGATCGTGAACATCGGAGCGACAGCCCAGAGTTGTCGTGAACGCAGTACGGAGGAATCGTGCAAGAAGACCAGCAGGTAACAATCGTCGGAGCCGGGCCGACCGGTTTGCTGACCGCGCTGGGTTTGGCCCAGCACGGAATCAGTGTATCGGTGGTCGAGCGTGCGCCCGCGTTGCAGGACACACCGCGAGCGATCGTCTACCACTGGTCGACGCTGGACGGTCTGTCACGGCTCGGCCTGTTGGAGAAGGCATGTGGGGCGGGCTTCCTCAAGCAGGACTATGCATATCGGGTTCGAGACACCGGGGAGATCATCTCCTACGGGCTTGCTGCCCTGAACGGCAAGGTCGAACGACCGTACAACCTGCATCTGGGGCAGGGTGCGCTCGCCAAAGTCATCCTCGAGGAGCTCGACACGTTCGCCAACGCGCGGGTGCTGTGGGACCACGAGGTCACCGGCATCGATCAGGACGAGTCGGGCGTGACCGTCTCCGTGCGCGGCGTGGACGGCGACACGGTTCTCCGGTCGCAGTGGCTGGTCGGAGCGGACGGTGCGAGCTCGGCCGTTCGACGCACGTTAGACCTGGGCTTCGAAGGTATGACGTGGCCGGAGCGCTTCGTGGCGACGAACGTCCGCTTCCCGGACGACCGCGACGGCTGGGCCCAGTCGACGTTCTACGTCGACGATGTCTACGGGGCAATCATCGCGAAGATCGACGAGTCCGGCGATCACGGGATGTGGCGCTACACCTATATGGAGGATGCCTCGCTTCCGGCCGATTCCATCGACGAACGCATGCCGCGGTTCCTGTCCGCCGTGTTCGGACCCGAAGTGGCCGCCCGGACCGAGGTGGTCGCGGCATCGCCGTATCGGATGCACCAGCGTTCCGCGTCGTCGTTTCGAGCCGGCAGGGTGCTTCTTGCCGGCGACGCCGCGCATGCGACCAATCCCACAGGCGGACTGGGGCTGACCATGGGCTTGTTCGATTCCTACGCGCTCATCGAGGGCCTCGGGGCAGTGGCGCAGCACCGCGCCGACGACGAGGTGTTGACCGCGTACGCGGACCAGCGTCGGGCCGCGTTCGTGGACAAGGCGAGTCCGCGCGCATCGTCGAACAAGAAGCTGCTCTTCCACTCGTCGGATCCCGTCACGCGCGACCAGGACCTCGAGATGTTCCGGCGCATGTCTCGCGACCCAGAATTCGCCGCAGAAGTTCTGTACTTCACCAAGACCCTCGAAAGTCCGTCTCTGCTCTCGTCCGTGTAGGACGCGCCGCCTCGGACGCCACTCGAAACGAAAGAACTGCAACATGAATCCTCTTGATGGACTCACGATCGTGTCGTTGGAGCAGGCCGTCGCCGCTCCCTTCGCCACACGACAATTGGCCGACCTCGGCGCGCGCGTCATCAAAATCGAACGACCGGTCGTCGGTGATTTCGCGCGAGGCTACGACGAGACCGTCAACGGCCTCGCCAGTCATTTCGTGTGGTTGAACCGGTCCAAAGAGTCCGTGGCCCTGGATCTGAAGAGTGCGGAGGGCCGAGAAGCGGTGCAGGCTTTGGTCGACCGGGCCGACGTTCTTGTTCAGAACCTCGCCCCCGGGGCGGCGGATCGGCTGGGGTTGGGCGCCGAGGAGCTCCGTGCTCGGAATCCGCGGTTGATCCACGTGTCCATTTCGGGTTACGGAACGGGTGGGCCGTACTCGTCGAAGAAGGCGTACGACCTGCTCGTCCAGTGCGAAGCTGGCCTGGTATCCATCACCGGTACCGAGGACGAACCGTCCAAGGTCGGTATCTCCATCGCCGACATCGCGTCGGGAATGTACGCGTATTCGGGTGTGCTCACCGCCGTGATTAAACGGGAGCGCACCGGCGAGGGCGCCACGATCGAGGTGTCGATGCTCGAAGCGTTGTCGGAGTGGATGGGCTTTCCGCTGAACTACGCGATATACGGGGGCGCGTCCCCCTCCCGCACCGGAGCCCGGCACGCGGCGATTGCTCCATACGGTCCCTTCACGTGCGGCGACGGCAACCAGGTCTTCCTCGGCATCCAGAACGAACGGGAATGGGCGACGTTCTGCACCTTCCTCGGATCGCCGGAGCTGGCGCGAGACGAGCGCTTCGTGCGCAACTCCCTGCGTGTCGAGCACAACGCGGAGTTGCGCGCCGTTATCGAGGGGGTCTTCCAAGCCTTCACGGCCGAGCGGGTGGCCGAGCTACTGGAAGTGTCGGGTATCGCCAACGCTCTGCTGCGCACCATGGACGGTCTCGCGGAGCATCCGCAGCTCGAAGCGCGGGGCAGGTGGCGCACCTACCAGTCGCCGGTCGGGGAGTTGCGCGCCCTGATTCCACCCGTCACCATGTCCGATTCGACCCCCGTCATGGGTCCGATCCCGGACGTTGGGCAGCACACCGAGGCGATTCTGGCGGAGTTCGGGATCGCACCCGAATCCACGGTTCCGGCGGGGTTCTGACCGTGTCGACAAGTGTCTCCGCGCTCGCGGAGACCACGGCGCGAGTGCAGGAGGCCACGACGTTTCTGTTCGTTCCCGGGAACCGCAGCGACCGGTTCGACAAGGCGCTCGCCACCGGGGCGGACGTCATAGTCCTCGATCTCGAGGACTCGGTGGCACGAGGAGACAAGGCCACAGCGCGAACCGAGGTCGTGCGGTGGTTGTCCGAGGGCGGACGCGCATGCGTGCGCGTGAACTCGGTGGGCGACCCCGAGCACATCGGCGACGTGGATGCACTGTCGGATCTGCCGGGACTCACCGCTGTCATGGTCCCCAAGGCGGACGATTCCGTCCGGTATCTCGATCTCCGCCAGCGACTCCGGTGCCCCGTCATCGCGCTGATCGAATCCGCGGTCGGTGTGGACCGGTCGGGAGTGATTGCCGCCGACCCGGGCGTTGCACGGCTGGCGTTCGGCCATCTGGACTACGCCGTGGATCTCGGCGCGGAACCAACGCGTATCGCGATGCTCCACGCTCGGTCACAGCTGGTGCTCGCGTCACGAGTGGCGAACAAGCCGGGACCGGTGGACGGGGTGACGACGGCACTGAACGACGGTGCGGTTCTCGCCGACGACGTCCGCTATGCCATCGAACTGGGCATGGCCGGCAAGCTGCTGATCCACCCGTCGCAAGTAGAGCCGAGCCGTACGGCTTTCCACCCCAGCGACATCGCCGTCGCTCACGCACGGAAGATCGTCGACGCCGCTGCGTCGGGTGCGGCGGTGCGTGTGGACGGCTTCATGGTCGACGCGCCGGTGTTGGCCCGCGCCCACGCGGTTCTGCGCGCTGCGGGCGCCCCGACCCCCCACGTCGACTGAGACGATGCTGGTCGGTACGACGCCGGTCAGTACGACATAGACAGGATTTGGTCGCGGTCGTACCGGAGATGCGGATGCTGCTCGCGCAGATGGTGCTGAACCTCGTCGACCAGAAGGTCGTCGGTGCGCCCTTCCATGAGCTCCCCGCACGGACATTGCACGTAGCGTCTTCTCTCACCCGTCATGTCTCGACAATAACCGGCGGTCAGGTCTCGGTGTGTCCTCCCATATCGCTCAACCAGCGACAATGCGTCCAGAGTATGAGGACGGGGAACATCCTGGCATTGCGATGACGGGCACGTCAGCACAGGATCGACAGTGATCGGGATCTCGCCGGTGCAGGCGACAAGCCGGCCGTATGCGCCCGCCGACACCGAAGTTCGGGATCACGCGACCTCGCAGCAAGGAGAACTTATGTCCGTCACCGTCGACCGGCCGAGCAGCCTCGACCGCACCCGCTTCTTCATCGACGGCACCTGGATCGACCCGGTGCGCACAGAACTCCGGGACCAGATCGAGGCTGCCACCGGCGAGCGCATCGGGGTGGCCGCGCTCGGGAGCGAGGCCGACATCGACGCAGCCGTTCGCGCCGCCCGTCGGGCCCTGGACGAGGGCCCATGGGGCCGAACCACGGCTGCCGAGCGCGCCACCGTGCTTCGTGCTTTCGCTGACGCCCTCGACGCCCGAGCGGTTGACACGGCAACGCTCGTCAGCCGCGAAAACGGGATGATTCTCGGGCTGTCGCAGGCACTGAACGGCGGAGCCCCGGGGGCTCTGCTGCGCATGTACGCGGACATCGTCGAGAACCTGCCGCTCGAATCGGTCCGCCCGAGCCAGGCGGGATCGACCATCGTCCGCCGCGTGCCAGTGGGCGTCGTCGGTGCGATCGCTCCGTGGAACTTCCCGCAGGCCCTGGCGATGTTCAAGATTGCGCCGGCGCTGGCCGCCGGGTGCACCGTTGTTCTCAAACCGTCCCCCGAGACTGCGCTGGACTCATATGTATTCGCCGATGCAGCGCAGGAGGCGGGCCTGCCGCCCGGTGTCCTCAACATCGTCCTCGGCGACCGCGACGCCGGCGCGGCGCTCGTCTCACACCCTCTGGTCGACAAAATCGCGTTCACCGGCTCGACCGAAGCAGGGCGCATCATCGGTCAGGAGTGCGGTCGGCTGCTTCGCCGTTCCACTCTGGAACTGGGCGGAAAGTCCGCGGCCATCGTCCTCGAGGACGCCAACCTCGAGACCTTCCTCGCGGGCTTGGACAACGCATCGTTCCTGAACAACAGCCAGACCTGCACGACGCAGTCACGCATCCTCATCGCACGCTCGCGCTACGACGAAGTGGTGGATGCCGTCGCGAACTTCGCCGACTCGTACACACTGGGCGACCCGCTGGACCCGTCGGTAACCATGGGACCCATGGCGACCCCCACCCACCGAGACAAGGTGCTCGGCTACATAGACATCGCGAAGAACTCGAACGCACGCCTGGTGACGGGCGGTGGTCGGCCCGACGGTCTCGATCAAGGATGGTTCGTCCAGCCCACGGTATTCGCCGATGTCGACAACTCCGACCGTCTGGCGCGCGAAGAGGTATTCGGTCCGGTCATGGCTCTGATCCCGTTCGAAGGAGACGACGAAGCGGTCCGAATGGCGAATGACAGCAACTACGGCCTCGGTGGATCCGTATGGAGCGTTGACGAGGATCGCGCCCTCGGAGTGGCTCGTCAGGTCCGCACGGGCACGATCGGCCTGAACTACTACACCCTTGATCTCGGCGCACCCTTCGGAGGATTCAAGGACTCCGGCCTCGGACGAGAACTCGGCCCCGAGGGCCTCGATCCCTACCTCGAGTACCAGTCCGTGTACGCCTCGACGCGGTACCTGGAGTCGACCACGTCGGCCGGAGCTGCCCGGAACGCAACGGCATCCAGCCCCGCCGAGGTCGTCGCCGCGTACTTCGCCGGTGTCGCCGCCGGCGACGCCGCCGCGGTGGCGGACCTGTTCGCCCCGGATGCCCTGTTGCATAACGCAGCGGGCACCCTCTCCGGCGCGGAAGCTATCGGACGCATGTACGAAGGTGGCTTGAAGGCAGGGAAGATGATCCCCTCGCCCAGGACACCCGTCGTCGACGGGGAGAACGTGTCAGTGGAGATCGACCTGAACGCCAACGGCTCGCAGATCGTACTGGGAGATTTCTTCACCGTTCGAGACGGCAAGATCACTCGGCTCGCGATCTACAGTCTGACCCCGGACGGCGGGCGCCTGCTCAACGACGTGGGTGTCGATCCGTCCAGCCGCACGCCGTAATCGGTGGCAGTGACCCCGGGTCTGTCAGCACCACCACACCAAGCATCAAACGATCACAGGGAGCATAATGAAGATCGCAGTCTTCGGTCCGAATCGACGAGTCGGCGTTGTCGTGGGCGATGACGTCGTCGACGTCAACGGTGCGTACGCCAAATATCTGACCGAGCGCACGGACAGCGTGCGTCCGGCGGCGCGAGCGGCGCACGAGGTGCCAGCCGAGCTGAATTCCTTCATCGAGCAGGGGGACGACGCACTCGCCGGTGCAAACACGGCGCTCGACTTCCTGTCGGAGGACAGCGACAAGACGGGCGTCGACGGCGAACAGCTCGTGTTCCCCCTGAACGCAGTCACGCTGCACGCGCCGATCGAAGGGCAGTCGCGAATCTTCGCCGCACTGGCCAACTTCGCCGACCACATGCAGGCCGCTGCCGACAACACCTCTAACGGGAGTGACAAGGCAACCCTCGACCGGCTGGTGTCCGGTGGTCCGAAGTACTTCATCAAGGACCCGCGAGTCGTCTCGGCCGACGGTGACGACCTGGCCTACCCGCGCCGGACCAACCTGCTCGACTACGAGGCGGAAGTGGCCGTCGTGATCGGTAAGCGTGCCAAGGACATCGCGGCCAACGACTTCGGTTCGTACATCTGGGGTTACACGCTGGTCAACGACTGGTCCATCAGGGATAACGTCTCGTTCGGACCGGACTTCCAGTACTCGAAGAACTTCGATGGCGCCGCAACGGTTGGTCCCTGGATCGTCGTCGACGAGAGCCTGGATCCGCAGGACATCCCGGTGGAAGCACGCATCAACGGCGAGGTTCGGCAGAGCGGGAACACCAAGTCGATGATCCATAGCTTCGCGTCGCTCGGGGAGTACCTGTCCAGGGATTCGACGCTGTTCCCCGGGGATCTGATCAGTGGGGGGACGCCCAAGGGGACGGCCGTCGATTCCAGCACCCGCGACGCCGAGGGAAAGTTCGCGGACGATTCGCTCTTCCTGAACCCGGGTGATGTTGTGGAGGTCAGCTCCACCGCACTGGGCTCCATCACCAACACGATCTCCGGATCGCGCGGCGGGAAGAAGTAGTCATGGCCGCGAAGAAATACTCGGTCGGTGGTGTCTCGTACGACCGACCATTCAAAATTCGTCGTCTCAACCATTTCGGCATCAGCGTCACTGACACCGGAACAGCCGTCGGCTTCTACCGTGATGTCCTCGGCTTCGTGGTCGCAGACATGCTCGATCTGCAGAAGTACGATCCCGGTGTGTGGTTGGACGGCCTGTCCGACACCAAGATCTACTTCCTGCGGCACAACAGCGACCACCACACCCTGGTGCTCATGCCCCGTTCGTGGGTGGACAAGAACGACAACCCTGCTCGGGACGACATCACGGTCAACCAGATCACCTGGCAGGCAGGATCGTTGCGTGAGGTGGTGCAGGCTAGGTTGTGGCTCGAGGAGCAGGGCTCCACGATCGAGCGGTACGGCCGCGACCCCGGTTCCAACTGGCACACCTACTTCCCAGACCCCACCGGTCACACCAACGAACTCGAGTACGGCATCGAGCAGGTGGGCTGGGACGGCGTCAGCAAGCCGGAAGTGATGTGGCCCTGGGCCAACGAACATCCCGCGCTTCCCACGAAGTCGGAGGCGAGCGAGCTCGAGGAAGCCGAGGAAAAGGGCATCGACCTCACCTCGGGGCACCGCTGGATCGACACGCTACCCAAGACCTACGACGTCGGCGGAGTGTTGCTCGCCCGTCCCTTCAAACCGGTCCGCATCGGTCCGGTCAGCATCTTCGTTGCCGATCTCGATGCGGCGGAACACTTCTATACCGAAACGCTCGGACTGGTGAAGAGCGAGGAGTCGACCGTCGAGGGTCACCGCGTGCTCTTTCTGCGCGCCAACACCGAACACCACAGCATCGCACTCTTCCCGCTCGAGGTCCGGAGTGCACTGGGATTGAGCGACAACACGACCCTGCTGTCCTTCGGCGTCCAGCTCGGTTCCTACGAGCAGTTGCGGGACGCGAAGACCTTCCTCGAAGAACGCGGCGTCAAGCTGATCGATCTGCCGCAGGAGATTCACCCGGGCATCGACTACGCCATCCACGCGGTCGCGCCGGACGGTCACGTGATGCAGCTCTACTACTACATGGAGCAGGTCGGGTGGGACGGCACAGTGCGCTCACCTGAGAGCCGACGCCGCGTCGAACCCGGAGTCTGGCCCGAGACGCTCGAACCCATGTCCGATACCTATGGCGGCGAAACGTTCTGGGGTCCGCTCGGGTGACCACGCATCCGACCATCACCATTCATCGTCATCACGAAGTGAGGAAAGTACGTGCCTGAGCACAACGCTGAGAGGCGAGTCGCGGCGGTCACCGGTGCAGCGCAGGGACTCGGCGCCGAAATCGCGCAGCAAATCGCCGAAGACGGATTCTCCGTCGTCCTCCTGGACATCCAGGAGGACGGGCTCGAGACATCGAAGAAGCAGATCGAGACCATCGTGTCCGGCGTCGAGGTGCTCACGCTAGCGGTCGATCTAACCGACGAGGTAGCCGTCGTCGCTGCGTTCGAGAAGATCGACCAGCGGTTCGACCGTCTCGACGCACTGGTCAACACCGCCGGAGGCAGCGGAACGGATCCGGTGCGCTCGCTCGACGACCTCGGCGCCGACGTCTGGCGGCGGGTGCTCGACAACAACGTAACCAGCGCCTTCCTCTGCAGCCGACAGGCAGTGCCACTCATGCTGCGACACGGCTACGGCCGGATCGTGAACTTCTCGTCCGCGGTCGCCAACGGCCTGGCAGGTCCCTCGGGCACCGTAGGTGCCCGGCTGCCGTACGCCGCATCGAAGGCTGCGATCAACGGCTTCACGAAGCAGCTGGCTAAAGACCTCGGCGCAACGGGCATCACCGTGAACGCGGTCTCGCCCGGTCTGGTTCTACCGACCGCCGGCCGGGTGCGGACCATCTTCGAGGCGCTGTCCGACGAGACGCAGGACGCGACACGCGCAGCTATTCCACTGGGCCGCACAGGAACCGGTACGGAGATCGCGGCCGCAGTCGGATACCTCGTGTCCGAACATGCCGGTTTCACGTCGGGATGCATCCTCGCGGTCGACGGAGCTGCATCATGAGCGACGTGCTCGACGTGCCCCTGGTATTCGTTCCGGCGCTGGGATCGGACGCTCGCTCGTGGCGGCCGGTAGCCGACATCCTCGGCGACAAGGTAACCAGCGTCGTGGTGCGCGGTCACGGCAGTTCGATCGAGTACATGGCCGACCGCGTACTCGAGCAGAGCCCGCAGGAATTCTTCCTCGTGGGAAACTCCATGGGTGGGTACGTCTCACTGGAGATCGCGCTCCGGAGAACGGGTCGCGTGCGAGGCCTGGTACTGCTCAACTCGTCCGCAATCGCTGCCGATTCCGATCGGCGCGCGAATTCCCAGCGCCTCGTCGAGAAAGTTCTAGCAGGGGAATTCGACGAAGCGGTGACAATGATTTCGAGCGCTGTCGCCCCGCAGCGGCCGGACGTCGCCGAAGCCGCGGCCACGATGGCGCGAGATCTCGGTGACGAGGTGTTCATCGCACAGCAGACGGCCGTGTCGAACCGACGCGACCGGCGCTCCGAAATCGCCACGCTCGACGTGCCCACACTCGTGATCGTGGGTGAACACGACGCGATCACCCCGCTCGCGCTCGGTTCCGAAGTCGTCGACTCGGTCCCGCATGCGGAACTGGTCGTCCTCCCCGGGGTCGGCCACCTCTCGACTCTCGAAGCGCCGGACGCCGTGGCTTCGCACCTGCTGTCCTGGCTGTCGCGCCAGGTCACTTCCGCGAGGACGGGGCTGTGATCGAGTTCGACCACACCACACTCGGGCAACGGGTGCTGTTCGCCCGCGGGCAAGCGGTCGACAACATCGTCTCGGCCGTGGGGGACCTGTCCGCGTCGCGCGTGCTGCTCGTCGCTGATTCGTTCGTGACGAGCCTCGCGGACGAGATGGCTCACCGGGTACCGGTCGTGGCTCGGATCGACGATGTCGTCCAGCACGTGCCGGTCGCGAACGGTCGCGCTGCTGTCGACCTCGCGCGTTTAGAGGCTGTCGACGCGGTCGTGTGCATCGGCGGCGGCTCGTCGACGGGGCTCGCCAAGTTCGTTGCCCGCGACACTGGGATCCCGATCGTTGCCGTCCCGACCACGTTCGCCGGCTCCGAAGCCACCGACGTGTGGGGACAGACGGACGGGGATCGCAAGACCACCGGATCCGATCCGAAAGTTCTGCCCCGAGTCGTGGTCTATGACGCGGCTCTCTTCGCCTCGCTGCCCGCCCGACTGGCGGTGGCGTCGGGGCTCAACGCCGTCGCCCATGCGGTGGACGCTTTCTGGGCGCCGCGTGCCGACCCGATCGACACGGCACTTGGCACCGAGGGCCTCCGTGCGCTCGTTCCCGGCTTGCGGGCTATGTCCGAAAACCCTGACAATCTTGACGCGCGAGAGGCCACGCTCTACGGGGCCTACCTCGCGGCCGTGGCGTTCGCCTCGGCGGGCAGCGCGCTGCATCACAAGATCTGCCACGTTCTGGGTGGTGCATTCGGGCTGTCACACGCCGACACGCATGCCGTGGTGCTGCCCTACGTGATGGACTTCAACGGCCCCGCCGCGCCCGATGCAGCGCGCCGAGTGTCGGACGCCCTCGGTGGCTCGTCGGCTGCACGCGGGCTCTACGACCTCCGCCGGGACCTGGGTGTCGTCGACTCTCTCTCACAGTTGGGTATGCCGGAGGACGGCATCGACACCGCCGCCGAGCGCATCATCGCGGCGGTTCCTGCCTCTAACCCGCGCCCGGTCGCGCTGGCCGATCTGCGCACTCTTCTCGCCGCCGCGTGGGCGGGCGACCCGATCGATGAGCAGGAGCGAGTATGACGATCGAGCAGGAGCGAGCGAACGCCGAGCTGAACCCGTCGACCGAGCAGGCCGCGCGTGAGCAGGCCGCGCGTGAGCAGGCACTGGTCGACACCGTCCTCGGCTCGTTCGGCGAATCGCCGAACGCCCGATTGAAAGAAGTCATGAAGGCGGTGGTTCGGCACGTGCATGCCGCAGCCCGCGAGGTCAGGCTCACCGAAGCCGAATGGAACACGATGATCGCGTTCCTCACCGAAACGGGCCAGACGTGTACGGACACCCGGCAGGAGTTCATTCTGCTGTCCGACGTACTCGGACTGTCCATGCAGGTGATCGGAATGAACAATCCATCGGTCGCGAACGCCACCGAGGCGACGGTGTTCGGCCCGTTCTTCGTGGAAGGTTCACCCCGAATCGAACTTGGACAGGACATGTCGTTCGGCGCGAAGGGGGAGCCGTGCTGGGTGACCGGCAGTGTCCGCGACGTTCACGGTAAACCCGTTCCCCGCGCGCGTATCGAGGTGTGGGAGGCGGATGAGGACGGGCAGTACGACGTGCAGTACGGCGACGACCGCGTCGCGGCACGTGCGCACCTTTTCGCCGACGACAGCGGGGAGTTTCGATTCTGGGGTATGACTCCAACTCCCTATCCGATTCCGCACGACGGTCCGGTGGGGCGGATGCTTTCGGCCGTAGGTCGTTCCCCCATGCGCGCGAGTCACCTGCATTTCATGGTGACTGCGCCTGGCTTACGGCGTTTGGTGACTCACATCTTCGTCGACGGTGACGAGATCGGCTGGAAGGATGCCGTGTTCGGCGTGAAGGAGTCGTTGATCAAGGCGTTCGAGCGTCACCCGTCGGGACCCACTCCCGACGGGCGCGTGGTGAACGGCTCGTGGAGCGACGTCACCTTCGACATCGTCCTCGCCCCCGGGACCTGATGGTAAGGGTCACTCGTCCTCTCGGTCGATATCCGAGCTGGCGAAGTGGCCCGTCACGAATTCGAGAAATGCTCTCGCTGGGGTTCCCGTCGGCCCGTAATTCCGGGTGATCGCGCCGTAGAAGCGAAATGCGTTGGCGTCGCTGATCGGAATCGTGACCGTCGGTGACTGCTGATCGGCCTGGGGAACCGGCACGATGGCGATGCCGCGGCCGTGCCGGACCAGTGCGCGCAGCGTGGACAATTCGGTGGCTTCGATACCGATGGTGGGAGTAAGACCGGCTTCGTCGAAGAGGCGGTCGACGACTTGGCGCAGCCCGTAGCTCGGGCCGAGAGCGATCATTGGCCGCCCAGCAATTTCGGCAATGGTGATGGACTCGCGATCGGCGAATTCGTCCCCGGGCGGGACTTCGAGACAGAGAAGTTCTCGGCCCAGCGGCACCCAGGCCAGATCTTCCGCGTTTGGTCGAGGTGCGACGAAGCCGACGTCGATCCGGCCGTTTCGCACGGCATCAACTATGGCGTCCGCGGCGCCTCCCTCGAGTTCGAACGTGGTCAGCGGTGCAACCAGGTGGTATTGGTCCAACAGGGAGGGGACGAGCCAGGATCCGAAGGAATGGAGGAATCCGAGGGACACCACTCCGCGCTCGGGATCCACCAGAGTTCGGATCCGTTCTTCGCCCTGGGTGAGCTCCTGCATTGCTCTGACCGCGTGGGCCCGGTAGATCTCACCGTATTTGTTCAGCCGGATCCGGTTCTGATTCCTGTCGAATAACTTGACGCCCAATTGACGTTCGATTCTCGCCAGTGCACGCGACATAGTCGGCTGGCTGATGTGGAGATGTGTGGCGGCGTTGGTCACGTTCTCGGTTCGCGCCAGGATGACAAACCATTCCAGCTCACGTAGTTCCATGGTTGTAAAGCACTTCCTCTCATAGCGCCAAAGGCGTATCGGTGTCCACGACCCGCAGACGAACCGCGTGTCCACTCGGGTCGGACAGCGCCTACCCCAAGGTGGTTCCGCCCAAGGTCGCAACGAGCGCGCTAGCGGTGTCAAAGTTGACGAAGCCTGCACGGTGAAGTTCCGGAACCGTCACCTGGGCAAGAAGTTCCACGGTGCCGGCGTTCGAGAGAGGGAGAAGCGTGACCCCATCTGCGACTCCCGCTGTGCGGATATCCGCGGCCAAACATGCGAGACCACTCGCTGTTCCCACGAATCGCAAGGTTGTCGGGCCAGAGGGGGTCGCCAATTCGAGTTCTCGAAGTGCCAGCCGCGCCTTCCGCGCAGTCGAAGCGAGCAGAATTTCGACGTCGAGCAGCACGAAGGGCCGATTTGCGGATGCCTGCGCGTGGTCGACCAGCCTCCTTGTGTACGCGTCCGTGGCCAGTTGCAGATCGCGGGCACGGATTCGTTCCGTCCCTTCGTCACCGGGTGGCGCAGTTCGGGGTGAGGCGTCCGGATCGGTCCGGCTGCGTTCGTATCCGACGGCAAAGGCAGGATGATGGCCACCGTCGACGAGATCGAGTGCGACGTGAACGTGCCGCTCGCGGAACGTCGCCGATCCCACGGCGGAGAGGTGCCCTAAGCCGCGCGCCGCGGCGGGGAGTTGCTCCCCGAGCGGTGCCTCATTCGGGCACGACACGTATTCGGTACTCAAGCCGACACCGGCCAGGCGGCAGGTACTGTTGTCGGCAGCGCACGTCTCGGATCTCCTTCGGACGGCGCGCGGTCCGGTCGCGCCGGAAACGGCGAGACACCGGCGACGAATTTCAGGAAACGCCGTGCGGCCTGGCTACTCGGGCCATGCCTGCGGATGACCGCCCCGTAGCACCGGAACGCAGTCGGGTCGCTGAGCGGGACGGTGCCAGTCGCGGACGGGTGTCCCGATGGGGCGGCGGGCACGACCGCCACGCCCAGTCCGGCCGCGACCAGGGCATGCAGTGTGGGGAGTTCGGTGACTTCGAGCTCGATGCGAGGGCCGAACCCCGCGTCCCGGCATAGACGGTCCGTGGCCTGGCGCAAGCCGTGTCCAGCCTTCAGTGCGACCATCGGCTCGCCCGCGACATCGGCGATCGCGATATGGTCATGGCCCTCGAACGCATGGCCCGCGGGAACCCTCAAACACAGGGCCTCATGCCCGAGCGGTATCCACACGAGATCGTCCGCGGCCGGCTCGGGAGCTACGAAGCCGATGTCAATTTTTCCCTGCCGCACGCTGTCTACCACGGAATCGCTAGCGCCCCCGTGTAATTCGAAGGACGGGCTAGACGCGACACCGCGATATCGCTTGAGTAGATCCGGTATCAGCCACCCACCGAAGGAATGCGCAAACCCAAGAGACACCGAGCCTCGATCCGGATCGACCAGGGTGGCGATCCGTTGTTCCGCACGGTCGATCTCATTCAGTGCTCGTAACGCGTGGGCCTGGTAGAGCTTGCCGTATCTGTTCAGTCGCAGCCGGTTCTGGTGGCGGTCGAAAAGCTGCACTCCAAGCTTGCGCTCGATTCGGGCCAACGCCCGCGACAGGGTCGGCTGGCTGATATTCAACCTTATCGAAGCCTCCGTGATGTGCTCGGTTTCGGCCAGCGTTGTGAACCACTGAAGCTCGCGCAATTGCATGGTGAACCTGCCTAGGGGAGAACGCCGTCGCTGGCGGATACCTTCCGGTGGTCCAGCGCTGGGGTTCCAGTCGACAATTAGGACCATCCCTCGCACCTGGGTCCTCGGGATGGGAAGTCCACCTTCCCCCGCGCGGAACGTCCGCGACAGCGTGGGAACACTTAGAAGCTACGTAATTGGGCATCTACGTACCCTGTGACGTGGGACACCGATTCGGGGACGCGCGTCACGCCTTCTTGCCGAGGGCGGCGGCTGCCCACAGACCGGCCTCAGTGCGTGATTTGACGCTAAGCTTCGCCAAAATGTGCTCGACATGAACCTCGACTGTGCGCGGAGAGAGCACCAGCTTGCCGGCTATGGCACGATTGCTGAGACCCTCCGCCAACAGCGCCGCTACCTCCGTTTCCCGCGGCGTCAGCAAGCCGGCCGCAGCCACCGTGTCCGTCGGGTCCGATGGGACGGCGGCGACCGACCCTAGCGCCAAGCGCATCCGCTGGCCGCGGTCCAGTCGCCGGCCGATGTCGTGATGGCGGGCGAACAGGTCGTCCCCGAGCCGATCCTGGACGGCGGATTTGATCGCCTGATAGCGCGAGCCCAGCATGCCCGGTACTTCAGTATCGACAATGGCCAGCAGTTCAGCGACGACCCCCAACAGCTTCGCCGCCTTCTTGGGGTCGCCGTCGTCCAGCGCGATGCCTGCCATCAGATCGAGGACGACTGCACTGCCGAAGTCATCGTGATAGTCCCATCGCAATGTGAGGCTCTGCTCGGCGTACTCCTCGGCGACATCGAGGTCCTGACGCGTCCACGCGTCGAATCCCAACATCCACAGCGAATAGGAGCGGCCCCACGTATCGCCCAGACGTTCGCTTCGTTCGACGGCTTCCCGGCCGGCGTCGGTGGCACCTACATGATCTCCGGATATGCTCCTGACGAATCCGAGTAGGAACAAGGTCATCAGCAGACCCTCGGCATCCGCGTGCTCGAGGTGGGCGGTGTAGGCCATTTCCAGAGATGAGCGGCTAACCTCGAAATCTCCGGTGATCAACGCGGCCAATCCTGTCCACGTCGCGGCGCGCGCTGCAATGCGCGGATCACCGATCTTCCGGGCGATCGTTTCCGCTTCGTCAAGAAGCTCCCGGGCAGTATGCGTTTCGCCGTGCAGCGCCTCAATCCACCCCGCTGCCCACAGGGCATTGCCACGCTCGGCGCAGACGGTCATATCGTTGGCAAGAGCACGCTCCAGCCAGCGGCGACCCTCACGGAGATGGCCATTCATCCAGAAGAAGCGGAGGTCCGCGGCGAGCTCCAAGGCGCCATGAGAGCCGGGAGCCGCGTGGAGGAGATGGTCAAAGGCTAGCTCGAGGTCGGTGAGGTCAGACTCCCACCGCTGGACCATACCGGGTTGGCGCGGGCCGAAGAAGTTCTCGGCGGCTCTGGTCGCCCACGTTCGGTAATACTCCGTGTGGGCACGCCGGACGCGACCGTAGTCTTCGCCGGTCCCGGCTTGAGCCCGCCCGAACTCGCGCAGGGTTTCCAAGAACCGATAGCGCATGTCGCCGTGTGTCGTCTCGGTGAGGACGATCGACTTGGATACCAAGCCATCGAGCGCGTCGAGCAGTTTGGTTCCTTGCAGTGGTGGGAGCCCGCACACGGCGCGGATCGTGGGAAGATCGACGCTGCCGCTGAACACGGCCATTCTCTCCCAGAGCAGCTGTTCGGTGGAGGAGCATAGGTCATAGCTCCACCGCACCAGGGCATCCAAAGACCGGTGGTGCGGCGCGGCGGTGGGGTCACCCGAGGTCAACAGTGCGAATCGGTCGTCGATGTGAGTCAGCAGCTCGTGCACCGACAGCGATCGCAGCCGCATGGCAGCGAGCTCGATAGCCAGCGGCATTCCGTCCAGATAGGTGCACAGCTGTGCGATCTCCGCCGCAGTGCGGTCGGTGATCTCGAATTGATCGTTGACCGCCTTGGCCCGGGCTTTCAGCATGGCCGCGGCCGGATACTCGCAAAGTTCGTCGGCGGTGAGGACGCGATGATTCGGGGGGATTTCCAGCGGGCGAACGGCGACTACACGCTCGCCTCGGATTCCTAATGGCTCTCTGCTGGTAGCCAATACTCGCAGCTCGGTGGAGGCGGCGAGGAGCGCGGACACCAATCGCCGGCATCCGGGAAGGACGTGCTCGCAATTGTCCAGTATCAACAGCATTGAGCGATCGGCCACATGCCGCCGGAGCTGTTCTTCGGCATCCACGCTGGCCGGTGCGCTCAGGCCGATTTGTGTCACCACGGCTTCGGCGACAGTGTCTGAACTGCGTTGCGCGCCCAGCTCGACGAACCATACGCCGTCTCGGAAGGCCCGGTCGAGCTTGGCGGACAACGCCTCAGACAGTGCGGTCTTGCCCACGCCACCGGGTCCGGTGAGTGTCACGAGGCGGGTAGCGGTAAACAGTTCACGTGCGCTCGCCAGCTCGCGCTGGCGCCCGAACAATTCCGCCGCTGGTGGCGTCAGTGCTCGAGCCCGCGAGACTTGCCTACCCATCTCGGGCATTTTACTCCAGCGCCGACAGCGCAGTGAGCAGGGCGTAGTCGAGCGCGGACAGCGCCAGATCGGTGGCCTTCAGGCCTGCAAGCGGGTGCCGCATTGGGTGCCGAACGTCGTCCTGCTCCCACACGGTTTCGCCAAAGAACGAGGCCACGGAATGTTTGCGCCTCCTCCTACCTGCCGATGCCTTTCAGGGCGGCGTCGACCATGGCATCGGTGGCCTCCTCGTCCAGGTCCCCGGTCTGGAACAGAAGTCGGAAGTAAATTGGAGCGTAGAGCATTTCGGCGACGACATCAGGGTCGATGTCATCCCGCACGGCACCTTCGGCGACGGCGCGCTCGATCAAAAGCCTTGCGGCGTCGGCGCGTCCTTTCCAGAACCGTTGCTTGAACTCCTCGAGGGTTGCCGGATCATGCTGGCACTCTGCGATGAGCTGCGCGATCAGTCGCCCCTCCGGCCCACTGTAGACGCGTGCGAGTGACGCCAGATGTGCCCGCAGTGCATCGATAGCTGGGCCCTCGTCGTGGATCGGGGTCTGCGCCACGTGGTTGTCGAGGAAGGAATCGATGACTACAGCCGTCTTGCTGGGCCACCACCGATAGATCGTCATCTTGCTAACACCGGCATGCTTGGCGATGCCTTCGATGGACAGCTTCTGCAGCGACACCGGCCCAGGTGGGGTGTCGTTGAGCAACTCCATGGTTGCCTGCAGGACCGCCTTGCGGCTTGCTTCACTCCGTACGGCCATGCCCGAAATGCTATCCGGTCCGTCTCGGATCGCAACTACCCGGGCCCTGGCCTCGTGGTGGTGGTTTGCACTGGCGCTGGTGATGGACACCACATTGCTGTACGGTACGTATCGAATTGAATCGAATCGGGAGGAGTGGTTGAACCGGAACCCACGGAAACGGTCGGTCTCGAGCTCGATCGTCGACTCGAGCCGGGACGCAACTCGACGGAATCGAATCCTGCGTACCCCATCGGAGAACGGGAGGTCGCGTCGTGGCTCCCGAGGAAAAGCCGTACCCATTCGCCACTCAGGCAGTGAACTGATTTCAGAAAGGCAGCACACAATGAATCAGCCCCAGGCGCGAACCGCCTCTATTCGTCGGGTGGTGACGGCGGTCGACGAGCAGGGCCGGTCATACGTCCTTGCCGACGGCAAGGCCCCCAACATTTTCAGGTCACCGACGGTTCCCGGATTCGGCGCCGCGCAGGTGTGGGCCACCGAACCGGGACCGGTGTCCAACGACGGCCGCCTCGACCCAGCTTCCGCCGACGCCGAGATCCCGATGTACCCGGAACTGGGTGGCACGATCTTCCGCGTCGCCGACTTCCCACCCGACAGCGTGTACGAAAAGGCCGGGAAGGACCAGCTATTCTCCGACATCGGCGGCGACCACGCGCGAGAGGAAGCGACCCACAGCGGCAACCGCCACTTCTGGTTCCACAAGACCGACTCGATCGACTTCGCCGTCGTAATCGAGGGCGAGATCTGGCTACTTCTCGATGAGGGCGAGTGCCGGCTCGAGGCCGGTGACGTGATCGTCCAGCGCGGCACCGCGCATGCCTGGTCCAACCGAACCGACGAGAACTGCCGGGTGGCGTTCCTTCTATTCGGCGCCTTGCCGGTATCGACCGACGACACCCAGAGCGAATTGGCGGGGCAGTCGTCGTGACAGAAACACCGGGGGAGGTTCTGTGGTGCCCCGATCAGGCCCGCACAGAGGACAGTGAATTCACCAGATTCGTCACCTGGCTGACCACATCGGGTCTCGTGACGCCGGGAACGATCGACGACTACCACGCACTGTGGCACTGGTCGGTCACCGACCCGAATGCGTTCTGGCGCGCGTTCGCCGACTACATCGGCATCGTCGTCGACACCCCGGACGGCGAACCTGTCGTGCCCGACACGATGCCCGGCGGGCGATGGTTCCCGGGAACGACGGTCAACTACGCTTCATATGCGCTCGCCGACCACGACAACGCCGACGAGGCCATTGTGGCCATCGACGAGGACGGTACGACAACGACGACCACATGGCACGAGCTCCGCCGGCAAGTCGGCGCCCTCGCCGCGTTCCTGCGACAATCCGGGGTCCAGCACGGCGACCGCGTGGTTGCAATCCTGCCCAACCGCACCGAAGCGGTGGTCGGGTTCCTCGCCGCAGCCTCGGTCGGGGCGGTGTGGTCGATCGTCGCGCCCGAGTTCGGCGTCGGCGCCATCGTTTCGCGGCTGCAGCAACTCGAACCCGTCGTGCTGATCGCGGCGAGCGGTTACACCTACGGTGGCCGCCGTCTCGATCGCAGTGACGTCCTTGCCGACATCGTCGCTCAACTGCCGAGCCTGCGCGAAATCGTCTGGGTCGATACCGCTGCGGGTGTTCCCGCCACGTCGATGCGTACGCACTCCTGGCAGGACGTCGTGGCCGCCGAGCCCGAATGGGAAGCCGACCAACTACCGTTCGACCATCCCCTGTGGGTGCTGTTCTCCTCGGGCACCACTGGCATCCCGAAGGGGATCGTCCATGGACACGGCGGCGTCGTCCTTGAGCACCTCAAGACACTGACCCTGCACGCCGACCTTCGCCCCGGAGACAAGCTGTTCGTCGTCGGCACCACCAGTTGGGTGGTGTGGAACATGCTCGTCTCTGGGCTTCTGCGCGGGGCCACCATCGTTCTCCTCGACGGCAACCCCGCCCATCCCGACATCGACCGGGTCTGGCGAGTCGCTGCCGAGAACAAGGTGACGATGCTCGGCCTCGGCGCTGCCTACACACACGCCAGCATGCGCGCTCAGCTGCGCCCAGGAACCGACCACGACCTCTCCGCGCTCCGGATGATCCAGGTCACCGGCTCCCCCCTGGCACCGGACGCCTTCCGGTGGGTCTACGACGCCGTCGGGCCGGTGTGGCTGGCTTCGGTCAGCGGGGGCACCGACATCGCCGGAATCTTCCTCGGCGGCGCGCCGACCGAACCGGTGCGTCTGGGACGCCTCCAGCCGCCTGCGCTCGGGGTTGCCGCCGCAGCATGGGACACCGCCGGCCACCCGGTGGTCGGCCAACCCGGCGAGCTGGTGATCACCAGCCCGATGCCGTCGATGCCGCTGTACTTCTGGAACGACCCCGACGGCTCGCGCTACCGCGAGAGTTACTTCTCGACGTACGCCGGTGTGTGGCGCCACGGCGACCTGGTCGAATTCGACACCGACCGCAGCTCGGTCATCGTCGGACGATCGGATTCGACACTGAACCGCAACGGCATCCGGATGGGCCCAGCGGACCTGTACCGGGTGGTCGAGGCGTTGCCGGAGGTCGAGGAGGCACTCGTGGTGGGTGTCGAGGAGACCGACGGCTACTACATGCCGATGTTCGTGCAGTTGCACACCGGAACCGATCCCGAAGCCGCGATCACGGCCATCCGCAACGCTATTCGTGCGGCGCTGTCACCACGGTACGTCCCCGACGACATCATTGTTGTCTCGCGGATTCCGCACACCCGCACGGGCAAGAAGCTCGAGGTTCCGGTCAAGCGGATTCTGCTCGGACACTCCGTGGACCAGGTGGTCGACCCGGGTTCGGTCGACGATGCGCAGGTACTGACCGAGATCCGTGACCGCACGATACGACAGCGCCAGGTGAGCGTGCCATGACGATCACCGAGCCGGTCCGCAGGCTGCTGGCGCAGGATTCGAGCCTGGCCGAATTCGGAATCGAGGTGCTCTCGGCGGGGGAGGGGCGGGCGGTACTGCACATGGTGATCGATGAGTCCGTGGCGAACGGCCACCGCATCGCCCACGGCGGGGTGATCTATGTCCTCGCCGACAGCGCCTTCGCGTGTGCCGCCAACAGCCGCACACCCGGAACAGCCACCGCCGGTGCGTCGATCGAGTACTACACCCCGGCACACGTCGGAGAGGAATTGGTGGCCGAGGCAATCGTCCGGCACCACACCGGTCGGCACTCCCTGGTCGACGTCACCGTCCGCAGCGGCCCTCGTGTCGTCGCGGAATACCGCGGCCGGGGGGCAGTCCTGCGCCGCCCGGATAGTGCGGTCGGCCACCGAACCGCCGACCAATCGGAAGAGAGATGAGGATGGACCAGAAACGATTCACACTGGGGACCTTCGACGCCGGCAACGGCCCATTCCCCGGACTGGTAGTCGACGACGACGTGTACGACATCAGTGCATTCACAGCCTATGACTCGACCGCCGCGCTACTCGAGGACTGGGACTCCGCGTTCAAGACACTGGCCGAGGCCGCGGTCTCACCCACTACGCCCGGAACACCCGCGTCGGAACTGCGAACGCTGCCGCCGGTGACCCGGCCGGGCCAGATCTACGGGGCCGGAGCGAACTATCGCGAGCACATCATCCAAATGGCGGTAGCGCACAAGCTGGGCACCGCCGGACTGACGGACGAGGAGCTCGCCGAGGAGGCCGGCCACGACATCGACGAGCGCAAAGCGCACGGCGAACCGTATGTGTGGACCGGTGTCCCTTCGGCGATCAGCGGCGCGTACGACGACATTCTTCTTCCTACCGGATGGTCCGACCACGACTGGGAACTCGAGCTCGGCGTGGTCATCGGTCGTCGTGCTCACAACGTCACGGTGGCCGGCGCACTCGACTACGTCGCCGGCTACACGATCTGCAACGACCTCACCACACGAAGCCTGGTTCCGCGCAGGGATATTGCGATGATGGGAACGGACTGGATGCGGGCGAAGAACTTCCCGACGTTCTACCCGACCGGCCCGTGGCTCGTTCCGGCAGCTTTCGTGCCAGACCCACTGAACCTGGGTATCCGGCTTCGCCTCAACGGTGACACCATGCAGGACAGCACCACGGGCGACATGGTCTTTGGCCCCGCGGAACTGATCTCCTACATCTCGCGCTTCGTCGAGCTCGAGCCCGGAGACATGGTGATCACCGGATCCCCGCCCGGCAACGGCTCGCACTGGGGCCGGTACCTCCGCCAGGGGGACGTCCTCGAATGCGAGATCGATGGTCTGGGCATGCAACGCACCCGCTGTATCGACGCCTAGTTGTACTGACCTGAGAGGTTAGGTCCGCGGGTGGCGGGTGGTTGGCCGCCGAGTCCGGTGTGGCCGCGGTGGTGACTGTAGGTGTGCAGCCATCGCGGGAACTCGTCGCAGCGTTCGAGGTCGCTGGTGTAGAGGCGGGCGTAGGCCCATTCGTCGGCCAGGGTGCGGTGGAAGCGTTCGACTTTGCCGTTGGTTTGGGGTCGGTAGGGGCGGGTTCGGCGATGCTTGATCTCACCGAGTGCGTCTCGGAACGCGTGTGATCGGTAGCAGGAACCGTTGTCGGTCAACACCTTTTCGACCGTGATGCCGTGCTCGGTGAACCACGCGTTGGCGCGTAGCCAGAACGCGGCGGCGGTGGCTTTGCGTTCGTCGCCCAACAGTTCGGAGTAGGCCAACCGTGAGTGTGCGTCGATCGCGGTGTGCAGGAAGTGGTAGCCGCGGACCGGACGGTAGTACTTGTCGACCTCGCCGCTGCTTTTGTCGGCCCGGGCATTGCGGCTGCCTGCCGAGCGACCGACCTTCCGCCATCCGCCGCCGGCGGGGATCTTGCCCAGTTTCTTGACATCGACATGAACGAGATCGCCGCAGTGCGGTGAGTGCATGCGACGGATCACCCGTCCGGTCGGGCGGTCGAGCCACCGCAGTCGAGCCAACCCGTACCGGCTCAGGACCTTGTGCACTGTCGAAACATTCAGACCCAGCAGATACGCGATCCGGGCCGGACCCCAGCGGCGGATGACGCGGACTTTGATGATGCGCCGCTGGGTGCGCGTCGGGGTCTGGTTCGGGCTGCGATGTGGCCGGGACGTCACCAACGTTGGATCAGTACACCTAGTCGCCGCGGAAGCTGCCCGCCGGAGGAGGCCGGGTGCTTGCGTTGGCTACGAAAACGTGGACATTAAAATTAAGAGGTTCGTCAGCTCGAATGCGAACGCGTCCGGACGGCCGTTTCCATGTACGCCACGCTGTTGATCGCCTCACCGCTGCGGGTTGACGTATGCAAATGGGTGCGGGCTCGCTCGACGAGCAACCCGCACCCATTCTCGTACATACAATCTCACTCACCGACGGTGGAGGGCCGGAGGTGTGAATCCCACCGTTGACCCCGCGGACTCATTCTTGGAGGCGATCTTGCTCGCCAAGCCATGACCCGCTCTGAACCGGTCAACCAGATCAGAGCGTCTTCCGCGGGGCGTTTCACGATGCGGGGGAGCGGGGCCGCGCACCCGGCTCACGCCCTTCCCGACCCGTGCGGAGGTTCTGGTGGCAGCGGACGGGAACGTCGATCAGCCACCGCAGGCAGGAGTTTTGGTGGTCGCACCATGACAATCTCGTCGATTCTTCCGTCGCGCACCTTGTTGGCATACTCGGGATCGGCGAGGAGTTGCCGGGCAAGCATCAGAGCATCTCCGTGGCCGGATACGATCGCGTCGGCACCCGTCTGCGGATCGGTTGTGCTGCTGAGGAACAGCGGGACATCGCCGACTGCCCCGCCTCCCGCCGGTGAGGTTCCCGGTGGGAGGCGGTCCTCGGTCATATGAACGTTCTTCGGGCTTGCGGTGAGAATCGGCCGGTCCTTGCCTGGCATTCCCATCCGCCCGAATCCGGCGAAGGCTTGGGAGAAGATCGCGGTCCCGTGGGAATGCACGGCGGCGGTGAACCGCCCCAGGTCGGGGATGAGATCGTCGGAGTCGAAACGGAGCAGTGGCCGGAACGGTGCCTCGTCAACTCCTCGTGACGTGGCCGCTGACCCTCCGACGATGATCATGCCGACGCCGGTGGCGCGCTCGGTGAGGAACGCAATCGTTTGTCTGCTCGGACGTCCGCCCTTGTGCTGCTGCAGGACCGCCATCGGACCCATGACGATGCGGTTGGCGATCTCGAGTCCGTTGATACTCGGTGGCTGGAAGAGCCCTTCGCTCGGACGAACAAGGCCCGGGCGGAGTCTGTCATAAATTCTTCCGGTGACGTCTGTGGCAGTCGTGACTGCGGATGTTCTCTTCGGTGCGACGAATTTCGGAGCAATCGGTGTGTACGCCGCATCGATGGGCGAGAAATCCGACGGAGGCCCTCCGGTCGCATCTGTCGTCACCGTGGGGTGCGAACGCGACCGGAGGGCTCCTTGCGGGTGCCCGGGTAGCCCGGGCTGCGGTGTCGGTACGCGAGGCCCCTATACCGGGGGTGCCTGGAACAGGCCCTTGTCCGGATCGTTGAACATCTGCTTGCTGATCCATTCGTTCATTGAGTCGGCGGTGCCCCACTCATCGGAGGTCTCCGGTTCGCTGGTGTCGTACAGGCTCGGGTGCCAGGTGTCCTCGTCGAGAAGTTCGAGTTCGGTGGTGTACTCCATCGTGTTGCCGTTGGGATCGTGGAAGTAGGTGAAGGTGTTGTCGCCGGCGCGGTGTCGGCCCGGTCCCCAGATCTTCGGGACCTCGGCTCGAATGAGCCGTCCGCTACCGCGCATGTATTCGTCGAGCCCACGCATCTCGAACGACACGTGATTGAGCGCGGTATGGGGGCACCGGGCGATCGCCATACTGTGATGCTGCGGTCCACAGCGCAGGAACCACATGAGCCCACCCATGTGAGGATGGACGAGGGTGTCGGAGAGACGCAAGTCGAGGTGCTTCACGTACCAGGCCAACATCTTCTCGGGCTCAGGCGAGTTGAGAACCACGTGCGACAGTCGCACGGGAATGGCTTCACGTTCCTCGATCTTGCGGTGTGTGCGGGTCTCGACGTCGGCGGAAACTTCGAGGACGCGACCTTCGAGGTCGAAGAACCGGAATCCGTAGCCTCCGCCGGGCGTCTGCAAGATGTCGGGTTCGCTGATCAGCGCGACGTTCGCACCGCCGAGGCGGTCGGCGAGCTGATCGACGGATTTGGGGTCTGCTGCGCCGAACGACACGAGATCGAGTCGCTTCTCGTCGGCGCGTCTGACACGCACGATGTACTGCTCAGGCGAGCCTTCGGCCGCGAAGTACGTCAAATTGCTTTCGCCGCCGACATCGGTCAGGCCCCAGTTGTTGCCGTAGAACGCGACCTGCTTGTCGTATTCGGGGACCGCTATGTCGACGTGACGTAGGTGGGTGATCGGACTGAATGACACGGAAATCTCCTTCGGGTACCAGTTCAGGGCAGTGACGGGCAAGGGCTCGTCACTGTGGCAGGGGCGCGGCCTGGACGGCGGGGGCGAGCGCCGCTTTGAGGGTGGGGACGAGTTCGAGCAGTAGCCCGAGCTCCTCACACGTGTCGGCGACACCGAGCACGTACCGGTCCGGGCGCAGGACCACGGCCTTGCCATTCACCGAGGCGAGCAGGTCGGAGAACGTCTCCGGGTCGGTGAGCACCACGGTCTCGCCATCACCGGTGAGCGCCCCCTGAAGCTGTGGTGACAACCCGGCGATCATGTCCTCGGGTGCTGCCACGAGGAACCGGACGCCGACCAGATCGTCGAGGCGTGTTCCGTCGGACAGCCGGGGCTGCAGGGAAAGTCGGCCCGCACTGTCGTTGAGTTCGGCGGTATGCAAGCCGGGACCGAGCGCCGGCGACGGGGGTGCAGATGCACCGGGGTTCGCGCGCACGTAGGCGTCGCGATGTTCGGCGGTCTTGCGGTCCGTGGTCTGCAGAATGCCTGCCATCGTCGCCGCCTGCTCCACCCAGTAATGGGCGTGCGGACGCCGCTCGCTCTCGTAGGTGTCGAGCAGGTCCACGTCGGCGAGACCCCGCGAGACCAGACTCAGCTTCCAGATCAGGTTGGCGACATCGCGCATGCCGGCGCACAGTCCCTGGCCGAACAGTGGCGGAGCCTGATGGGCGGCGTCCCCGGCGAGGAACACATTGCCCGCACGCCACCGCTCGGCAACCCGTGCGCGGAAGGTATAGATCGCGGCCCGGTCCGGCGTGAATCGGTCCGTCGGCAGAACGCCGTGGCTGATGCGCTCGATGGCGGCCGCGGTGGTGATCTCCTGGGGATCATCGTCCGGCATGACCTTGAACTCCATCCGGACCCGCTTGCCGGGAAGGCGAACCCACAGTGCCGGCCGACTGTAATGACCGAGGAACACCATGTCGCCACTGATGTCGGGCTCCCCGTCCAGTAATCCGTCAACGACCAGCCACGGATCATCGCTACCGAGGCTTTCGGTCCGGACATCGAGCAGTCGCCGCACCGTCGAGGTAGCCCCATCAGCTGCGATGACCCATCGCGCGGTGAGGGTCTCCGTAGAGCCCTCGGCGTCTGTGACCACACAGCGAACCCCGTCGGCAATGTGCTCCAGATCGGTCAAGGTGGTCCCCGAGCGAAGTGACACGCCGGCCTGGCGGTCCACCTCGCTGCGCAGCAGTACCTCAATGTCGGGCTGATGGAACATGACGTCGTCATGCCATGCCTGTGTTCCGAGTTTCCCCGTTGGATGTGAGAACAGCGTCTCGCGTGCTTCATTCTCCATGCGGAAGTCCGTCATCGGCTTACATCGAGCCATCGCCTGTTCGCCCAGGCCGAGGGCTTGAAATGCGCGAAGGGTCTCTCCATCGAAGTGCACCGCCCGAGCCTGTGGCCACATGCTACTTTCGCGTTCGATCCCGATCGCTGAGATCCCGGCCTGGCCGAGAAGAGCGAGGGCGGCCACCCCCACGGGGCCGCCGCCGACGACCACCACTTCGTAATCCCAAGACACGTGAGCTCCTTGCTGTACTAGACGTCTCGTATCGATTTCCGTACTCTAACCCCATGCGATGTGGATCACAATCACTTTCTGTAGCGATATGTACGAGGGCTTCGAAACAACTCACACGGAGGCACAGTCGATGACGGTGCAGCAGTCGGTGTTCGTCGTCCCCCCGGTCGTGGCGGTGGCGCAGCATCGGGGGCTGTTCGCCGCAGCGGGCGTCGATGTGGAGACAAAATTGGTGGGGTCCTCCCACGAACAGCGCCGGGAACTCGACGAAGGCCGAGCGGATGTCGGCATCACCGCGACAGACAACCTGTTCGCCTGGAATGCAACGGGTTCGGACATCGCGGTGATAGCACAGATCGAAACGACCACCGATCTTGCCTTGACGCTTCGGCCCAAATTGCTATCGACCGATGGTCTCGACGTGATTCGTCTGGCGGTCGACGCCCCTACGAACGGCTTCGCCATCGTCGCGTACTCGATGATGGCGCGGCTCGGCCGGACGAAAGACCAGTACGAGGTCGTCGAGGTGGGTGGCGTGCGCGAACGGTTCGAGTCACTGATCGCCAACACGGCGGACGTGACTCTCCTGGCGCCGCCGCTGGACGAGATCGGCCGCGATCAGGGGATGACCGTTGCCATGCGGATAGCGGAACTGGTGCCGTCCTACCCCGGCCTCGGAATCGTGTCCACCCGAAAGGTCCTCTCGGGAAAAATGGACGAAATTGTCCGGTATCTCCGAGCTTTGGCCGCGGCCCACCGGTGGATGCAACAGGCGGCGGCATCCGAGGTCGAGCAAGAACTGCTCGCCACGGGGTTCGGACAGGCTGCGGTCGCCTCTGCTCTCGCCGCGGTGCCGCAGACCCTGGCCCCCTCCGGTATCGGCATTCGGGCGCTCGCCCAGCTGCGCGATGACCTCGGCATGATCGTCCAGGGTGCACCGGAGGCCGGTGATCTGATCGACCTCCGCCCGCTGCAGGCCGCCGGGCTCGTGCCGATACACAACCGCGAGGACGGCTGCGAACCGCTCTGACGGTCCGAATCCGGGACACCGGTCGAATGGACGCCGCCGAGGCAAGCAGAAAATGGCCGGCCCTCGAGCGCAGATCGCGGCGGCGTGTGTGCGCTGGGTCGGCGCGCGCCAGTGGCACTCTGCGATTCACCGGGGCGCACCGGGAACGCTGCAGGTGCCACCGAACCGAAACTGGCGCGAACCCGCGTCCACGTGTCCGAGAGATGTCGGCGGTCTGCGCAGCACGTCTGACGGGGGAGTGGGTATACGAGAGACGGGTTCACGGAGTGACTTTCGCCGACATCAGGTCGGGCGCATCGGAGTGTTGATGCGATGACTCCCCGGCCCGGGACAAGCTGTGCACGAGGTGATCGAGGAAGACCTGTGCCCGCGGGCTGAGGGTCATGTGCCGGGGCCAGGTCGCGACCACGCTGGTGCGGCCGGCACGAGGGGTGAGCGGTCGCGTCACCAGGGGTCGTCCTTCGGAGGTGGTGTCGGGAGAGTTGGGACGGGACATGAGCAGGCCGTATCCGACTCCTCGCCCCACCAGAGCCCGGACGAGATCGATTGTGGGAACGGCGGTGCCGACAGTGGGTTGTACCCCCTGCTCGGCGAAGATTCGATGGGTGTTGGCCGTGCTCGGCGCCGAGTCGAGCAGAACGAGAGGTTCCTCGGCGAGCTCGTGCAAGGCCACGCTGATCCGGTCGGCGAGTCGATGGTCGGCCGGCAGCACGGCCATGACCTCGGTCTCGTACACCACCCGCTTGTTGAGGTCCGAGGGTAGAAACATGTCGTACAGAACCGCGAAGTCCAAGGTGCCGTCGGCCAGTGACGGCAGCAGCTCGTCGTCCCCACCGACCCGGACCCCGACCTTGGCCTTCGGGTGTGCGCCGGCGAAGTGCGCGAGCACCGGCGGCAGCACCGTGGCGGCGAACCCTACATAGCAGCCGACCCGGATGGGGCCGGTGATCTCCCCACGCGTGGCAGCGAGATCACCGACGAGGGAGGACACTTCGTCGACGAGATGACGCGCACGATGGGCGAAGTACTGTCCCGCCGGCGTCAGCTGCAAACCCTTCGCCTTGCGGCGCACGCACAGTTGCTCCCCGACGATTCGCTCTACCTCCGAAACCGACTGTGACAGACCTGATTCGGATATGTGCAACGCCGCCGCAGCCTCCGACAACGTCCCATATCGCGGGAGGGCGGAAAACAACTCGAGCTGGCGGACGGTGAGCTGACCCATGTGAAACTTCCGTTCAACTGAAGATATTTGCCATTTTTATTCACTTTACGAGAAGTACTCGGTGATGTGAACTAAGTCTCAACCCCAATGTGGTGCACAACACGCACAAGATGGAGAACGACATGACCGACACGGCAGCCACGCGGCCAATGTCCTGTCCGGTGACCCACGCCCCGGCTTCCGCCGGCGAGAGCGCACTTCCGCTGAGAGGTACCGTCGACCCGGCTGACTTTCCCCCGGCACCCGAAGTCGACTGGGTGGCACCCGGTGAACTTGCCGCCGACCCGTACCCGACGTACCGGCGTCTTCGCCACGAGGCGCCGGTGGCGTGGGTCCCGGCCGTGAACAAGTACCTGGTCACCAGCTACCACGAATGCCACGAGATCGAGTGCGACCAGCAGATCTACACCGCCGATGTCGGGGGCAGCGGCGCGACCATGCTGCGAGCGCTGGGTGGGCATCCGATGCTGCGCAAGGACGATCCCGACCATGCGTCCGAACGATCGACGATCAATCCCACCTTGCGTCCGAAGATGGTCAAGTCCGTATGGTCCGAGGTGTTCACCCGCAACGCGCGTACCTACCTGGACGTCCTTGCCGATGCCGGTCCTGGGGCTGCCGAACTGAACCGGGACTACGCAGCGCCGGTGGCGTCGCAGAACCTGGTCGATCTGCTGGGGCTGCCGGATGTCGATGTCGAGGACATGCGGCGGTGGTCTCATGCTTTCATCGCCGGCACCGGCAACCTGCTCGACGATCCGGACATCTGGGTCCGTTGCGAGCAGGCCCGCACCGAGGTCGACGCCCTGCTCGATGTCTTGATTCCCTTCTACGAGAAGCATCCGAATGAGTCGATGACCTCGGCACTGGTCGGCAGCGGACTGCCTCGGCAGGCGGTGGCCGCGAACGTCAAGCTGACCATCACCGGGGGAATGAACGAGCCGCAGCACATGATCACCAACATGGTGTGGGCGCTGTCGAGGCATCCGGACCAGCAGCGGCGGGTGTCCGAGGACCGGTCGCTGTGGCCGGCGGTGTTCGACGAGACCGTGCGTTGGCTGTCGCCGATCGGCATGTACCCCCGTCAGACCACCCGCCCGGTGGTGCTCGGGGGGGTGCGCCTTCCCGCCGGTGCGGCCATCGGTGTGGTGGTTGGCTCCGCCAATCGCGACGAACGCTACTTCGACGCCGATCCCGCGGTGTTCGACATTTCCCGCCCACGCCGCCCGCACCTGGCGTTCGGCAGCGGGGTACATCTATGCGCCGGCCACTGGGCGGCCAAGAGCGCCGTCGGCGAGATCGCGGTGCCCCTGCTCTACGAGCGCTTCCCCGACCTGCGCATCGATATCACCCGCGAAACCCGATGGGACGGATGGGTGTTCCGAGGACTGACCGATCTTCCGGTCACCTGGGACAACTGAGAAAAGAGAGAGACCGCCATGTCAAAAGTCACCTTCCACCAGCCCGACGGGCGCAGCGATGTCCTCGACGTCCCCGACGGCACATCCCTGATGCGCGCCGCGGTCACCAACTCGATCCCCGGCATTGTCGGCGAATGCGGCGGACAGGCCATGTGCGCCACCTGCCATGTCTACATCCGATCCGCGCATCTGACGGATCTACCCGACGTCGGCGAGGACGAGGACGAGATGCTCGACTGCACCGCCACCGCCCGCGACCCGCAGCGGTCCCGTCTGGGTTGCCAGATCCTCGTCACCACCACCCTCGACGGTCTCGAGGTCGATCTCCCGGAAAGCCAGATCTGACATGAGCGCGACGGTCATCATCGGCGCGGGCCATGCCGGGATCCAGCTCGCCGACTCCCTGCGAACCCGCGGCCACGATCGCCCGATCACGTTGCTCAGCGCCGAATCGGAACTGCCCTACCAACGCCCCCCGCTGTCGAAGGACTACCTCGCCGAAGGCGATCCGCAACCGTTGCCGCTGCGTGGCGCCGAGTTCTATCACGATCACGAGATCGACCTGCGGCGCGGCACCGCTGTCACTGGAATCGACCCGCGCACCCGCACCATCGGGTGCGCAGACGGCACCCGGATGCACTACGACGATCTCGTTTTGGCCGCCGGCTCCCGCAACCGACGCCTCACCCTTCCCAGCGCACAGGGACCCGGGGTGCACTACCTGCGGACAGCCGCCGACGCCGCCCTCCTGCACGACGACCTCGACCGCGCGACGGCCGCCGTCGTCATCGGCGCCGGTTTCATCGGACTCGAATTCGCCGCCGCAGCGGCCCGGCGCGGCATCGACGTCACCGTCGTCGAATGCGGTCCCCGGCCACTCGCCCGCGCCCTGACCTATGCCACCACCGACCAGCTCACCGTCACTCACCGCGCCGCGGGTATCGACTTTCAATTCGACGTGCAGGTGTCGGCGATCGAACACGCCCACGGACGTGTCTCCGCCGTCGTCGGACACGACGGCCGCCGCTTCCCCGCCAACCTCGTGGTCATCGGTATCGGCGCGGACCCTCAGACCGATCTGGCCGCCGCCGCAAACCTGCGAATCGACAACGGCATCCACGTCGACGAATTCCTACGCACCAGCGACGAGCACATCTGGGCGATCGGCGACTGCGTCAGCTTTCCCTGCACACACGCCGGGACCAGGGTTCGGCGGGAATCGGTGCAGAACGCGGTCGACCAGGCCCGGGCCCTGGCGGCCACACTCACCGGGACCCCCACCGGCTACCAGGACCTCCCGTGGTTCTGGAGCCACCAAGGCAGCTGCAAGATCCAGATCGCCGGCGTCGGCGGTCCCACCGATCGCACCGTTGTCCCCACCGACCCCACCACCGGAAAGTTCTCCACTTTCCGCTTCCGCGACGACGTCCTCGTCGCCGTCGAATCGGTGAACCAGCCCGCCGTGCACCTCGCCGCCCGCAAAGTACTGTCCGCACCGCGGCGGCCGAGCCTGACCGACCTGACCCGGGCCGGCTTCGATCTCAAATCGCTCTCCGCGCGATCCGCCGCGATCTCCGCAGGCTGAACAGTCCCTGCACCACACCGCCCAACTACGACACACCCGCGTGTCGCACCCGCGCACAGTCCTGCGCTCCCGGCGTTTCGCAAACCCGCTGCCACAACAGCTCTCAACTGCGGTTCGAGAGAGCCGAGCGCGCCGCACCGGAGCCTTCGACGGATCGGCACCTGAACCTTCGGTAGCTCTCAGCGGCACGCGGACCGCCCACGGAGCGACAACGAACGGCGCCGCTGGTTCGGCGTGGTCCTCCGCCATCCCTTGCGGGCAGCTTCTACCGTTCAACCGTGGAAGTTCCACGGGTGCATGAAATTTACGAACTCCGTGGGATAGGTTGAGATAGCCCGCAGGCGATGTGACGCCAATTACACGAAGCGATCCCCGCTCGTCTCGAAATACCAATGCTCGATTTCCCTCCCTGTCGAAGGTGTGTGCCCATGGTCAGTAATGAAGAGATCCGGCGCGGATGGCCAACTATCGTCATCGCTGGCTTCGGGTCGGCGGTCGGCATCTCCGGATTGCTGCTGTACACAATAGGTTTGTTCACGGCCGACCTCGAAAACGCCATCGGACTGAGTAAGACCTCGTACGGTCTCGGTCTGCTGCTGGTCAGCGCGGGGGTCGCAGCAGGAACGGTATGCACGGGGCGCGCGATCGACCGCTTCGGGACGAGGAGAGTCATTGTTTTCGGGCAACTGTCCTTCGCATCCGGATACCTTGCCCTCGCGACAATCGTCGACACCGTCCCCGTCTTCCTTGCGGTCATGTTCGCACTCGGCTTCCTCGCCAGCGCATCCGGCCCGGTCGGATTTACGCGAACGGTAAGCCTGTGGTTCGTCAAGTCGCGCGGGTTTGCCCTCGGACTCGCGATGACTGGGATCGGTGTCGCCGCGGCCGTCGCTCCGCTCGTCGTCAATGGCGTCATTGTCGAATATGGTTGGCGCGCAGGGTTTCTTGTGCTCGCTGTGATCGCCGCGAGCGGTATCGCTCCCGTGCCCGCCTTTTTGAAAGAGCCCTCGGCAACGGCCACTCAGGGGAGGACGACGACCTCGCCGAGTGCACTGAACTCGATGTGCCTGCTCCCGTGCGTGCCCGCTCGACTTTCGCCGCGATTCGTCGAGACCGGTGCTTCTGGAGATTGTTGATCACGTTCTTCGTGATGTCATTCGCTTTCACGGGCTTGCTCACACATTTCGTTCCAATGTTGCGGTCGATGGATGTGGAGCCGTCGCAGGCCGCGACCTTGGCGTCCCTGATCGGATTCGCTGTCATCGGAAGTCGGGTCATAGTGGGATTTCTGCTCGATCATGTCCGCCCGGGACTGGTTGCCGCAGGGGTCTGCGCCTTGAGTGCTGCCGGTACATGCTTCCTGATCGTCGGAGGCGTCGCTTTCGCTCCACTCGCCGCCATTGCCTTGCGGCTGGCCATCGGCGGCGAGATCGACATGATCGGCTTCTTCACCGCTCGGTACTTCGCACTCGCGGGATACGCCCGAGCATATTCCTGGATGTACACGGGCTTCGTCATCGCGGCAGGCATCTCGCCATTGCTCATCGGGATGTTGTTCGATGCCCTCGGCACGTACTCAGCAGCACTCATCCTGTGCGCAGCATTGGCCGCCATGTGTGCATGTGCCTTCGCCACACTGCCGACGCCCACTCCGCGGACTTCGCCGGCTTCTCTCATCCCGCAACCCGCCGAAACGGAGTTGTAGATGATGTCATCAAACCTATTGCGGTTCGAGACGTATCGTATAGAATTACGGAACAAACTAGGAGGCCACAATGAAGCTAGGCAGGGTGGTGCGACCGACCCCGGACGGTCCGCGCGCACGAATCGTCGCGGTGCAGCCCGATACCGAAAGGGTGATCGACCTGGCGCAGGCATATGCGCTGACGCTGCAACGCTCGGGTGCGGAGCCGGAGCGCGCGTCGAAGATTGCCCGCTCCATCTTTCCGTCCAGCATGGCCGCCGCGATCGGTGGCGGCGATGTCTTTCTGGATGCTGCGCACGAGGCACTCGGAGCCGCGGACGACGCATCACTGCCGTTACTCGAGGTCCAGTGGTGTGCAGCGGTGGATTCCCCGGTGATCCGGGATGGGCTGACCTTCAGTCAGCACATCGTCAACTTCAGTGAGAAGGTCGCACACGCGCTGCCCAATCCGAACATCTACAAAATTCCGGGGTACTTCAAGGGCTCGACCGCGACGGTGTACGGGCACAACGAAGAGATTCCCTACCCGGACTTCACGGACGCGTTCGATTACGAGCTCGAGATCGGCTACATCGTCGGCCGGCGAGGACGGAATCTGACGCCGGACGATGCGTTCGACCACGTCTTCGGCATCACGATCTTCAACGATTTCAGCGCGCGAGACGTGCAGGGCGCAGAGATGGCGATCGGCATGGGCCCGCAGAAATGTAAGGACTTCGCCTACGGCATCGGCCCATGGATCACCACCATGGATGAGGTCTCGTCCATCGAAGGATTGACGGGATCCGTGCGGGTCAACGGCGAACTATGGTCCTCCTGCGTCGCCGAGGACATGGTGTACACCCCCGCCGAATTGGTCGCATATGTCTCGATCGCCGACTACCTCCAGCCCGGCGACATAATCGGTTCCGGCACTCTGGGATTCGGGTCTGGACTCGAACTCGGCAAGACACTCTCACCCGGTGACGTAGTGGAACTCGAACTCGAATCCGTTGGCACATTGCGGTCACCGATCAGTAAGACCCGCGAGAAGGCCCCGTGGTGGCCTGAGCCGCGGCCGTATCCCTTCGAGGTCCAGGACGTCAACTAAACGACGTACGCGGTGCCGAGCCGGAGGCCGGGGTGCTGGCAGGGAGCGCGGTACCTTCCGCCAGACTCTTACGAGCCCTCGGCCTCCGGCAGGGCCCACGCCCAATCGGGGCACATGTCCCGGCCGACATCTATGCCGACGCCAACGCACGATTACGGCGCGAAAGGAAGTTTCATGACCAACGCTGTCATCGTGGACGTCGTCCGCCTCGCCTCCGGTAAGGGCAAGCCGGGCGGTGCGCTGTCCGGCACGCACCCGGTCGAACTGCTGGCACACGTGCTCCGCAGCATCGTCGAACGCAACGGCATCGACCCCGCACAGGTCGACGACGTCATCGGCGGCTGCGTCGGACAGGCCGGCGAGCAGGCCCTCAACATCTCCCGGACGGCAGTGCTGTCGGCGGGATTCCCGGATTCGGTTCCGGCCACCACCGTCGACCGCCAGTGCGGCTCGAGCCAGCAGGCGGCGCACTTCGCCGCGCAGGGCGTGATCGCCGGCGCCTACGACATCGTGATCGCCTGCGGTGTGGAGTCGATGTCCCGCGTTCCGATGGGCACGACGACCATCGGTCAGGACGCGTCCGGGCCGGGCATCGCCGCCCGCTACCCCGAGGGACTCGTCAACCAGGGCATCTCCGCCGAACTGATCGCCGCCAAGTGGAAGTTCGACCGCGACACCCTCGACGCGTTCTCCGCGCAGTCGCATCAGCGTGCCGCCGACGCCCTGTCGAAGGGCCTGTTCGACAAGGAGATCGTCCCGATCTCGGTCACCAACGCCGCCGGTGAGACGGTGACCCACACCGCCGACGAGACCGTGCGCGCCTCCACCACCGCCGAGGGACTGTCCGGGCTGAAGTCGTCGTTCTACTCCGAGAAGTACGCGGCCCGGTTCCCCGAGGCGCAGTGGCACATCACCCCGGGCAACTCGTCGCCGCTGACCGACGGCGCGTCCGCGGCGCTGATCATGAGCGAGGAGATGGCGTCGAAGCTGGGGCTGACCCCGCGGGCACGGTTCCACTCGTTCGCCGTTGCCGGTGACGATCCGGTCTTCATGCTCACCGCGCCGATCCCGGCGACGAAGAAGATCCTCGCGAAGTCGGGGCTGAGCATCGACGACATCGACGCCTACGAGGTCAACGAGGCGTTCGCGCCGGTGCCGCTGGCGTGGGCGCACGAGTTCGGGGCCGACCCGGCCAAGCTCAACCCGTGGGGCGGCGCCATCGCGCTCGGGCACGCACTCGGCTCTTCGGGCACCCGCCTGCTGAGCACGCTGGTCAACAACCTCGAGGCCACCGGCGGACGCTACGGCCTGCAGACCATGTGCGAGGGCGCGGGCATGGCCAACGCCACCATCATCGAACGCATCTGAGCCGAGCCGGGGACCACTCCCGCACCGTCCGATCCTCGACAGGGCTGTGCGCTACCACGGACAACTCCACCCCACCGGGCTTCGTCCCCGAAGCCCGGTACCTCCTTGCTACCTCTCGGTCGGTGGACGTCTCGGGCCTCTCATAGTTCAGCGAACCGGGACGAGCTCGGGCTAGAAACCCGCAACCCAATCCGATACGATCCGTATAGTATCGAAACCTTCTGGAAAGGAAGGGGAGAAGATTGACACTCCTGCTGGACGACGCCGCGGTGCAATCGGCCTTCGACTGGGCCCCGGCCATCGCCGCGTTGCGCGACGCCTATGCGGCGGCTCCCGACGATGCTCGATTCCCGGCCCGGACCATCGCGCGCGGCGGCACCTCGTTCCTGCGGTTGATGAGCGGCGCGCCGGGCAGCGGCGGCTTGATGGGCGTAAAGACCATCGCCGGCGCGATCGGCGTGCGCCAGTTCTCGTACCTCATCTCCCTGTTCGATCAGGAATCCGCGGAACTGGTGGCGCTGCTCGACGGCAATTCGATCACCGGCTACCGCACCGCGGCCACATCGGCGCTGGCGGTCGACCTGCTGGCTGCACCCGGACCGGTCACGGTTGCCGTCATCGGCTCGGGCTTCGAGGCGAAGAAACATGTTCGTGCCCTCGCGGCAGTGCGCAAGCTCGAAGCCGTGCGTGTGTACAGCCCGCGAGCGGAAAGTCGGGCGCGCTTCGCCGACGCACTCGCCGATCTGGACACGTCGATCATCGCCGCCGAGTCACCTCAGACAGCGGTTGCAAACGCGTCCGTGGTGATCTGCGCGGCGCGATCTTATGACGAGTCGCCGATCTTGCTGGGCGCGTGGCTCGAACCAGGAATGACCATCGTCTCGATCGGATCGACCGTGCGGGAGCAGCGCGAGGTCGATCCGGAGGTGATCGCCCGCGCCGACGTCGTCATCGCTGACGTCCTGGAAGAAGTACTGCACGACAGTGGCGATCTCATCGCCGCGACTCAGGCGGGCATCGACGTCACCGACCGGATCGCCGCGCTGTCCGACCTCGTGTCCGGAAGGCACCCGGGGCGCACGACCACCGAACAGATCGTCGTGTACAAGTCCGTTGGCTCCGCCGTTCAGGACTTGGCCGTCGCTGCTATGTGCGCGGACGCCGCCCGCAAGTCCGGGCTCGGGTCCGAACTGCCTATCCGCATCCCACCGGTTCACAAGTAAAGGACCCACCATGAGCACTGCTGCCACCGAGAGCCGAACGGTCGCGGACCACACCCTGTTCCGCCACGCGGCGTACATCGACGGACAGTGGATCGACCACGGTGAATCCGGGCGTTTCACCATCACCAACCCATCGACCGGTGAACAGCTGGCCGATCTCCCCTCGCTCAGCCGCCCGCAGGTCGCCGCGGCCATCGACGCAGCACACCGCGCCCTGCCCGGCTGGCGGGCCCAGTCGGCCAAGCAACGCGCCCAGATCCTCCGGCGCTGGTTCGACCTCGTCAACGAGCACGCCGAGGATCTCGCGCGGTTGATCGTCCTCGAGGAGGGCAAGCCGGTAACCGAAGCGCGCGGTGAAATCGCATATGCAGCATCGTTCATCGAATGGTTTGGCGAAGAGGCCAAAAGGGTACGCGGCGATGTCTTCCCAGCACCCGATCCCGCGAACCGCGTCCTAGTGCTGAAAGAGCCGATCGGGGTGTGCGCCGCGATCACACCCTGGAATTTTCCCGCGGCGATGATCACCCGCAAGGTCGCACCGGCGCTAGCCGCGGGATGCACCCTGGTCGTCAAGCCAGCCGGGCAGACCCCGCTCACCGCGCTGGCTCTCGCGGAGCTCGCCACCCGTGCCGGGGTACCGGCGGGCGCGTTCAGTGTGGTGCTCGGAAAAGCGAGCGAAGTCGGCGCGGAACTCACCGGCAACCCGCTGGTGCGGAAGGTCAGCTTCACCGGGTCGACGGAGGTCGGACGGCTGCTGCTCCAGCAGTCGGCGGCGACGGTGAAGAAGACATCGATGGAACTCGGCGGAAACGCGCCGGTACTCATCTTCGACGACGCCGATCTCGAGGTCGCCGTGTCGGGTGTGCTCGCCGCGAAGTACCGCAACACCGGTCAGGCGTGCATCAGCGCCAACCGGGTATACGTGCAATCCGGCATCTACGAACGGTTTACCGCGGAGCTGGCCAACCGGGTCGCCGAGCTTCCAGTCGGCGACGGATTCGAACCGGGCGTCGTGCTGGGCCCGCTGATCGACCAGGCCGCTGTCGCCAAAGTGGAAGAACATGTGGCCGACGCCGTCGACCATGGGGCACGTGTGGTGTGCGGTGGTGCACGACACCACCGGGGCGGGCAGTTCTACCAGCCGACGGTGCTGGCCGACGTCGTAGCCGGTATGAAGGTCACCCGCGAAGAGACCTTCGGCCCGATCACACCGCTGATCCCATTCACCGACGAGGCGGAGGCGATCCGGCAGGCAAACGAGACCGAATTCGGCTTGGCTGCCTATGTGTTCAGCCGAGACGCCGAGAGAATCTGGCGCGTGGCGGCCGGCATCGAAGCCGGCATGGTCGGAATCAACTCCGGCCTGATCTCCAACGAAACCGCGCCCTTTGGCGGCATCAAGCAGTCCGGCCTGGGACGGGAAGGGTCGATCTACGGCATCGACGAGTACATGGAGATGAAGTACCTCGCGTGGGCGGGCAGCGGCGCGCGCTGACCGCCGCCGTTGAACCGGTCAACACATCGACACCAGTCAACTGATCGAAACCGGAAGGAACGCCTGTCATGGCTGTTTACACACGCTCCGAAGCCCGCGAATGGGCCCGCGAGAAGCTCGTCGGCGCCGTCAACTGCACCATTCCCTCATTCACGAACGACCTGCGCCACATCAACGAAAAAGCAATTCGCCACGACATCCGCCTCGCCAAAGAACACGGATTCATCGGCAGCCTCGGTATCTCGGAAATCAGCATCACACTGCCGGAATACCTGGACTTCCTGCGGATATCCAAGGACGAGGCCGGCGCTGACTTCTACATCGTCCACCACGCGAGCTGGAACGACCTGGATCAGAACATCGAAGCCGTCCGGGGCGCAGAGGATGCCGGTGCCGATCTAGTCCTGCTGTCCTACCCGCCGAATTTCTACCCGGAGACCGAACAGGAGATTTTCGACTACACCAAGGCCGTCGCGGACGCGACGAACCTGGGTATCATTCTGTTCCCGATGGTGATCTGGGGATTCAGCGGCCGCATTCACCCCTCCGATATCCCTACCCGTCTCATACGACGCATGATCGACGAGATCCCCAATGTCGCGGTGGTAAAAGCCGAAGGCGGCTTCCCGAGCATCCAGAGCGCGATCGAATGCCATCGTCTCTTCGGTGAGGAGGTCGTCATCTCGATCCCCATCGAAGGCGAGTTGATCCCGCTCTCGCAAGTGATCCCCATTCAGCTCTCGGCTACCAGTGATCACGAATACTTCGGCCCCGTGATTCCGCGTGTGATGCAGCTGCTGCGCGACGGCAAATACGATGACGCCACCGAAATTTACTGGCAGTTGCATCCGGCCCGCAAGATCAAGGCGGGACTGTTCAACGGAATGCACGGAGGATCTTTTCTCAACCGCCAGGCGTGGAAGTTCCAGGGCTGGTTGCAGGGCTACAATGGCGGGCCCCTGCGGCAACCTACTCAGCGTATCCATGACCACCAGATGGCCGCGCTGCGCAAGGGTTTGATCGACGCCGGACTGGAGCCGAGCATGGATCCGTTTCGAGAGTTCTTCATCGGCCGCAACCCAGCCTGAACGGAACCAACAAAGGAAGTGTCTCCTGGACAGTCCTGGATCAGCGTGGGTAGTAATTCGGCGCAGTCCGGGGCGATCGACTAGTCGCCTTGGTTGGATGAACAGCCTTTTGGCCGGCGATGGCGTCACCGTCCTGGTCGGTGACCTCATCGCCTGCAAGTTCACTCGACCGATCAGTTACATCCCAACCGCTAGCCGCACTGTTCACGAGGCGTTTCGGGTCCGGGCAGCACATCAGGTCCCTGGAAGATGCTCGAAACGAACATCCGCAGCTACCCAGCGTCGAGACCGAGTTGCCCAGAATGGGTTTCACCCGACCTTAGAACTGTTGTTCCAGGCTTCATCGTGACTGGGAGTAGTCGACGTATCGAATCGGGAACTCGCGACCTTGAAGGTCTTCGAAATGCTCTTGCTTGTCATCCATTCTGCGATTGCATGCGTCAGCCGCACCGCATCGATCAAACAAATCCTCACGAGTATTGCCATCGCGCGAGCCGATGCGCGGTGGTTAGTCATCGCAGCGAGCGCGCAACAAGAGCCCTCTTGCCACTCCACTTGGGAGCAGGCTTAGCCGAGGCGAACGGCGTGACCCCCTCGTGGCGGCCCCGTAAGTCTCTGTTTGGGGGTAAGCCCACCGGGCTCAGCAAAGTGCGTAATCAGAAGTATGAGGTGTGTAACGGCATAGCAGCGTCGCCGCCCGGGCACCGCTCCTCCGAGCGTACGGACGGAAAGTGTTGCAGCAACTACAGATCGCCGAGTTGAGCAGACAGGATCTACACCCCAACTTTCAGGAAGGGAAGTTGACGAAGTCTCCCAACAGGTGTGGATTGTCAGAGGGTGGCCCCGATAGCTTTCTCGAGCCACCTTCGTCCGAAGATCGATAACAGCGCCATCGAGCGCCCGTGACGTTGTCGCGGCGCCGCTGCTTCGTCGATGAGACGCCCCGATCGCGTCGGTCGAAGGCGCTTAGCGTCGCCGACAACCCCGATCGCGGCCGGAGTAGGCGTTCCGAACTCGTTCCCGGCGTCGGCTGCGATCCTCGCGGACTAATCGTCGTCGAGGTCGACAAACGACTATCGCCGAGTCCTCTTCGGTTTATTGCCGGGTCGCACGCTGCCGTCCAGAAATAGTCTCCTAAGAAAGCTCCATGCCGGTGGCGCCAACGCCACGTCCTCGTACGACTGCCATGCACCAGGTCGCTCGTTCCCACCAGTGGCCCTGGGACGACGAGCCCGCACCTGCTGCCGAACTCGACGGCAGGCGCGGGACTTATGGGTTAGACGAGGCTGTAGCCGCCATCCACGACGAAGGTCTGGCCGATGATACCGGGAGCGGCATTCGAGACGGCGAAGACGGCGGCCGACGCGATCTCGTCCGGATGGACGATCCGCTTCTGCATACTGGTTTCAATCTGGCGCTGTGCCTCGGCATCGCGCGATTCCTCGTCTGGAAACAGCGAAAGCCAGCTGTTAAACATCCCGGTGGGCCCGGTGATCCCCGGCGCGACGCTATTCACGCGGATGTTCTCTGCCGCGAAGTCAGCGGCCATACAGCGGACCAGGTGGATCGCGGCGGCTTTGGCCGCACAATAGGCGGCGTTCCCCTTCTGTGCGACGATGCCGACCTGCGAGGTAAGGACCACGATCGCACCGCCACCGGACTTCCGAAGATGGGGAAGCGCCGCGCGAGCCGATGCGTAGGGGCCGAACGCGTTGACGGCAAACTGTCGGTTCCACCCCTCCGGCTCGGTTTCATCGATCGTCCCGAGACCATTGATACCAACGCAGCAGACGATCGCCTCAATACCGTCGAGCGCCTCGGCGGCCTCGTCGATCGCGCGTTTGATGTCCACGGCGTCCGTGACGTCACCCACTGTGTTGAACTCCGCAGGTGAATCGAGGACCACCTTGTTGATATCGACGCCGGCAACCCTGCGACCGCTCTCAAGCAACTTCCGAACCGTTGCGGAACCCATGCCGGTCGCGGCACCGATCACGACCACCTTCTGGGGGTCAATGAACGGACCAAGCGGTGGGAGGTACATCTTTTCAGGGGAATACGCAGTGGTCACTTTCGCCTCGCAAATAGAGTCGGAATGGAAGTTGGGTGTTATGACAGGCGATGGCAACGCCCGGAATCACTCAACACCGGCAAGCATCCACAACGATTGGCGGATCGACCAGATCCACTCGTGCGGGCCGCGCGGTACCGGTGGACAGTAGGTGTCCGGTGCCGCGAGCTCAGTCGGGTCACAACGGAAATAGCGACGGAAGCCGCCCGGTCGCGTGCTGGAGGAGGGGCGGGAACGTCCCGCAGCAGAATCAGGCGTATGTCGCGAGAGGTGGAGTGGCGACGGTGTCCGTGCGGGTTCGATCGCCACTCAAACCCCAGGAACCGCAAAAACTAGCTGCGAGACCTTTATCCACCTCGAAGACCAGGTGGGCCGATATTCTGATCGATTCAGAGACATCCCTGGGTTGGGTGAGAGCAACCTTGAGTTCGGCGGAGTCCGTTCCGAAGTGGGCGCCCAGTAGTTGCATCTACCTGCTCGTGCGCGACGCGGGCGGGTCCGCTGGTCCGCGTGCGTGGTTCATAGATCCACCAGCAAGGGGGCGAGCGAGATCGTGGAGGCAATGATGCCTCCGATCCCGGCGACGACTCCCAGTAGGGCCCACAGCGACGCCGCTTCGTCCTCGGCTATATCGGACCGTGATGTGGCGAGGGTGCCACAGGCAACCGCACTCAACCCTAAGACAAACCCGACTCCGGACATCCAGAACGACGCGATTGACAAGGTTCCCATAATTATCGACGCGCGGGGAAGTCGCGAGCAGTGTGGTCGGCCTTGCGGCGCGGAGCCGGAGTAACCGGCGGCGTCCACTTCGCGAGGAATTGTGGCAGGCATGATCCTCCTCCGGGGTATCAATGGCACGCGGCGATGGGGACGGAGTTTCGCAGCGACATTATGAGCGCTGATCCTGACGTCATCGTATGAGCACCCCGGCACGTCGTCCTATGTCCTACGTGGACAACACTTCTGCATCAGCTGTCCACCTCGGCGATCTCGACGTGTCTCCCTCATCGACAGTGAGCGTCGGTCAGGAGGGACGAATTCAGTCACGGGCATCGCTACCGGTATTTCCCGTTGAATCCGACATAGGGTCAGGAGCCGAACCTCCGCGCTGCCCACCGGGTAGTCGCAGATGGGATGAATTCCTCACAACTATTTGTCCCTGATGCTGCGCGCGATGTCCTGCCCGTACCAACTCACGTGAGTTCCATGACCACATTGGGTGTCGAGTATGTCCTTGGCGATCGAAAGTATAGTGATTGTCCTTGCTGAACGCGTCGCGACGCCGCTTCGCTCTGACGCGTGTCGCGGCCAGTGTGTTCGGACCCTCTGGTGAATTCGGGACGACCATGCTCTTGCTGAGGTTTGACCCGCTTTGCGGCGTCGCTTCGTCGATCCTTTGATAACGAACGCGGTCCGGCATGCAGTGGACCACTAGCCCCCAGATCGAGGAACCACTGAACTTTGACGTCGAGGTTTGCATCCCGCAGCAAGTGGTTCCTCGGTATCGACGCGACCGGCACTTCAGCTCCGATCCGCAAAAGCCTAGCGTTCGGCAACTACGGACACGCTGGAGATCCCTGGTGCCCTTGAACGCGACAGAAAGAGTGAGACAGATGCCCAAAGTTACTTACGTCGGGGCTGACGGCGGCACAACAACCACGCTTGACGTCCAGGACGGGACCAGCGTCATGAAGGCCGCGGTACTCAATGGCGTCGACGGGATCGTGGGGGAGTGTGGCGGGAACCTGATGTGCGCCACTTGTCACGTGTATGTCGCTCCCGAATGGACCGGCCGACTGAGTGAGCGTGACGAAGTCGAGGAGGAGATGCTCGAGGAGGCGTCCGCACCGGTGAGGGAGGAAAGCCGCCTGTCGTGCCAGGTCTTGGCTAAGCAGGACCTCGATGGTCTGGTTGTGCACCTCCCGGAGAGCCAGATCTGATGACACGAACCGTGATCGTCGGTCCCGGCGTAGCGGCAGTCCAGACCGCTCTCGAGCTGCGGCACCGCGGGTATGCCGGCGATATCACCCTCATCAGCGAAGACATGGAAGAACCGTACGATCGGCCGCCACTGTCCAAGGAGTTTCTCAAAGGCTCGGTCGGCCGCGACACCCTCGGCCTGCTTCCGGCGCAGACCGCGAGCGAGCGAGCGATCACCATGCGCCTGGGAAGCCAGGTCAGCGACCTCCGGACCTCGGAGCAGCAGGTCGTACTCTCAGACGGTTCAAGCGCCAGTTACGACTACCTCGTTCTCGCGACGGGCGCACACAATCGCCCGTTGCCGGTACCAGGTGCGGACCTACCGGGCGTGTGGTCCCTTCGAGGGCTCGATGAGGCGGAAGGGCTACGCAGCGCACTCGCTGAAAGGGCATAGACCTCATCGAAGGAACTACCGACATGGAGGAAGAGCGCGATCCCATCGGCGCGTGATCGGGAAGAGATGGCCGAGTTCAGTGGGCGCCGGTGCACAGGTGGGCGGTCCCGCTTACGACGGGCGACTGATCTTCATCGACACCGAAGACTTGACAATCGATCCGAGCCCCCCGCTCCGATCCGGATCCGGATCCGGAAGTGCGCACACCCGGCAGACACCGGAGAGATAATCGGCGGCAGACGGCGCCGCCGCAGATGCGTGCCGACCTAAGTGATTTCGGGACGCGGGGTCACTGTGTTGCGAGGAGTCCGGATACATCCGAGGCTCTCGGATCTATCGACGTGCCTAGATGCAGTGTCGGCGGTCACCCATGGGGCGCCGGGGTGGCCTCGTGTCCGAACACCACTAAGCTCGGTCGCCTCAGAGCAGGACTGCGGCGATCTCGTCGGCGGTGACGCGGGCGAGGTCGACGAAGAATGGAATGCGCGCGTCGATCATGAGTTCGGTGGGCCCGCGCAGGCCGAGTGCGAAGCGAACGACTCCGTCGGAGTCGCGGATCGGCAGTCCGATCGTGCGGAAGTCGGGAGTCAACTCCTCGTCGTTGAAACCGTATCCGCGTTCGCGGGTGCGGACGAGTTCTTCCCGGATGCCGGCCACGTCGGTGATGGCGCGTGGGGTGGTCGCCGCTCGGGGCAGTGATGCGATGTCTTCGTCGTCGGTGTCGGACCACGCGAGGAAGACCTTGCCGAGTGCGCTGGCGTGCAGCGGTAGCCGCACCCCTTGCAGTACGTGTCCGTCTGACTCTCTCCAGCGGCTGAACCCGAGGAGGACGACGTCGTGGCCGTGTCGCATGGCGAGCGACGCGGACGCACCCGTCGTCGCGGCCAGCTGCTCGAGATAGGGCTCGGAGAGGTAGATGCGGTGCTGGCGGTACGAGATCTGCCCGTAGGCGGCCAGCGCGCTGCCGAGCCGGTAGCGGTTGGACGTCTTGTCCTTGTCGAGGAAGCCGGCATCGACCAACGATTGGAGTAGGCGGTGGGTTGTGCTCACCGCCAGGTCCTGACGCTTGGCGATTTCCGATACGCCCAGCTCCTCGCCTCCGTCGAAGCAGGTGAGCATCGTCAGTGCCCGTGTCACCGTCTGCACTCCCGTGGCACGTGAGTCGGTCACGAGCAATCCTTCCTGTGGAGGCCGTCGGCCGAATGTGGGGGCGCTCTCACGCCCGGATGTTGGAGACCCTACTTTCCATCAACTGGAAAATGAAGGTCCGGTCCAACCGGGATTTTCGGGGAAAACTCGGCGAACTGCGTTTCTGTACGTTGTCAAGGTTTCCGATCTGCAGAAAACAAACCGGAGGAATTCGGACGCGGAGAACATAGCGTCAACGGTCGTCACAGCTGACGATTCATCCGTTGAAGGAGCTACCCACATGTCCCGCATTCGCCGATTGCCACGAGCCGCCGCAGCGCTCGCCCTGATCCCGCTTGCCGGGTTGGCGGTGGCGTGTGGATCCTCCGATTCCTCGGGAGGCGCCAGTTCCGGCGCCGAATTCACGCTGAAGGTTTTCGATCCGGGCAACTCCGGTGCGATCGCCGTCGGTAAGCGTGACGGAACCTATGACGAGGCGTTGGCTCCGCTGGGTGCCAAGATCGAATGGGTAAAGACCACACCGGGATTCAGTTCCAACCTCAAACTATTCAACACCGGTGAACTCGACATCCAGACCGGCGCCTACAGTCCTGTGGTCGGTGCCCTCTCCAAGGATGTCGGTGTCCGCATCTTCGCCACGTCCGACCCCTACAACAAGGATCAGGCAGGCATCATCGCCAGACCGGAGTCCGGGATCACGTCGGTGGCGGATCTGCCCGGCAAGCGGATCGCGGTCAACCCGGCCGGTAAGGGTGAGTACATCACCCTGAAGGCCTTGACCCAGGCCGGAATTCCTGTGGACTCCGTCGAGCGTGTGCCGCTGCAGCAGGCGGATGCCGCCTCGGCGTTCTCCACCGGTCAGGTCGACGCCTGGGCGTCATTTTTGATCCCGTACCAGGAGGCGAAGGCGAAGGGCGCGGTCGAGATCGCCACCGAAGCGAGCATCGGTTCGGTGGACAGCACCATCATCGCCGGCCGAACGAAGGTCCTCGAGGAGCATCCTGACGTGGTCGAGAAGTTCCTCGAAGTGACGCAGCAGCTCACGGAAAAGCAGCAGCAGGATCCGGCCGCATTCGAGAACGTCTTCGAGAAGACCGGCCCCAGGGCACTGTCGGGTCAGCGACTCGACGACGCGATTGCGCTCGGTGGCCAGATCACGAACTTTCGGTACCCGACCGCAGCCGATGCCCTCGACCTGGAGTCCATCTCGGCGCTGTTCGCCGAGAACGGTGTGATTCAACAGCCGCTGAAGGGCAGTGACGTGATCTTCGATCTCCCGGCGGCGCTCGACACCACCTCGGCCGAGGGCAAGTGACTGCGGTGGTGACCCTGTCGAGTTCGGTGCGCAGCGACGCGCCCGCGGCTCCGAAGCTGGAGACGCCCCGCTATCGCCGAACCCGTGAGCGGCCTCGATGGATCTCGATTCCCCTGCGGTTCCTCGTACCTGCCTTGCTCGTCGCCGCCTGGTCGGTCGGGTCGTCGTCGGGGCTGTTGAGCCCGGAGATCCTCGCCGGGCCGCCCGCGGTGTGGCAGGCGTTCGTGGAGCTGTATCAGTCGGGTCAGTTGCTCGACTTCGGCCTCGCTTCGCTGCAGCGGGCCGCACTGGGCGTGGGATGCGGTGTCCTGATCGGGCTCGTCCTCGGTGTGTTGTCCGGCCTCTCCGCACTCGGGGAGGAGTTGATCGACTCGACGATGCAGATCAACCGCGCCGTACCCTTCCTGGCGCTCGTTCCGCTGTTCATCGCCTGGTTCGGTATCGACGAAACGTTCAAGGTTGTCCTCATCACGGTCGCCACCCTCGCCCCGATGTACGCGTACACCTACCTCGGAGTGCGGGGAGTCGACCGCAAGATGGTCGAGGCCGCCCGCGGGTTCGGGCTCATCGGCTGGCGACTGGTCTTCGGCGCGATCCTGCCGACCGCACTACCGGGGGTGTTGATGGGTCTGCGAATCTGCCTGTCGCTGAGCATCACCGGCCTGATCGCGGCAGAGCAGGTGGGTACCCGGGAAGGGATCGGTTACCTCGTGACGCTCGCGCAGGAGTACAACCGCACCGACTACATGGTCCTGTGCATCGTCATGTACGCGATCCTCGGCCTGGTCTTCGACGCGGTGGTTCGCGTGATCGAGAAGTTCGCGATGCCGTGGCGGCAGCTGTCGGTGACCCGATGAGCGCCGCAGAAGCACCGTTGCCACCGTTGGCGCCTCGCGAACGCACCGCGACGACCGCGGCGGAACGACGAACCGGGTCGCCCCTCGCGGTGTCGCTGTCCGCGGTGCGGAAGTCGTTCGGCGACAAGACCGTACTCTCCGGAATCGACCTCGAGATCACTCGCGGCGAGTTCGTCGTCCTGCTCGGCCCGAGCGGCACCGGAAAGACGACCCTGCTGCGACTGCTCTCGGGACTCGAACCGCCGGACGGCGGCGACGTCCTGGTCCCGAGACAACGCACGGTCGTGTACCAGGAGCCGAGGCTGATCCCGTCCAAGCGTGTTCTGGCGAATGTGTCGGTGGGGCAGAAGCGTGCACAGCTGACCCGCGACAACGCGCGGCGCGCGCTGGCCGAGGTGAACCTCGCGGACAAGGAACGTGCGTGGCCCGCCACCCTCTCCGGTGGCGAAGCGCAGCGGGTCGCGCTCGCCCGTGCGCTCGTTCGTGAACCGGAACTGCTGCTGCTGGACGAGCCGTTCGCGGCGCTGGACGCCCTCACGCGGCTGCAGATGCAAGATCTCGTCGGCGACCTCGTCGCCCGCCACCGCCCCGCCGTTCTGCTCGTCACCCACGACGTGGACGAAGCCGTCCGGCTGGCCGACCGCGTCCTGATCCTCGACAACGGCGGCTTCGCGGTGGATGTCGACATCGACCTCCCGCGCCCGCGGGACCGCAACGACCCCGAGGCGCTGCGCTACCGAGCGACCTTCCTCGCCCAGCTGGGCGTAGGTCGCCATTCCTCTACCAGACAGGACATTTCATGACGGTGACAACTGGCAGTGCCATCGACACGCTCTGGTACACCCGCTGCCCGGTGCCCACCGCGAGCGGCCTCGCGAACAACCTCGGGTGGCTGGGGCGCACCGCGGAGACGGCCGGAGTGCAATTCGGTGTGCTGCAGGACGCGGGCCCCGAACTGGCAGCGCGGCATTTCGATCACCAGCTGCCGGGCCTGATCCGTGAAGGCGGCAACGTCCCCGCTCTCGCCGCGCGGGCGGAAGGATCCCCGACCCGGCTGATAGGTCTCACCTGGATCGACGAGGCCCAGGCCATCCTGGTGCGCGGCGATTCGGAGGTCCGCGACGCCACCGGGCTGCGAGGACTCCGCATCGGGATCCCCGCCTGGGCCGCCGATCGTGCACGCAGCTTCCCGCGCGCCATGGCGCTGCACGGTCTTGCCTCCGCTCTGCGACTCGGCGGTCTCACGTTCGCCGACGTGCGCCTCGTCGAGGTCCCGACGACGCCGGCCCCGCAGGTACGCACCGCCAATCCCGACCGCAACACCACCTGGGGCGTCGAGCCGTTGCTGGCCGGTGACGTCGACGCGATCTACGTCAAGGGCGCCCGGGCGCAGGAGGTGGCACGACAGCATGGACTGGCGGTGGCGGTGGACCTCGATTCCACCGACGCCCTTCGCGACCGGGTCAACAATGGAACCCCGCGACCGGTCACCGTGCACGAAGACCTTCTTCAGCAGCGGCCGGACATCGTGATCGGGTTTCTCGCCGAGAGTCTGCGCGCCGCCGACTGGGCGGCCGCGAATGTCGAACAGGTCCGTGCGGTGTTCCAGACCGAAACCCAGTCCGGACCCGAAGGCGTCGTCGCCGCATACGGCGAGAACTTTCACACCGGCCTTCACTTGAGCCTGTCCGATGAGCGGGTGGATCTGCTGGGTGTGCAGAAGCAGTTCCTCTACGCCCACGGCTTCCTCGCCCACGATTTCGACCTCGCCTCGTGGGTTGCGCACGAACCGCTCCGGCAGGCGCGCGCGCAACTCCACGCCGAGACGGCGGCAGCGCAGTGACCGACTTCTACTGGGAACTTCCGACTCGCGGTGACGGACGCAGGGTCGCCACCGAACTCGGCACCCGCGGTGGTTTCGGGGTCGGGACCGCGCACAGCGTCGCCACCGATCTGCGTCCCGGCAGATTCGGCCCCTTCGACGAACTCGCCCAGGTGATCCACGCCGCGGAACTGTCGGGCGTCGACGGTGTGGTCGCGGGATACGACCCCTCGGGCGAGGAATCCTGGATCGTGGCCGCGGCCGCACTCCGGCAGACACGTCACGCACTGGTCGCCGTGGAATTCCACCCCGCCTTCGGAACCCCGGTCTACGCGTCGAAGATGTCGGCCACTCTGCAACGGCTCTCGGGTGGACGGCTGGAGTGGCGCCTCGCGGTGGAGACGGATCCCGCAGACGCGCGCTCGCGCGGCGATCGGGTCACCGGCCGCGACCGCTACGCCCGCGCCGCCGAATTCCTCACGGTCGCCCGCGGGGTGTGGAACGACGAGGAGATCCTTCCTGGTGGGTTCGGAGGCACCGGGTACGAGTTCGCAGGCGACTACTACGACGTGATCGACGGCGGCTTCCGGGGGATCCTGTCCGGACTGCCGTTCCCCGTCGTTCATCTCACCGGGGACTCCGAGGACGCCCTCGCGTTGTCGGCCCGCCACGGTGACGTGCATCAGTTCGCGCTGACCGAATCCGGCTTCGAGGGTCCCGCGCGGACCCTGGCGGCCCTGGCACGTGAGCACGGGCGATCGGTGCGGACGCTGCTGCGGGTACCGGTCATTGCGCGGGAGACATCCGGCGAGGCGTGGGCACGCGTCGAGCGCCTGTGGCGGGAAGTCCACCCCGGCCCAGGCATCGACGATCCCCGCGCGCTCGACCGGGGCGAGTCCCGGTGGGCGGGCTTCGACCGCCTCGGCCACCCGCAGAGCATCGGACTCGTCGGCAGCTACGAGGACGTCGCACGGCAACTGTCGTCGCTGCGCGAGCGCGGCGCCGACGGCTTCGTCCTTCTCGGACGCCCGCACATCGAGGAACTCCACCGCGCGGGTGAGCACCTTCTGCACCTGGTCGATCCCGCCGGACGCACCCTCGCCACACAGGAGGCGCACTCATGAGCATCGACTTCTACTGGCGCATCGGGATGGAAGGTGATCACGCTTCGTTGCGCACGCCGCGGCGCTACAACCGCGGCGACGCGGGTGGCCACCGACCCGGCAATATCGCTCCGGCGATCCGGGGCGGGGAACTCGACGGCTACGGGTACATCGATCACATGGCCGCGGTGGCGAAGGCGTCCGAGTCGGCCGGCTTCCTGGGCGGTCTGCTGCCGTCCTTCCCGATGACGGAAGACCCCTGGGCAACCGCGGCCGCGCTGGCCGCCGAGACCACCACGTACCGATTCATGGTCGCCTTCCAGCCCGGGTTCCTGCACCCGGTGCAGGCGGCCAGGATGTCCGCGAGCCTGCAACGCGCCACCGGAGGCCGGCTGGTCTACAACATCATCAGCGGCGGCGGCGGTGCCCCTCAGCTGTGGTGGGGAGACAAAGTCGATCACGACGACCGCTACGCCCGCACGTCCGAGTTCCTCGACGTCCTCCGAGGGGTCTGGGACGGAGAGCCATTCGACTTCGACGGCCGGTTCTTCCGCACCGCCGGTGCGGCCCTGGCTCCCGGTCTGGCCGGACAACCGTTCCCCGAGGTGTACTTCTCCGGCTCGTCCGCGGCAGCCGTCGCCGCCGCGGGCACGCACTCGGACTACTACCTGTCCTGGCTCGAGCCGTACGCAGACCTGCGGAAAAAATTCGACGGCGTACGAGAGCAGTCCGCGAAAATCGGGCGCACCCCCAAGTTCGCTGTGCGGATCGACATCGTCGCCCGCCACACCGAAGAAGCGGCCTGGGCGGAGATCGAGAAGGGCTGGGCCTTCGTCGACAAGGATGCCGCAAACCGGGCGGCGCAGGGCGATTCCGTCGGGGCGGCCCGCATCAAGGGCTGGGTACCCGAACACATCACCGGCTACCGGGACCTCGAAGTTCAGCCCAATGTCTGGTGCGGCTTCAGCCTGATCCGAGGCGGCCCCGCATTCGGCCTGGTCGGCAATTACGAGCAGGTCGCCGAACGTCTCGACGAACTACGCGCACTCGGCGTGGACGCCTTCGTCCTCGCCGGCAATCCCCACCTCGAGGAGGCGTACCGCGTCGGCGAAGAAGTACTTCCCCTGCTGCAACGCACATCACCCATCACCTCCGGACAGGACACGCTGTGACTACCACCGAGAACCGACTGGACCCGCAGATCGCCACGTTCGTCGACGCCGCGCGCCGCGACGCCGACAAGGCGTTCACCGTCTTCCGGAGCACCGGCACCGTGTCGGCCAACGGCACGGTCAACTTCGTCGAACGCGTGCCGGGCACCGAGATCGCGGTCGCGCTCAACGACCCCGGCCCGTGGGCAGACGATCCGGGTGTGTCACCAGTGGTCGCGACGTTCGACGGTGAGGTGCTCTCGGGCAACGGCTCTGCGGGATTCGTCACCGGTTACGCCGCCGTCTTCCGGCAGCACCCCGAGATCACCAGCGTCGTGCACATTCACACCCCGTGGCTGGGCGGGTGGGCGCAGACCCACCGCACTCTGCCGATCCGGTACGCGGCCTCGCAGCGCCTGACGCTCTCCCGCGAGATACACCCCCATATCGACCGGTCCCGGTCGGCGGGCGAGTTCATTCTCGAACGCCTGCAACACGACCCGGATCTGGTTGCCATCTTCGAAGCGAACGGCGGGGTCAACGTGATCGGCCGGAGCGGACTGCTGGACCTCGCGAAGTTCGTCGTACTGCTCGAGGAAGGCGCCCAGTTCCAGGCGATCGCGGAGTCGCTCGGCGGATCCGTCGAATTCGATCCGTCGAATCTCGCGGTGCAGTGGGGGCGCTCGGGTCTGGCCGACGAGGCACGCCGCCGCGGTCTCATCTAACACCATCGTCCCCCGTCCCCATAGGCAACCAAAACAGAACAGGTAGAGATCATGACAGTGCGCGTCGGATACTTCCCGCACAACAATTCGCTCTTCGTGCTCCGGCACACCGGAATACTCGAACGCCGGCTACCGGACATCGAATGGGTCGACCTTCGTGAACTCCCGTCGAAGCCGTCCGTCGATCCCGTCAATGCCCTTCCGACCCTGCATTCGGACTGGCTGTTCGACGACGGCGGATACGACGTGATCGGCACCGGTTTCACCCCGCCGATCACCGGCCTGGCCCACGGTCGTGACGTCGTCTACATCGGCATCTCCGGTCCCCGCGTCGAGAACGGCCGACTCGTCGTGAAGGCGGACTCGGGCATCGAGTCCGCAGCCGATCTGCGGGGGAAACGGGTCGGGATCGCCCATGGGTCCTGGCAGACCACGCTGCTGCTGTTCGCGCTCGACCGGGTGGGACTGACCTGGTCCGACATCGTGCCCGTCGACACGGACGTGCGCGAAGGCGGAGCCGAACTCGTCGGCGGCGCCATCGATGCCTGGGTCGGCGCCTACCCGGGACTGACGGAGATCGAAGCGGATACCGAGCTGCGCACTCTCGTCGAGACCGAGGGACTGTTCAGCCATCCATCGCTGTGGTTCACGCGCCGAGATTTCGCGGAGAACAACCCGGAACAACTGCGCGCGATCATCGAGGCGCTGCAGGAATCGGACGAACGGATCGAGCGGAATCCCCGCGCTGCCGCGCAGTACTTCGTCGACGACGTGGAGCGGCGAGGTGGCACAGCAAGTCTCGACGCGTGGGAGGCGGCGCTGCGCGGACGGCCGTTCGGCATCAACCCGGTCACCGACGAATTCCTGGATGAACAGCAACGCGCCGCCGACCTGCTGCTGTCGAACGGGTTGCTCGCACGACCGATTCAGGTGCGCGACGCGGTGGTTCCGTGGATCGGCGAGTTCGTCGGCACCGCACGCTCGACCGTCTAGGTAGCTCGCGGCGTCAGGTTCCGGGCGGCGAACTCGCCCGGCACCTCACGTGGCGCGACGCTCAAACCCGTACGAGGCGGCGGATCGACGGGTTGCGCTGACCTGGTTCGACTCGCCGACACTCAACCAGGAGCGGTGGAACAAAGCCTATGCCCTGTGGGTGTCGGGCATCGTGTACCTTCACCTCGGCGCACGGAGTTCGCGCTCGAAGTCGCGAAGTCCTCGCTCAGTATCCAACTCGCCGTCGAAGACAGAATCTGCACCGCACTCGCAATCGAAGTTCTTGCCTGAACCGCAGAGGCCATGGGCGATATCGTTCGCAGTTCTCGGGCGGTGACCCGGTCGTAGAGGGCCTTGCGTTGCGGGTTGGCCGCTGCCCATGAGTCGAATGCGAGTTGCCACTGCGCCCGTGCGACGGCGCCGCGCTCGCACGCGTTGCGGGTGTGGGCGATCACCTCAGATTCGACCTGCAAGGTCAGCTTCGGGGTCGACGCCGAGCTTCGCCTTGACTGCGGCCCCAGGCCGGGAACGTGGGTGCCGAGTTCGCCGCGGATGGTGGCGGGGGTGTGGCTGTGCCGGATAAACAGCCGTTGCACGTCGGGTGATTCCTCTCGTGAATAGGGTTGTGCATCAACGCCGGTGGCCACGCATGGTGTCCTCGGTGCCCGCGACAATCGTTCAGGTGAGGGCCGGGTCGAGCGTATGAAGGGCGTGCACTTCCGCCCGGGAGGGCGCGTACGCGCCGGATCGGCTGACCGTCAACGCACTCGTGTGTATCGCGCGGAGCAGTGCGGGTTGGACATCGGGCCAGTCCACAGCCGCGAGTCGATCCCGTGCTTGGGGTGAGCCGAGCAGGCCCGCGTCGAGTAGTCCGGAGAGTAGTCCGGCCATGAAGGAGTCCCCGGCACCGACGGTGTCGCCCACGGTGACCGGTGTCTGGTCGATGTGGAGCATGTCCCGGTGGTGAGCCAGTCGCGCGTAGGCGCCACAGGATCCGCGGGTGACGACCACCATTGCTGGTCCTGTCTTCACCCACCGCCGCATGATGTTCTCGACCGGCACGCCCGGGTAGAGCCAGTCGAGGTCCTCGTCGCTGGTCTTTACCACGTCGGACAGTGAGACCAGGTGCTCGACGCGGTCGACGACGGTGTCGGGCGAATGCATCAGTGCGGGACGGATGTTCGGGTCGTATGACACGGTACCGAGGAGCCGCATCCGTTCGGCGGCGACGACCACCGTCGAGCCGCCTGGTTCGACGGTGGCGGCGATGCTGCCGGTGTGCAGATGCCCGAACGGTTCCAGGTCCGGTAGTTGCGGGACCGCCCAGTTCAGGTCGAACTCATAGTTTGCGTGTCCGTCCGCGTCGATCCGGGCGAACGCGACCGACGTCTTGTGTGCGGAGTCGGTTCCGGGCGTGATCTGCACGCCGGCGGACTCTGCCCACTGTCTGAGCAGATTTCCCCGGGGGTCTTTGCCCCAGTGGGAGCAGATGCTGGCCGGGTGGCCGAGTGCGCCGAGTCCGACCGCGACGTTGAGCAGGCTGCCGCCGACGTGTTCCTGAGTGGACCCGGGCCTGGTGACGACGTCGATCAGTGCTTCGCCGAGGCTGAGTACGCGGCTGGTCATCAGTGCGCCCGTACCGCGGTCGGCTGGTCCGGGCCGTGGTCGAGTGCGACGCCGAGCTTGGCCTGCATCTCCTCGAGCGGCACACCCTTGGTCTCGGGCATCGCCTTCAGCACCCAGATCAGCTGACCGACCATGGCGAGGAAGAAGATGCTGAACGCGGCGCCGGCACCGAGGGCACCGATGATCGGCGGGAAGGCGAACGAGGTGATCGCGGCGAACACCCAGTGGGTCAGGCTGCCCAGCGACTGCCCCTGACCACGGATCCGATTCGGGAAGATCTCCGAGAGGAATACCCAGATCACCGAGCCCTGGCCGACGGCGTGGGCGGCGATGAATCCCATCAGCCCGATCAGCACCAGTATCGACGACGTAGAGGTGAACTCGCCACCGCGCGCATTTTCGTAGTAGAACATCACGGCGGCAAGGAATCCCAGGGACATCAGGTAGCCGATCGAGCCGACGATCATCAGCTTGCGCCGGCCGAGCCGGTCGATCAGGCTCAGCCCGACCATGGTGGCGACCAAGTTCATCGCGCCCACCCCGACGCTCATCAGGAACGCGGCGTTCGTGCTGGCGCCGGCCTCCTGCATGACCCGTGGCGCGTAGTACAGGACCGCGTTGATGCCCGACAACTGGTTGAAGACGGCGATCGCGACGGCGAGCAGGATCACCTTGCGGTGCCCGCGCGTGAAGAACGGCACCTTCGTCATGTTCGCGGTGGCCGCCAGCGACTCCCGGATCTCACTCATCTGGAAGTCGACGTCGGCTTGGGTGGCGCACAGGCGCTTGCTCGTTGCGGTCGCGTCGTCCCATCGACCGTTGGCGGCCAGCCAGCGTGGCGTTTCGGGAACGGTCGGCAGCATGAGGACGAATACCAGTGCCGGAACGATCATGACGCCGAGCATCCAGCGCCAAGCATTGTCGCCGGGGACCGCCGCGCGGATGACGGCGTTGGATGCATAGGCGATGAGGATGCCGAGCACGATGTTGAATTGCACCAACCCGACCAGGCGTCCTCGGTTGGCCGCGGGGGCGATCTCGGCGGTGTAGATCGGTGCACAGACGCTGGCACCACCCACGCCGATGCCACCGATGAACCGGAACAGCATCAGAATTTCGACGTTCGGGGCCAGGGCAGACCCGAGGGCGCCAAGAACGAAGAGGACGCCGATCACGTAGAGCGCCTTCTTGCGGCCGTACCGGTCTGCCGGCCGGCCGGCGACCAGAGCGCCGAGGATCGTCCCGATGAGTGCGGTGGTGACGGTGAAGCCCAGCTTGGCATCGCTGAGCGCGAACACCTGCTGGATCTGTTCCTCCGCACCGGAGATGACGGCGGTGTCGAATCCGAAGAGCAGCCCGCCGGTCGCGGCGACTATGGCACTGCGAACAACTATGGGTTTCACGAGATGTCTACTTCCTCTTGCGGTTGAAATATCGTGGAAAAGAAGGATTTCCGCGCACAGTGCGATGGGTTGGGCACCCACGCGCGGGGTCGAGTGGCTCGGAGCCAGAAGCGCCCTGCGTCTCGACGGATGTCGTGACCGCTGCGGGCGGCACCCTGCTCCAGCGATTCCGCCGCCAGGTATGTGTGTGCGATGCCCGTAGGGCACGAGGTTGTGGCTACGAACTTCATGTCACGCGCCTTTCCTAGCGGTTCGCTGTCGTAGCCGAGGCGGCGACCGATCGAGGCGGCCCTGCCTGATCCTCCGTCGCTGTATCGATGAGCCTGCGGACAGTTATAGCTGTGACGTGGCTCTCATGTCAACATATACGGGCCTAAACACATACATTCGGACACCAATAAGCAGATCAAAACAACACGCCGAAGTGGCTTGGCGGCCTGCAGTGCGATCACCTCCACGCCGGGGCGAGCCAGAGTTCCGGGCGCGCGCTGCCTGGAGGGGCGGAGTCTGCGGGGGCGCGACTGTCTCCACGAAAGCGTCAGGCGTGCGCGTGAAACTGTTGGCCCGGAACGGGATGCGGCCGGCGGGGCGGCCACCACCCCACAGCCTCAGCCCGCACAACTCGTTGGTGTTGGCGAAGGCACTCTCAGCGCATCCCGATGCAGATCTCGCCGGTCGTGACGCCGTCTTCGAGCACCTCGAGGGAACGGCCCCGGGTTTCGGCACCTTCGTCCACACACAAGCGCCGCCACGCCGACGACGAACGTGAACAACGACCCGGCGATGCCGATTTCCTTGACGAGCGACGGAAGCCGGACTGACGGTGCCTCTCGCGTCTGTCGTGCGGCGCGCTCTGATTCCCGCCCACTCGGGCAGGATGAGACAGTGGGCGATCGAACCGCAGCAGACCTCGAACGTGAACTCGCCATGCTCGTCTACGTACGCGGATGCAGGAGTCGCTCGCGTGGCCCGCAATGGTTTACGAAAGGAGCTCGATGTCCTGCGATCCCGCAATGCAGAACTGGAGCGGGGAGTCGCCCGGCTTCGCCTGCTCACCGGCGACGGTCAGTCGTGTTGACCGACGGCGGCACTGCCGGGTGGCGGAGAGTGCCGGATCGCGGCGTCCCGCAGTGCCCGCAGCAGCGGTGTCACCCGGTTGCGGCGGTACACGAACCTCACGACCGCGGGCGGCGCACCGACCAGCGGGATGAACTGGACGTTCCGATGGGTTACCCGCCTGCGGGCAACTTCGGGAACCGTGCCGACACCCCGATCGGCGGCGATCAACTCGAGCCAGTCGTCGAAGTTCGAGCACGTCACCACCGGGCCGTCGTGGTTCGGCCACAGATCTTCGGATGTGGTGCCGCTGAGGGTATTGATGACCAGGGGAAGCGTTCCGAACTCGGCCCAGTCGATCGATTCTCGGGTCGCGAGCGGCGACGCCGTCGAGACCGCCGCAATCCGCTGCTCCTCGAACAGCGGATGCTGCACGAACTCGTCGCCGGGAACATCCCGGCGGACGACGGCGGCGTCCACGGTGGCGTTGTTCAGTGCGGCGATGGGGTCGTCGTAGCGACGCGGAACGACGGTGGCGCGGGAATTCTTCTCGACGTCGTCGATCACCTGCTGCGCCCACGGATCGGGCAGGAGCCAACTGAAGCCGAGGACGAGGGATCGGTTGGTGTACAGCGCAACCGCGGAATCGAGATCGCCGAGGATGACGCGCACCTTCTCGACGAACCCGGCACCGTCCTCGGTGAGGGCAAGTGCCCGCGAGGTCCGGTCGAACAATCGCACGCCGAGCGAGGTCTCGAGTTGCTGCACCGTCCGGGTGAGCGCCGGCTGGGTGATGTGGAGTGCGTTCGCCGCCGCGGTGAACGAGCCTGCCTCGGCGATCGCAACGGCCGCCCGCAGATGCCGCAGTTCGATGGACATAACTCCCAAGCATAGATCCGGCCGAAGAGGCATTTCCGCTCCGCAATGCGGCGGTGCACGATGAGAACGGAAAGACCACGTACACATCGACCGAAAGGATCCTGGTGTTCGATCTCGAGGACGGCCTCCGAATTCCCATCGTCGGGGCGCCCATGGCAGGAGGACCGAGCACGCCCGAGCTCGTTGCCGCGGTCTCGTCCGCCGGTGGCCTCGGTTTCCTTGCGGCCGGGTACAAGACCGTCGACGCGGTTCGGCGTGAGGTCGACGCGGTCCGCGCGCTGACGAGCGCACCGTTCGGACTCAATATTTTCGTCCCCGGTCGCCCCCTGGCCGACCGTGCCGCGGTGGAGGCCTACCGGTCGTTGCTGCAGCCGCTCGCGGAGCGCAGGCAGGTGTCGCTGCCGGCGGTCGTCGACTTCGACGACGACGCCTTCGACGCCAAGGTCGACCTCGCGGTCGAGCGTGCCGTTCCCGTGGTGTCGTTCACCTTCGGCCTTCCGCCGCGCGACGTCGTCGATCGGTTACACGACGCCGGCAGCGCCGTGGTGGCCACGGTGTCCGATGTCGACGAGGCGCGCTCTGCCGCTCGGGTGGGCGTCGACGCGATAGGTCTGCAAGGAGTGGACGCGGGCGGGCACCGAGCGACGCTCGACCCCGACGCCGAGCCGGACCCACGTTCGACGAGGGACTTGGTCGAGGCGGCCCGCTCAGCGATCGACCTTCCGATCATCGCGGCGGGTGGGATAGCCACCGGATCCGACGTCGCGATGGCACTCGCGGCCGGTGCCACCGCCGTCCAGATCGGTACCGCTCTCCTCGACGCCGACGAGGCAGGGACCAAACCCGCGCACCGCGCCGCGTTGCACGACGCCCGCTTCACCGACACCGTCGTCACTCGCGCGTTCTCCGGTCGTCCCGCGCGTGGCCTGGTCAATGATTTCATCACCGACTTCGATGCTCACGCGGTGGCGGCATATCCGCAGGTACACCTGCTGACCAGTGGGTTGCGTGCCGCAGCAGGCGCAGCCGGTGACCCGCACGGCCTCGCCCTGTGGGCCGGTGTCGGCTATCGCAGTGCCCGTTCGGCCCCCGCAGGGGAGATCGTTCGGGACCTGTGGAGTGAAGCACGGTAATTCCCGTGGATATCGGCGATCTGAACTTCTTCCTGGCCGTGGCCCGCGCAGGCGGAATCTCCCGGGCATCGAAGGAGCTTCTGACGGTTCAGTCGAACATCAGCTCACGGATCCGCGCGCTCGAAGACGAACTGGGAGTGGAACTGTTCCGCCGCGATGCCCGTGGCGTGACCCTGACGAACTCCGGCGAACGTCTCCTGCCCTATGCCGAGCAGATCACTCAGCTCGTGCGGGAAGTGAGGCAGGTCGTCAGCGACGATCGAGATCCGGGCGGACGATTGGCGATCGGCTCCATGGAGACCACCGCGGGATCGCGGCTGCCCGGTGTGCTGGCAGCGTTCGGCGAAGAGTGTCCCCGAGTCGACTTCACCCTGGCGACCGACACCACGGACGCGCTGACCACCCAGGTGATCGAGCATCGACTCGACGGTGCGTTCGTCTGCGGGCCGGTGCGGCACCCGGACCTGGTGTCCGAGCAGGTCTTCATCGAGCAACTCGTGCTGGTGAGCGGCGTTCGCGTGGCCGATCTGGACTCCGTCATGACCGATGGCCGGCGGCACAGGGTTTCTCGTCTTCCGGGCCGGCTGCGCCTACCGGGCCCGCCGGGAGCGGCTCTTCGAGCAGCACGGAGTGCCGAGCCCGGATGTCCTCGAGTTCGGAACTCTCGAGGGCATCCTCGGGTGTGCGGCTGCGGGGATGGGCGTGACCCTGCTGCCGCTGGGCGTGGTGACCACGTCGCCGTTGGCGGCGGCCTTGAAGGTGCATCACCTCGCGCCGGCCGACTCGCGCGCAGAAACCCTGTTCATCCGCCGCACGGACTCCACCATGACCCCTGCCATGTCGCGATTCCTGTTCCATACTCACGAGTCCAGCCGCCCGGCCTCCCTGAAATCCGTGGCTCGTTAGCGGGGGCCTGTGCGCCAACCGAATGTTGTTGAAAGAGAATGCATGAACGCAATAGACAGCGCCGGCGAGCTGACCGCATACCGCACGCCGACATCGCCGTGGGTCACGGTCGGTCAGGTCGGGGCCGCATTGGCGGCCAGCATGGGCATCGGACGGTTCGTCTACACACCTGTGCTCCCACTGATGGAGGCCCAGGCAGGATTGACACCGTCGGCGGGCGCCGCTCTGGCGACGGCGAACTATCTCGGATACCTCGTCGGGGCACTGGCCGGAATCGTCCTACCCGCCTTGGTGCGCTCGGCGGCAGCCATGCGTGTCTCGCTGCTGATCCTGACCGCCACGCTGGCGCTCATGCCGGTGACATCGAACGAAACCGCCTGGGCCGCACTGCGCTGTGTTGCGGGTGCTACCAGTGCGATGGTCTTTGTCATCGCTGTCAGCGCCATGCACTCCACTCTGAGTGGGCAGGCGGCACACCTGTCGGGTTGGGCGTTCGGCGGAATCGGAGCAGGTATTGCCCTCTCCGGGCTCGTCGTCCTTCTCTTGCGATCGATGAGCACGTGGGGATCCGTGTGGTGGGCGGCCGCACTGCTGACCCTGATCTGCACCCTCGCGGCGTGGACTCTCACACCGGAACGCGCTCCGACGGCGCCGGCGGCCGAGCGCAGACGGTCGCGCACGCAGGGGCACCGCCGGTTCAGTGCGCTCTTCATCAGCTATTCCCTCGAGGGTGTCGGATACATCATCGCCGGCACCTTTCTCGTCGCAGCGATCGACCACACTGCAGGCAGCTTCGCCGGCAGTGGCGCCTGGGTGATCGTCGGGCTGGCGGCGCTACCGTCCGCTCCACTCTGGGCGTCTCTCGGCCGACGATGGTCTCGCCCGATCCTGCTGGTGATCGCCCTCGTCGTTCAGGCCGCCGGCATCGCGTTGCCCGCGGTGGCAGACGGCCTCTGGCCCGCCCTGATCTCCGCATTTCTGTTCGGGGGAACATTCCTCGGCATCAGTCAGATGTCGCTGACGATCGGCGCTCACCTCCAGTTCCCACGCGCGGTCGCGATCCTGACAACCGGATACAGCCTTGGTCAGATCGCGGGCCCGCTCATCGTCGCGCCACTGCTTTCCGATGGCTACCACCTGGCATTGCTCGTCGCTTCGGGCATCGTCCTGGCGGCAGCACTCGCCGCCGCGTTACTGACCACCCGGTTTCGTCAGCGAGCGACGGTCGAATGAGCAGGGCGTCGAAAGCAGTTGTGCGAGGCGGGGACGCGGCCCGCATGCGTCCACTCACATCAGGTCTGTCGAAACGAGTCGGAGCCACAGCCATAGCCGCGTGGTCGGATTGTCGAAGTCGATCTGGAATTCTTCGGCGAGGCGCGGGTGATTCGGTACCGAATGGTATTGCCGTGGACATGCATTCGGTCCGCCGCTTTGGACACGTTCGCGTTGGAATCGAAGTACGCACGCAGGGTGATCAGAAAGTCGGTGTGATGGGTGGCGTCGTACGCCCGGATCGCATCGATGACGTCGAACTTGTCGAGATGCTTCTCGGCGATGTACTTACCGATCTCCAGTAGGTTGAGTTCGGTCCAATAGTCCTCGAAGACAGCCGCTGCCGGGGTGTCCGCTCCTGCAGGGTCAGAGTCATCTCGCGCCGTAGGTCGTCGATCGGCTGGCCCGGCACCGTGGAGTATCCGAGGATGCGGCCCGAAGGATCGACGATGCTGGCGGCTCCGTTGGCTATCGAGGCTACGGCGTTGGCGAAGGCGAACAGATCGCCGAGACGCACGCCCGATACCGAATCGACCGCAGCACCCGCGACCGCTGTGCGTGCCATCGCGATCAGTCGTGTTTAATCCGCGTCGTCGCCGACGACGAGCACGGGAACGTCGTGACGACTGGACGCGGCCCGCAGGCCCTCGATCGGTGTTCCTCGTGCTTTGACGATCACGGCGGCGGTCTCGCTGACTGGGTCGATTGCGTACTCCGCCCAGCGGAGTCGCTCGATTCGACCTCGCGACCGATAGGGCCCCGCACGGCAGAGATCATGTGGCATTCTCACGAGGTGCGACGGTGCAGAGGTGAGAGTGGTGTGGCCGGTTCGCCGGCCTCGACCACGTCAGGGGTAACCCCTGGCTCGACAGTGTTCATCGGAGACACCGTTCGACGCGCGACCGTATGCTCCGCGTGCTTCGGCGCGCCGCAGACGACAGATATCGGTCACCTCGCACCGTCGCACACGTGACAACCGGCCGGGCCCTGCGGCCTGAAATTGCCCGTCGCCTCGCGGAAGTGGCGACCGCCGGAGCGTGGACCAGGGCCGGCCTGATGCTCCGCTTCGAGGAAGCCGGTGCACCGGATGCCGGACGAATCGCGTCACGGCTCCACGACCTGATGCCCACGCCGCCGGTCGACGGCGTCGACAGCGTCTATCGGCTGCTGTCGGATCTCCCGCAGATCGAGCAACCGGACACGGTCGTCGAGGTGTCCGGCAGTGACTGGAAGTTCGACGTCCCACGGTGGTCGCGCACGACGGGGGTCGCCGAGGCGGTCGGTCTCACCCCTGCCGAACTCGACTGGTTCGCAGACCCCGGCGGATGGTTGCGCACGAAAGCGACTCCGCTGCAGCACTACCGCTATCGGATCCGATCGGACCACCGGCTGCTCGAGGCACCCAAGGAACGCCTTCGAGAGGTGCAGCGCCGGATTCTGCGTTCGGTCCTCGACCGCGTCCCACCCCACGCCGCGGCGCACGGATTCGTCCGAGGTCGCAGCGTCCACACCTTCGCCGCTCCCCATGCCGGGCACGACGTCGTGGTGCGCATCGACCTCCGTGCCTTCTTTCCCTCCGTCTCCCAGACGCGGGTGAGGGCGGTCTTCGATGCCCTCGGCTACCCGACCCCGGTGTCACGCGTGCTCGCCGGACTCTGCACCACGGCCACCCCGCCGGGTGTCCTCGCGCAGCTTCCCTTCGATGCGGCCAGTCGACTCCGGGGTGCGCACCTGCCGCAGGGCGCACCGACCTCGCCGGCGCTCGCCAATCTCGTCGCCTACCGACTCGACCGCAGACTGACCGGCCTCGCAAGAACCCATCGGGCCTGCTACACGAGATATGCCGACGACCTTGCGTTCTCCGGCACGGAACTGGCGGTGGACCGACTTATCCACGCCGTCGGCCGGATCGTTGCGGACGAAGGCTTCTCGGTGCACCCGGCCAAGACCCGGATCATGCGGGCGCACCGACGCCAGCACCTGGCCGGTCTGGTGGTCAACACCCGTCCGCAGGCGGCGCGAGCCGACTACGACGACCTGAGAGCGCTGCTCTTCAATTGCGCTCGCTACGGACCCGATTCGCAGAATCGTGACGGCAGACCGCATTTCCGTGAATACGTCTACGGACGCATCGCCTGGGTCGGGGAATCCAACGCGAGCAGGAAACGGTCGCTGCACGCACTGGCCGCCCGGGTCGACTGGGCAGACCCGCGTCGCTGATCGGCCGCGCGGTCAGCCGCGGCCGATGTACGGCATGCCGGTGGCCATGATGGTCATCGTCGGCACGGTGACGTCCAAGGGGAGTTCGACCAGTCGGGTCACTGCGTCCGCGACGTACCGCGGGTCGAAGGTGGGTTCCGCTCGCATTGATCCGTCCGGTTGGCGGGCGGAGTGACCGATGCCTTCGGTCATGGCGGTTGCGGCGTTCCCGATGTCGATCTGGGTGCAGCAGATGTCGTGGTCGCGTCCGTCGAGCGCGATCGACTTGGTCAACCCCGACACCCCGTGTTTGGTTGCCGTGTAGGCGACGCTCGCGGGTCGTGGTGTGTGGGCGGACAGTGAGCCGTTGTTGATGATGCGTCCGCCGCGCGGTGTCTGGGCTTTCATCATCCGCACGGCCTCCCGGGAGCAGAGGAAGACCCCGGTCAGATTTGTGGCGACCGTCCGGTCCCAGTCCGCCGGTTCGATCTCGTCCACCGCGCCGGAGGGGCCGAAGGTGCCCGCATTGTTGACGAGTACGTCGAGGCGGCCGAATCGTTCGGCCACGGCGGCGAAGAGGCTGTGCACCGACTGCGGCGACGAGACGTCGGCCGGCACCACGACGGCGTCTTCGTGACCGTGCGCTGTCTCGTCCAGCTTTTCCCGCGCCCGCCCTGTCAGCACCACGTGATGCCCGGCGTCGAGCAGTCCGGTCGCGATCGACCGACCGATTCCCGAGCCGGCACCCGTCACCACGATCACCCGTTCCGTCACGTCCACTCCCTTGCATTACTAGTCCCGAACAGCTGTCGGAGGCCCCCGAATTGTCGCCGATCGGCGGCGTCGCTGCGGCTGTTCACGCGTCCCGTTCGCGGGTGTCGACGAGAACGCGGGGAGATCTCAGGAATCATGGTGCGCCTAATACTGGAGTGGGGGACGGTGGTCGGCTTTCCTGTCCGGGTGACTATCGCAGACATCGCACCCCGCACGGCGCTGCAGCAGCGCTACTGGGACCCCGCCCTCACCGAACCCGCGCAGTGGAATCCGGTTCTGGAAGCCCTGCACTCGCACCGGTCGGTCCGCCGCTACGTGCCCGATCCGCTGACCGACGAGACACTCGACGTGCTCGTGTCGGCTGCGCAGTCGGCCGCCACGTCGTCGAACCTCCAGGCGTGGAGTGTCGTCGCGGTCCGCAACGCTGACAGCAAGGCTCGTCTGGCCGCACTGGCGGGCGACCAGGCCCACATCATCGAGGCCCCCGTCCTGCTGGTCTGGCTCGCCGACTTCGCCCGTGTCCGCCAGCTCGCCGGCGACCGCGGCGCGCCGATCGAGGGCGCCGACTATCTCGAGAGCAGCTATATCGGGTTCATCGATGCCGCCCTGGCGGCGCAGAACGCCGTGACCGCGGCGGAGTCGCTCGGGCTGGGAACGGTGTTCATCGGGGCGCTGCGCAACAAGCCCGAGGAAGTCGCGGCGGAACTCGGCCTGCCGCCCCACGTGTTCGCGGTGTTCGGGCTCGTCGTCGGGCAGCCACATCCGGACGCCGACGCCCAGATCAAGCCGCGCCTGCCCCGAGCTGCGGTATTGCACCACGAGAAGTACGACCTGCCTGCCCAGCGCAACCACGTCGACGCCTACGAGGGGCGGATCGCTGCCTTCTACTCGGCGCAGCAGCTCGAACATTCCTGGATCGACAGGGTTCTGGACCGACTCGCGTCCGCGACACGGTTGAACGGGCGGGATCGGCTGAAGGAATCGCTCATCCGTCTCGGATTCCCCCTTCGCTAGAGGTGTGACGCGGCCACCGGTGCACGGTGGCCGTTCGAAGTCCGAAACCCGGTGAGTGGCTCTGCGGGACCACCCACCGGGTCTTCTGCGCGGAGGCCCTTCGTGAGCGCTTCCACTGGAACTGACTTCATGGAGCGGATTGTAGGGGACGCCGTGGACAGTGCCCGGTTCGGTGACGTCGAACTGACCTATCAGCTGCGCGAGGGCGGTCAGCGCGTCGTGCTCGTACCCGCCAGTGCCTTCGTCTCGTGGTACGACCCACGCTCGTCGCGCTCCAGCTGGCGCTGGAGACGCCCGAGCGAGTCGGCTCGGTGGCACTGCTCGAACCCGCTGTCCGTGGGATCAATTCAAAGCTGGGTTCCGACGATCGTCGGCTTGCTGGGAGCACCGTCACGCGTCGTTATCGCCTCGACCGTCTTGACCACGATCGGCGGGATTCTGGCAGCAATCATCATCGGTCCCGCGATGGACAAGACCAACCCGTTCCGCACTCTCGGCATTGTTTATCTCGGCGGTGCGGCCCTTCGTCGCGGCATTGGGGTGGGTGATCGGTGGCGGCAGCACCTGGGCGCTTCTCGGAACTGCATTCCTGCCGGGCACGTGTGTGACGGGCGGGCAGATGAGCGTCATCGCCCTGGCGACTGTGCTGTATCCACCCGGCATGCGGTCCACCGTAGTCGGCTGGGCCCTCGGGATCGGGCGCCTCGGTGGAATCGCAGGCCCGTTGATCGTCGGGTCTGCCCTCGGCGCCGGCTTCCTCCCACGCGACGTCTTCTTCGCGCTGGCGGTGGTTCTGGTCGTGGCGAGTATCAGCGTCCTGATGCTCGAACGACGCTCTCGCGCCTGACGACGTGCGTGAGCGGGAGCCAGAGAATTTCGATCGACAGCGGGAAGCCACCGGCGCTTCCCGTTCCGCTCAACGGACGAGTCTGGATTAGTGATCCGGGCGCTGCAGGACGGGCGCGCCTGTCGACAGATTCAGTATGTCGTGGGGGCCGTGGCCGGGAACGCTCGGCGATCTGCGCCCACGACATGCCCGCGGCGAGAGACTCGGTCACCGCCCTGGTGAGGAGAATCGCCGTACGCCGTTCCCGAGAAGGGCATCCGCCACGACGTACCTGTCCGGAGCCAGTCCACGACCGCTACCGTGCGAGAGGTGGAACTCATTCTCGCTGCCTCGGCCGAATTCGAGCGCGTGGTGCGCCAACTGCCGGTGGACTCATGGGACCTGCCCACGCCGTCACAGATTTCGGTGCGCGACCTGGTCGAGCACGTCGTGGTGGGAAACCGCTTCACTGCGCTCCTGCTTGCCGGCGTCGGTCGTGAGCAGGCCCGGAACATGCTCTCGGATGACCAGCTCGGAGTCGACCCGGTTGCCGCGGTGGCCGAATCGTCACGACACCAGGCCGAGGCCTTCGCCGCCGCACCACCGGAACAGCCGGTTCCCGGCCCGAACGGCGACGTCCCCGCCGAGGCGTTCCTGCGCTTCCGGCTCGTCGACCTGGTGGTCCACGCGTGGGACCTCCTCCGCGCGGCGGGTCTCGATGAAACTCTTGATCCGCCTGTGGTCGCCGGGCTGTCGCGCGTGGTGGAACCATATCTGGAGGACATGCTCGCCTTCGGTGCGTATGGCGAGGGCCCGAGTGGCACATTGCCTCCCGACGCTTCGCAGCAGGCCCGACTCCTCGACTGGTTCGGACGGCGGCCCTAGCGCAACGCCAAGCGATCGAGGGCCTCCCGCCGAGGATCCGCTTGCGGAACCGCCCGTCCCTCGGCGCGCTGTCGGCTACTCCAACGCGTCCCCGTCCTCATCGTCGATCCACTCCGGGACCGCTGAGGGTCAGACCTGCAACTTCGGTGAGGTTTTCGCCAACTATCCAGCGATCCTCGAACACCTTGCTCGTCAACGGCTCCTGCCGTGCTCCTTGTGTTCGACTCCGTGCCGCTCCACCTCGATCCCTTAGTAGGTGGATCCCCGACTGGCCGAAGAACCGGGTTCAGTCATGGCCGTTCTTGTTCCAGAGCTGATGGGTGAGACCGCTGGGTGAGGTGACGGTCTCGACGGTGAAGCGGTCTTCGATGCCGTTCAATCCCTCCCAGAGGGATACGCCTCGCCCGAGGGTGATGGGCACGATCACCAGGTGCATGAAGTCGATCAGGTCGGCTTGCAGAAACTGCCGCACGGTCGAGGGTCCTCCGCCGATACGGACGTCCTGGCCGTTCGCTGCTTCCTGGGCCCTGCGCAGCACCTCACGGGGTGGCGCGTCGACGAAGTGGAAGCTGGTTCCGTTGGCAAAGTCGATGCTCGGGTGTGGGTAGTGGCTCATGACGAACACTGGTGTGTGAAATGGCGGTTCGTCGCCCCACCAGCCCCGCCACCCGTCGTCGGGCCAATCGCCGCTGTGGGGCCCGAACTTGCGGCGCCCCATGATCTCCGCGCCGATGCCCTGGCCCCACAGGCTGGTCACGGCGCGGTCCAGAGTGATCGGGGCGTCTACCCGGTCGACCCCGTGGATGACGCGTCCGTCGAACCAGTCGAATAGCCGTTGCGCACCGCCGATCGGGGCGTCGAACGTCACGTGCTCGCCGGCGGCGTAGCCGTCGAGGGAGATGTTCATGTTGTGGATGCGGGTGCGGGGCATGGGCGCCTCCTCCAATGATCGGATGGACCGGGATACAAATAGACAGACCGGAAGAGATGGCTGGACTCATCGCGAACGTCGAAAATCGTGTTCCGTCGGCCGATCCGCTTCCGAATGGTGCAGTGCCGCCAAAGGCAGTAGTCCAGTCTGGCATTCCTGCACTCATGGATGACACCACTACGCACCAAACAGTCGCAGCCTAGTTCGACATCGACGTCGATATCGACAGCGCTGATCGGGGCGATCGCCGCTGTTCGCGCAGTAGACTGACGGCCCCGACAAGGAGGACTCGATGCTGGTCTTCGGCGAGCCGTACGAGGCGAGTAACGGCACGGTGATCATTACTGTGTCGCGGACAGCTTGGGGCCGACGAGGTGAGCGTCCGGTCGGTATATACACAGTCGGTGCGGAGGGTGCTACGTGGACGCCTGCCGTCGATGCGAGCTTGCACGCGTTGATCGGGGTCTGCACGGGTTTCGCGGCGGCCGTCATCGGCACGATCGCGGTGTTGCGGCGACCGCCATGGCCGGAAATGACCGAGCGGGTGATGACCGCGCTTGCTCAGGCGCGGATCGCCGAAAGCCGACATAAGTAGGAAATCGATCCGCCGCCGGTAGGGGAACAGCCGTTGTCCCCGACCCTGGGCGGTGGGGTACACGAACAGCTGGTACTCGTCGCCCAGGCCTCAGACGATCAGGATGTGGGTCAGCGTGATGCTGCCCGTCTCAGCTGGTCGGGGCGGGCGGCGGGAGCGGCGCAAAGGAAGGCTCCTGCGGCAGCTGCTGGATGGGCGGTTGCGTGGTCGGGTCGTCTGACGGCGGAGGTGGGGGTGGCTGTGTGGTCGGGATGTCGGACGGCGGGGGCGGGGGCGGTTGCGTGGTCGGGTTGTCCGACGGAACAGGCAGGGGCGGCTGCGGAGGCGGGACCATCGTGATGGTGGGGTCAGGGCTGGTGGACGGCAATGTCTCGGGCGGGACCGTGAGCGTCGTCGTGGGTAGCGGCGGCAGTGACGTGGGCGGCAGTCCCGGAAGCTGCAAATCCGGCGGCAGGGTTCCCGGCAACGGCTCGATTCCCGGTGCCGTCGTGGAACCGGGTGTGGCCGGCAGTTCGATGGTCTGCGTCGGCGTGTCGGTGGTGGTGGTACCGGGCGTCGTCGTCGCAGGCGGCGTGGTGGGAGCGATCTTCTCGAGTTCCGCGGCGAGCTTCGCCCGCCACACGTCGAGTTCGTTGCGCATGTCGGCGTCGCGTACCCCGCCGGAACGGTCGGCGGCGCCCTCGAGCAGGTTCTTCGCCGCCTCCGCGTCGCCCGCGGCGATCAGCCGCTCGGCCTCCTGCAGCTGCGACGCGGTGTCGATCTGCGCGACGGTCGAATCGGCCTGCTGGCTGAACACGACCGACTTGACGCTCCACAGCGGATCGCCGGGTGCGGCGTTGTACGAGAAGATGGTGGCGCCACCCATGACGACCGCGATCGCGGCGGCAGCGCCTGCGATGGGTCGCAACAAGCGGAGCTTGCTGCGGGCAGCGCTGCGTGCGGAACGGGCGTCCGAGGCGTCGATCGCCGCGATCACGTCGTCCAGCAGCGGCCCGGTCGGCATCGGCGTCGCCACGATGTCGGCGCGCCAATTGGTCAGCAGAAGCGCGAGCTCGTACTGCTCCGGCGAATCCGTTGCGACGGGACCGCCGCCGGCGATCGCGTCGATCAAAGCGTCGTCACGGCGCACTGCCGCGACGTCCACCGGTGCGTCGTCTCCTGGGAGATCGGCATCGGGATTGCCGTTGCGCTTGATGCCCCTAGCCAAACCTCTCACCTGCCCTCATCACCCGCGCCGGCTCGTGTCGAGCCGCGCGGACAGCTCCCGTGGTACTACCCACGGCCGGGGCCGACCCACAGCCGGGGCCGTTTTCTCGGCTGACGTACCGACCACGAGGCGGTGGATCAAGCAGTTCGTTCATCTGCCTGCTCGCCTTTCGAGTCCAGCGCCCGCTGTTCGGGTCCGTCATCGTTGACTACGACATCTAGTACGTCGGTAACGGGCTCCGACTTGTTACCGCATGGCAGGGAAGAGCGACACAAAATCGGAACCATGCGCGTCGGTTGTGGGTTTCCCGGTGTTCTCCGCACGCCGTCGGTTGCCGCAGGACCACACCCCTCCTCTGTGGGCCGACCCCGGCGCACTCGGGCGGTCCTGAGGCCCTGGGCCGGGGTCGACGTTTCTGCAAGGACATCGTCTTCGGGGTGGACGATCCTCCTAGGTGGATTATCCCACCGGTGGCCGGTACTCGGCGAGGCCCAGCTCTCGGTGGCGAGGATCCCCTGGGGCGCTCAGCACGGTGATCACCCGTGCAGAGCCACGAGAGGGTAGCGACAGGGTGGTCGCGGACCGGATCGCGTCGTGGCGGCGAAGGTACCGTGGTCGGCAAGGGGATGTGAGATGAAAGTGACGGTTTCATGCCTTCCGGCGGCACGGCGAACGTGGGGAACCTTCCCTACGAATTGACGAGTTTCGTCGGCCGCCGTCATGAGATCGCCGAGGTCCGCCGTCTACTCTCCGTGTCGCGGCTCGTGACGTTGACCGGTGTGGGGGGTGTGGGAAAGACCAGGCTCGCGCTGCGGGTCGCCGCCGATTCGTCTCGTGCGTTTGACGACGGTGTGTGGTCGGTCGGGTTGGGGGAACTGTACGACCCGGGCGCGGTCGTCGACGGGGTGCTGTCGGCGTTGAACCTGCGCGAGGGGCCCGGCGCCCCGGAAACGCAGCTCGTCGAGTATCTGACGCCGCGGAAGCTGTTGCTCGTGCTGGACAACTGCGAGCACCTCGTCGGCCCGGTCGCAAACCTCGCGGAAACCCTTTTGCGCAGTTGTCCGGACGTGCGGATTCTCGCGACCAGCCGGGAGCCGTTCGGAATCGGGGGAGAGGCCGTGCTGCGGGTGCCGCCACTGACGCTGCCGGAGGCGAGGCAGCGGTCGGTGGCCGGCGGGGGGCTCGGCCATTACGAGGCGATGACCCTGTTCACCGAACGCGCGGCGACGGCGGTGCCGGGCTTCGAGATCACCGAGAGCAACGAGGGCGTGGTCGCGGCGATCTGCCGGCGTCTGGACGGTCTGCCGCTGGCGATCGAGTTGGCGGCGGTGCGGCTGCGGGTGATGTCGGTCGAGCAGATCCTGCACCGGTTGACCGACCGCTTCACCTTGCTGACGACGGGTAGCCGCGGGGCGCCGTCCCGCCAGCAGACTCTCCTGGGGAGTATCGACTGGAGCTACGACTTGTGCACCCGGGTGGAGCGGGAGATGTGGGGACGGCTGACGGTGTTTGCCGGCGGCTTCGAGCTCGACGCGGCGGAAGGGATCTGTTCCGGCGGTATGACGCCGGAACAGGTTGTCGACGTGGTGGCGTCGCTGATCGACAAATCGATCCTGCTCCGGGAGGAGACGGGAGGTGCGGCGCGGTACCGGATGCTCGAGACGCTGCGTGACTACGGGGTGGAACGGTTGCAGGAGACCGGCGAATTCGCATCATTGCTACGGCGGCACCGGGACTGGTACGCACACCTGGTGCTGCGGGCGGAGTCCGATTGGATCAGTTCGCGGCAGCTGTCCTGGACCCTGCGCCTCGACGCTGAGCAGTCCAACATCGTTGCGGGTCTGCAGTTCTGCCTGACCGGCCCGCACGAGGCGAACGCGGGGATTCGGATGGCGGGCGCGATGTACCCGTACTGGCGGGTGCGGGGCAAGCTGCGCGAGGGGATGCGGTGGCTGGCGCAGCTTCTCGCGGTGCGCGGCGACGAACCCGGGCTCGAACAGATCACGGCGTTGTACGTGCTCAGTGTGCTGTCCGGGCTGCACGGCGACGCGGACGCGTCGGCAATCTATGTTCAGCGCGGCAGTGCCCTGGCGGCGCAGCTCGGCGATCGCACCGCCGCGGCACTGATGGACGATGCCGCCGGCCAGCACGCACTGATCACCCTGGATGCCCGGGCAGCGTGTGAGCACTTCGAATCCTCGCTCGCAGTATTCCGAGACGACGGCAACGTGCTGTACATGATCTGGTCCCTGTCCGGGCTCGCGGCGGCCAGTGACGCGGCCGAAGACTGGGCGCGGAGCGAGGAGTGTCAGCGGGAGATGCTTGCGCTGACCGAATCGCGCGGCGAGTTCATGTACCGGGGCTGGGCGCTGTGGGGTGCCGGGATGGGGGCGTGGCGGCGCGGCGAGTATTCCGGGGCGAAAGAGCTTGTCATGCAGGGGCTGCAGCTCGCCCGGTCGGTGGATGACCGCACCGGCGGCGCGGGGTGCATCGAGGTCCTGTCGTGGATCGCGGTGGATGAGGGTGCTCCTCGGCGGGCGGCGACGCTGATGGGTGCCGCTGAGGGCCTCGCGCGGGCCGGCTGCAGCCCCAGCATCCTCTACCCGAGGCTGCTCGTCCACCACGACCGGTACGAGGAGAAGGCCCGTGGGGCGATCGGTGACCGTGCGTTCGAGGCGGAGTTCGGGCGCGGTCTCGGGATGCGGTTCGAGGAGGCCGCCGGGTACGCCCTCGACGAGAGAGGTACGACCGCCGCGGCGGTCGGACCGGGGTCGACGACTCTCACGCGGCGGGAGCGGCAGGTCGCCGAGCTCGTCGCCGAGGGACTGACCAACAGGGCGATCGCCGACAAACTCGTCATTTCCCAGCGCACCGCTCAGGGCCACGTCGAGCACATTCTGTCCAAACTGGGGTTCACCTCCCGGACTCAGATCGCGGCCTGGGTCATCGAGCGCAGGCAGGGCGAGCCCTGATCGTTCACGCCACCCTGTCCACGGAACAGATTCCGGCACAGGTCGTTCGGCCTCGCATGGAGGGCGGAGTCCGGTTGAGCGTCCGATCGTCCCGCCGCCGGGGTCTGGTACTGGACTGACCGGGTTACGCGGCGGGTACACCTGGCCGGTGGCCGACTTCGTCCACGCCATCCGCACGACCGCAGCCGGCGAGCCGATGCTGTCGCCATCGGTCACCCGTCGTCTTGTGGAGTTGGCCGGAGCCCGCGATGACAACTCCGCGCACGCCGCCGCCCGCGCCCGGCTCGCCGCTCTCACCGGACGTGAGCTGGAGGTCGCGCCGGTGAGAAGCTACACGCGACCAACCAGGTCCAAGTTGCGCTTCTGGTCCAGCAGGCCGACACCCCGAACTGGGAGGAGACTATGTGACGAACAGCGTCCACCTTCAGGAGTCCGAGGTGCCGCTGCCTCCCACACGACGGCCTGTCACTGAACCGGACGCTGACGATCGCCGGTCTGCTCGATCTCGTCCACGCCACGCTCCTGGTGGTAGCGCGCTGCGTGCCCGGTAGCCGATCGGCGTACGGGACGCCTACAGACGGGCATTCTGTAGCGTTGTCGCGCTACCGCCGCGTCCATGGCCACGGATTGGCACACATGGGTAGCGCTCACGCGCGTCAGCCGATCTGCTCGAACAGGGACACGATGATCCCTTCGGGCCCACGCACGTAGGCCATCCGCACGCTGTTCTCGTACTCGCCGATGCCGCCGATGAGCCCGTACCCGTCCGCAGCCACCGCGTCGACGGCCGCCTGGAGGTCGCCGACCTCGAAGGACACGTTGCGCAGCCCGAGCTCGTTTGCCATCGCCGTGGGCGATCCGGGCACGTAGTCGGGCGTGACGAAGGCCGCGAGCTCCAGCCGGGACCCTCCGTCGGGCGGCCGCAGCATCGCGATCTCACAGTGCGCGCCGGGGATACCGCAGACGGTCTCCACGAACTCGCCCTCCACGGATCCGGTGCCCTCTACCTCGAGGCCCAGTCCGACGAAGAACGCCGTCACCGAGTCGAGGTCCGCGACGGTGATGCCGATGTGGTCGAAACGTTGTACGTGTGCCATGAGATCCATCGTCCAGTTGTTGTCTTGTGTTGTCTTGCCGATTCGACGCGGGGACGGAGCCGGGGCTTGGATCTCGACAGTGAGTCCCCAATGGCCCATCCGCTTGCGGAACCGCCTGTCCGCCCGGCGGGCTCGGCCCACTGTCTCGCTGGTGTTCAATTCTGGGACGCCACGGGCGTGATCACTCGAGCGCGGATACTCCGGGTCCGTCGAGGTCACCCAGCGCCGACTTGCGCCCCGATATTGCCATGAGCAGTGACAGTGCCGGGCCGCAGACTTCCGGGCCCCCACCGATCGACACGTCTGCATCGGTGGCCCGCAACTGCACCGGGGCAATGAGCTGCTTCGCACCGCCCAGGGATACCGGGGTGCGCGCCTGATACTGCAACGACCTGACGACCGCCTCCGATGGATATATACGGTTGATGCCCAGCGGCCGTCGGATGTCTTCGCCATGGACGACCTCTTCGACCAGCCTGCTGTCGAGCGGTGCCGGCGGCGTCGACGTACGTGTTGCGACCTGCTGAAGCCGGGCGAGCGTTTGGCGGGGTGTGGCGCCGCGTTCGCGTTCGACGCCTTGGGCGTTTTGGCGATCGAAGTTGAAGCGCGCCCGGGCCATGTTGCGCACGATGCCGAGGCGGGTGGTCTTCGCGTTGTTGATCAAGTGTGCGGCGACGTCGTGCACGGTCCAGTCACCACAGAGTGAGGGGTGGTCCCACTGGTCGTCGGTGAGGTCGGTGAGGTCATCGATCAGCGCCGCACGCTCCGCATGGACGATCGGCCAGACATCATTCATGAAGCCAGTGTGACAAACTCTGCCCGTCACCGACTGGATTGGGCCCCGCCTTCCCGACCCAACGTCGTGGACGATTCATGCCCGTCGTGCCGCGACCTGATCGTCGTCAAATACCGACGTGCTGACCTACACCCCGCCTTTCCCCTGGATAGCCAGATCGGGGTCCACCTGTCCTGGACCCGCTCACGAATCTGGATCCGCATAAGTCCTGATGAGCGATGGTGATCGGTCGTGATCTGGCAGTGCAGCACTCTCGACACACTCCTGATCGAGTGTCCCGGAATGGCCCGAATGGGGGATTCTTAGTTACGGGTGGGGTCCATCCGATGTAGAAACCGGGAGTTGAACGCCCGCTGCGCTAGAGGACTCCGCCCTCTGAGCACGACCACCACGCCGAACCAGGAGCCGGTAGCCATCGACAACAACCCGAAAGCTATGAACAACAATCCCGCCCACCGCGCTACACCCGATCCGAACAACCAGATCGCACCCGCCACAAGCGCGATCCGTACCACCGTTGCCGGCACGCATGCCCCCTACCCCGCCCAGCGTCACCGTCGGTCACCCATAGTGCCATCGGCACCCTCTGGATCTGCACGTCGGTGTCTGCTGACGGATAGGGGTTCCGCCGACGGATCCCCTTGCGGAAATCGCTCGGCGGCTCAACGCGCAGATGACTCGTACCGGCCACGGGGCCCACGTGGCCGCCACCGTGACTATTCAGGATGGTTCTCGAAGCTGTAGACGAGAGTCAGGACACCTTGGCGGGCCTCGGTGGCGTGCCCGGACAGTCCGGTCAGCTCCGCAGTACCCGAGTGCGGGATCACGGTGCCGAACGTTCTCTGGTCTTCGCCGTCGGCCAGACCGCCATGTTGAATTACGAACGTCCCGCGCCGGCCGTCCAGAGTCGCTTGGATGCGTTCCGAGGCAACGTAACCGGCGCCTTCGGGCCCCTGCGTCGTAAGAACGTCCGCGACCCCGGTACCTTCCAGGGCGCCTCGGTAGGTCTTGCGGATCACGACCCTGGTCAATTTCGGGCCTACGTCTGGTTCGTCATAGGGAACCTCATCCCAGCTGTCGATGTCGAACTCGGCGTCGACTGTTCGTTGCATAGTGGTGTCAGCCATGAGGACAAAGAATGCCAGACCGGACTGACAACGTGGGACGGCAGTGCAGCTCCACAAGCGGATCCGCTCTCGGGACAGGCACCCGATTGCCGCCACCTCGGTTCTGATGCTGGCGCCGGTGGCTGCGTTCCGCAGGTCTAGTTCGGGGCAGCGATCAATTGGTGATGGGCGAGTTCGCGATAGAGCTCGCTGGTGGTGAGCAGGCCGTTGTAGATACCGATCGCGTGGACCCGCCCGTGGTCGAGGACGATGATCTGGTCGGCGTTCTTCACCGTCGCGAGCCGGTGCGCAACGAGGACGGCGGTCTGATCGACATCCGAATTCCACCGCGGCGGCGGCCACCATCAACTTCATCGCCTCGGCCGTGCCGAACAGGTCGGGCACGAAGACGCTGTCGGAAAAGCAGAAAGTGGTGCGCTCAGTGCATTGCGGGCAGCAGCCGGCGCCCGTCCGGAAGCACGCCGGTCAGGAAGCAACCGTGGTCGCGTCGAGGACCAGCTTCCCTCGGACGTGTCCTGCCCGGCCCTCTTCGTGGGCAGCTTGCGCCTCGGCGAGGGGATACACCGAGCTGACCGTGGGCCGCACTCTGCCGTCATCGATGAGCCGGGAGATCTTGGTCAGCGTGTCGGCGTTCGGTTCGACGCTGAAGTGTCGGGTTCGTATACCGCGTCGCTCGGCTTCGGCCTTGACCTCGTCCGGGACCTCTGCTGGCAGGGCGACGAGAACCCCGTCTCGCTTCAGCACGTCGAGGGACCGCTGTTGGACTTCGCCGCCGACCGTGTCGATCACGGCATGCACCGGAGCCACCGACGTCTCGAACCGCTGCTCGCGGTAGTCGATGAACTCATCAGCGCCGAGCGAGTTCACGTACTCCCGGTTGGAGCCGGACGCGGTTGCGACCACGTGCGCTCCCACGGCCTTCGCAAATTGCACGGCCAGATGGCCGACACCGCCCGAGGCGGCATGGATCAACACGCGCTGCCCTCGTTGTAGACCGGCCTCGTCGAAGAGGGCCCGCCACGCCGTCAATCCGGTCATCGGCACCGCCGCCGCTTGTGTGTGGTCCAGGATGGGCGGCTTGGCGACGACCTGGCTGGCGGGGACGGCCGTGTACTCGGCGTAGGCGTTGCCGGGTTCGGGCAGCCGAACCATTCCGTAGACGCTGTCGCCCTGCTCGAACCCGCTGACGCTGTTACCGACCACTTCCACTACCCCCGAGATGTCCCATCCCGGAATCCACGGCAGCGGAACATCGGGAAAGTGTTCGAACCCGCCTTCGCCCAGCAACCAGTCCAACACATTGACCCCCGCAGCATGCACCCGCACCACGAGTTCGTCCCCGGCAGGCTCCGGACGGGGGGCTTCCTCGTAGACCAGGTTCTCCGGTCCGCCATAGGCGTGGAGCCGTACCGCTTTCATTTCTTCCATGTTCCTCTACCTCTCCGGCCTCTGTCACGCCGGTGACGACAGAAGAGATGTCAGGAATTTCAGACAGAAATGCGGTGGCCAAACCGTGAGACGAACCAGAACCACTTCCCACCCGCAGGCGCGCGGTGGCCCTTCCTTGCGAACGACGAGAACGCCTCGTCCACAAACGAATCCACTGTTCGCCGAAGCTGGGCGCCTTCCGGCGGCTGTGGCGGTCCTACTCCGAAGCTGTCTTCGGCTCATCGACTGGCCGAGCTGAGCAGCCCCGACCTGTGAACGACCCCGCATGCGTCGAGGCTCGAGCGGGGCTCACGGCGGTGTCAGGGCGTATCGGGCGATCACGTCGGGCAACCAGTCGGGTTCGCCGAATTGCAGACCGTAGCGCTCGGCAACTGCGGCGATCTGGGTGACGTCCGGTCCGCCGGCGGCGATCAGTTCGGACACTTCCAGGAAGCAATGTTCGAAGCCGGCCGGACTGATGATCTCGATCATGCGCGCGGGGACGGTGCCGGCGTTCCACATGGCGTGCATCTCACCCCGGGGCTTTGTGATGTATCCGCCGGGTTCGAGAACGGCCTCCCGGTCGCCGGAGCGGAATCCGATCACACCCTGCGTAACTATCGAGAATTCGTCCTCCCGCGTATGCAGATGCGGCGGCACCAGCGCACCGACCGGGAACGGGTGCTCGACGACCGACAACGCCCCACCGGTGTCACGGCCCCAAAGCTTGAATTCGACCCCAATCGGGCCCAGGTCACCGGTCTGCCCGGTCCCCGGCGGCACGACGACCAGCGGTGGGGGATCGGTTGCGCTCATGCGTCTCACCTACTCACCGACGTTGACAGATCGGGTCACACGTTCTCTGCTCAATGTACTCGAACAGCCGGTCGGTGATGATCTGCATCTGGTCGGTGCGCTCGCCCGGGGGAACGAGTTCGCGGCAGGCAGTCATGAAGGATGTGGCCATTTGGGCGTGGCCGAGCCGGATCCCGCGCAGGACTCTGTCGAGGGAGACGCCGCGCCGGACGAACTCACGCACCCCGGCAAGCGCTTCCTAGGTGACGGCCGGGAGAGAGTCGGCGAGTCCGCTGATCCACAGCAGGGAACGGATAGCCGACGATTCGGTGCCCATCCGCAGGGTGTCGAATTGTTCGGTGCCGCCGCCGAGTTCGGGGATCTCCCCGATGATGCGGGTGGCCATGGACCCGCCGACTTCGCCGGCCCATTCCACCGGGCCGGGACCGATCCGATCGACCGCGTCGGCGACGGTGGCCGCGGTGCTGGCGGATTCGGGAACGGCCGCGGCCGGACGTAGATTCCGCAGCCACACACTGGCCGCCGTGCCGGGGGTGGATGTGGTCGCATCAGGCATGGCGGTGTCCGGTCGCGGTGTGCTCGTGGTGGGGCGTCAACGTCTGGCCTTATCGTCCGTGCCGACGGTTCGGTGCGTGATGAGTGCAGGGGCTCTCAGGGATTCCGTGAGGCCCGGCAGTCAGGCTTCGGGGCGAGATGTAAGAGGCAGGTCGGTGACCTGGTGGTCTTCGGACGTCGTGGGTTTCCATCGGGGCCGGGAACGCTCGTAGGCGTCGATTGCGTCCGCGTGGCGGAGGGTGAGGTCGATGTCGCCGAGGCCTTCGAGTAGTCGCCAGCGGGTGTAGTCATCGATATCGAACGGGATCGCGTGGTGCTCGGTGGTGACGGTGCATGTTCGCAGGTCGACGGTGACGGGCCTGAACGGTTCGGCCTCGACGCTCGTCCACAGGCGTTCGATGTCGGGTTGCGGGATCTCGGCGCAGAGCAGCCCGGCTTTGCCGGCGTTGGTGCGGAAGATGTCGGCGAACCGGGCGGAGAGCACGGCCCGGAATCCGTAGTCCCACAATGCCCAGACTGCATGTTCGCGGGAGGATCCGGTGCCGAAGTCGGGTCCGGCGATCAGGATGCGGCCCCGGTCGAACGGTGTGGTGTTGAGGACGAAGTCGGGCTTGGTGCGCCACTGGGCGAACAGTCCGTCGTCGTAGCCGGTGCGGGTGATGCGTTTCATGAACTTCGACGGGATGATCTGGTCGGTGTCGACGTTGCTGCGGCGCAGGGGCACCGCGATCGCGGTGCAGGTGTGAAACGGCTCCATGGAGGGGCCTTTCCAGGGGTGACTGGACAGGGGTTGCCGGCCGGGACCAGGAGCTCCGCGGGGAGGGGCCCGGCCGGCAAGTGAGGGGGACGCCGCTAGCTGGCGGGTTGGAGGGCGAAGTCGAAGTTCGCGACGAGGAACGGTTCCTCGAGGATCTGCCCGTCCGGGGCCGGGCCGGGGGCGTGCTCGACGAACGGCACGATCAGCGCGTCCTTGACGCCGAAGACGACATCGCTGTCGAGGTAGTCGGTGTCCTTCTGGAACAGGTGGGTGATCAGTTTCTTGTAGCCGGGCTGCTCGAACATGAAGTGCACGTGCGCGGGCCGGTATTCACTGATCTCGGTCCGCTCGATGAGGTTGCCGACCGGGCCGTCCATCGGGATGGTGTAGCCGAGCGGGGCGATGGTGCGCACGCAGTAGGTGCCGTCCTTGCGGGCCTGGTACTTCGCTCGGAGTCGGGCTTCGTCGATCTCGGGCATCTGCGCTTCGTAGGTGCCCGAGGCGTCGGCCTGCCAGACGTCGAGGACGGCGCCGGGGATCGGTGTGCCGGTGGTGTCGGTGACCTTCCCGGTGATGAACAGCGGGGTGCCCGCGATGCCCTCGGACATGTCGAAGCCGAACGGGGCCGGTGGGGATCCGTCGATGTGGAACGGGCCGAGGACGGTGGCCGGGGTGGCCTGTTCGGCGAAGCGGTTGTTCATCTGCACCACCAGCATGCTCAGCCCGACCACGTCCGAGGACAGGATGAACTCCTGGCGTTTGTCGTTGCTGATCTGCCCGGTGGCGGTGAGCCATTCGATGGCCGCCATCCACTCGTCGGAGGTCAGCTCCACTTCGCGGGCGTAGTCGTGGATGTGTCGCACCAACGCCGTCATCAACTCGGCCACCCGCGGGGACCGGGCGGTGGACCACCGTTTGATGGCGAGGTCGGTGATGTTGTCCTCGTTGACGAAGGCCATCGTCGTCTCCTTGATTTTTCGATCTCGAGTAGGGGTGTGGTCAGGGGGTGGGGTCGGTGTCGGGGTCGACGTAGACGGCGTTGCGGTCGACGCTCATGTAGATGTCGTGGGCGATCGGGTTGCGGCGTTCTTCGGCGATCTGGCCGAGCAACCCGGCGCACCGGGCGAGCAGCGCGAAGCCGCGGAGCAGTTCGACCGGCAGACCCAGATCCGCCAGGGCGGCCCCGCACACCCCGGCGCCGTTGAGCGGCAGAGCGCGTCCGACGCCGCGTTCGCTCATCCGGCCGATCGCCTCGAACAGTTGCAGGTGCGGGCCGCGTAGCCCTTCCTCGGTGGCGATGCCGATCAGCACGGGGGTGCGGGGGTCGCCGTCCTTGTGGTTGGGATGGCCTAGGCCGGGAACGTGTTTGCCGAGCTTCTTCTGGCGGGCGATGGCATCGAGCGCCATCTGGTCCCACTCGTCCTCGGTTGCGGGCAGCGGTCCCTCGTGGGTGTCGAGGGCGGTGTGCAGGAACTGTCCGCAGTCCTCGGTGACGCCGAGGAAGCGGGAGCCGCCGCCGAGCAGACCGGCGGCGATCGCCCCTTGCAGGGAATCGGGGGCGCTGAGGTAGGTCACCCGGGCGGCGATGGCGGTGGGGGTGAAGCCGTGGTCGGCGAGGGCGACGAGGACGGATTCGAAGACCCGCAGTTCCCCGGGGCTGGGTCGGCGCATCGCGACCAGCCAGAAGGCGAGTTCTCCGAAGCCGACCTTGCCCATGAGATCGCCGGCCAGGTCGTGGCCGAGGAGGTTGATTTCGGTGGCGGTGGAGGTGCCCAGGGAGGTGGGGTACCGGGGTGTGGTGGGGTCGGTGGTGGTCATTTCTCTCCGTACGCTGCGGCGGTCGTGGCGGCCAGCCAGGAGCGGATCTCGTCGGTGTCTTGGCCGAGGGTGGGCGGGGCTAGCTCGTAGCGGGGTTCGATTCCCGAGAACGAGATCGGGTTGCGGACCCCGGGCACGGTCTGCCCGGCCGGCCCGACCTGCACGATCGGTGCCAGGCCGAGCTTCTCGGCGTACTGCACACCCTGGGCGATGGTGTTGATCGGCCCGTTCGGCACGCCGACCTCGTTGAGTTTGGCGAACCAGTATTCCGCCGATTGGGTCTGCAGCCGTTCGACGAGCAACGGGCGCAGTTCCTCCCGGCGCTCGGTGCGGTCGGCGTTGCGGGCGAAGCGTTCGTCGTCGGCCAGTTCGGGAACGCCGAGGACCTCGACGAGCTTGCGGAACTGGCCGTCGTTGCCGGCGGTGACGATCAGATCGTTGTCCGCGGTCGGCAGCGGCTCATAGGGGAACAGGCTCGGGTGGGCGTTGCCCATCCGGTTCGGGGTGACCCCACCCGCGACGTAGGCGGAGGTCTGGTTGACCAGCCCGCTCATCGCCGACGCGAGCAGGCTCGTCTCGATGTTCTGGCCCTTGCCGGTCATCGACCGGTGCCGCAGGGCGGCAAGGATTCCGATTGTCGAATGCAGCCCGGCCATCACGTCGAAGACGCTGATCCCGGCTCGGTAGGCGGGCCCGTCCGGGTCGCCGGTCAGGCTCATCAACCCCGACATCGCCTGCACGATCAGGTCGTAGCCGGGCAGGGAGGCGCCCTCGGCGGTGCCGAATCCGCTGATCGAGCAGTAGATCACCGTCTCGTTGCGTTCCTTGACCGAGTCGTAGTCGAGGTCGAACCGCTTGAGGCCCCCGGGTTTGAAGTTCTCGACCACGATGTCGGCGCGGGCGGAGAGGGCGTGGGCGACGGCGAGGTCGTCGGGGTCCTTGAAGTCGAGGACGATCGACTTCTTGTTCCGGTTGATCGCCGCGTAGTAGGTGGAGACCCCGTCGGGGCGGACCGGGGGCACCCAGGATCGGGTGTCGTCACCGCCCGGGCTTTCAACCTTGATCACCTCGGCGCCCATGTCGGCGAGCAGCATGGTGGCGTAGGGGCCGGCGAGGACCCGGGAGAAGTCGGCGATGACGATGCCGTCGAGCGGCCGCGGCCGCGGCGGCCGCGGACCGGTCGTGGATTCAGAGTTCACGTGAACATTTCCTTTCGAGTGGACCCGTGCGGGTCCGGTGGGAGCGGGTCAGCCCTCGACGAGGTCGAAGGCGAACAGCCGGTCCCGGGAGGCCTCGGCGCGCCGGCGGATGCCGCCGAGGTCGTATCCGACGAGCCGTCCCTGGTACTTGCGGACCTGCCCGGCCACCAGGACGGTGTCGACGTTGCCGGGGTGCCCGGCGCCGACGATGCTCGCGGCAACGTCGTTGGCGGGCAGCAGGTTGGCGTCGTCGACCCGGAGCACGATCAGGTCGGCGTCCTTGCCCGGGGTGATGCTGCCGGTCTTGTGGTCCAGGCCCGAGGCGCGGGCCCCTTCGATGGTGGCCATCGCCAGCAGGTCGGCGGGGGTGAAGGCGGGCAGCGTGTCGTAGGTGGCGGGGTCGATACTGATGCCCACGTTCTGCGCCGACAAGGCGGCGCGCATGACGTTAAACATGTCCCCGGCGACCGAGGCCTCGGTATCGATGCTCAGGCTGGGGCGAATCCCGTTGGCCAGCAGGCGTCCGGTGGCGGGGGCACCGAGACCGGGCAGAACCGCCTCGACCGCAGCGGAGACCGAGGCGTGGCCGCCGGAATCGGCGAGCATCTTCAGTTCCTCGTCATCGCTGGTGCAGCAGTGGATGAACAGCAGGTCCTCACCGAGCAGTCCGGCGTCGCCCAGGGAGCCGATGCCGCGGAACTGCGGCCCCCACGGCCCGTTCCCGACGTGCATGCTCGACCGGATGCCCAGTTCGCGGGCCATCGCGAGGTCTTGGGTGGTGACCTCGAGGGTGGACAGTTCAGGCCCGCGGAGCATGGCCTGCAGGGTGACCAGGGCGTCGTCGTCAGCCAGCACCTCCGATCGCACCCGCCGGATGTCCTCGGGGTGGGTGGCCTCGCCGCGCAGCATCCACTTGTTCGAGTCGATCGACGGCCACCCGAAGGCGAAGACACCGCGGATGCCGGAGTCCCGCAGCGCGCCGATCGCGGAGTCGGTGTGGTCGGGGCTGTTCTGGATGTGCGACTCGTCGCGCAGGGTGGTGATACCGGCGTCGAGGGCACCGAGCGCGCCGACCAGGTTGCCGATGTAGACGTCCTCGGGATTGAACTGCGGGCCCCAGGTCACCTGGATGTGCTGCCGGTACTTCGGGAAGTCCCAGCCGGTGCCGACCTGCCGGATTGCGCCCTGCCAGGTGTGCCGGTGGGTGTCGACGAAACCGGGCAGCACGGCGCGGTCGGTGCCGTCGATAACGGTGGCGCCGGTGGCATCGAGCGAGGAGCCGACCTCGACAATTTTGCCGTCGTCGATCAGGACGTCGCCGATGAAGTCGCCGAGAGCGTCGTCCTGGGTGAGCAGGTGGGCGCCGCGGATCAGGATGCGGCCCTGCGGAACCTCGGTGGTCTTCGCGCTGGTCATCGGGGGTCTCCTTCGTCGTTGAGCCGGTCGGCGAACCAGTCGGCGATGCGGGTGTGCTTGTCGTGCGAGTGGTTGTAGATGCAGTGATCGCCGTCCGGGAACTCGCTGAAGGTCTTGTCGGTCGATCCGGCACCGTCGTAGAGGGCGCGGGCGTTGTCGATCAGGAACACCTGATCGGGGGTGCCGTGCATGACATGCAACGGGCAGGTCAGATCGGCGAGTATCGGTGCGGTCAGCACGAACGTCTCCATCACCGCCCGCGCCTCGTCCGGGTCCGAGATGCCCAGCAGCGCCTGCACCTTGGTGATGAACCGGCGGTAGCGGTCGACGATCTCCGCCGGGCGGACGGTGCCGCCGTTGACGCAGCACGCCGCGATCCGGGGATCGGTGGCCGCCACCAGGGCGGCGAGGAAGCCGCCCATGCTGTTGCCCCAGATCCCCACCCGATCCGACAACCGCTCATCGGCCTGCAGGTGATCGATCATCGCGGAGAACGCCTTCTCCACTCCTTGGGTCAGATACATCCCCTGCAGCACCCGGGTTTCGCCCTGGCCGGGGCCGTCGACGAGGAGCACCGCGATACCGCGGGCGAGCAGGTACGTTGCCCCGACGTGGTATTCCTCGCGCCACCCGTCGAATCCGCCCGTCACGATGACCACCGGCGGCCTGCTCACCCCGGCCGGGCGGAGCAACCAGCCGCGCAGTTCGGCGTCCTGATACGGGATGCCGACGTGCTCGACCGGCGGATCGGCGAGAGCGCCTGCGGCCCCGTAATATTCGATCAGCTTGTGATACATCGGTTTCTTGCGAGGGTCACTGTCCGGCAGCGGGACCTGCCCGACCCGGTAACAGGCGCTGGCGCGCAGGTAGTCGGCGCGGGCGGTGAGCAGGTGCCCGGCCGCCGCCGCGTCCGCCGCGCCTGCGGCGATCCGCGCACCGACCCGGGCGCCGGCGTCGGCCCAGGGCACCCCGGAGTCGGCGAGTGCGTACAGCTCGGTCATGTCGGCGTAGTCCATGCCGTTGCCGATCAGGCGCTGAAGCGGCATGGCCCGCTTGTGTGCATCGACCTCCGCCTGCCAGGGCGCGGTTTCCGTGGCGGTGGTGGTGTCGTGTTCGGTGTTCGTCATCGCTTAGACCGTGGCGGGCTGGGCGTCGGGCTGCGGAACCGGTGCGGGGGCGGGGAAGAGGCCGGCGAAGCCGTCTGCCAGCGAGTCGAGCAGCAGGCCGGCATCGGCCGGGTCGGCCACGCTGCCGAACAGCCAGAAGTCTGGTCGGACCAGCACGGTCGAGCGGCCCAGTGCGGTCAGCCACGTGCTGTAGGTGCCGTCCACGTCGATCACCGGGGCGCCGGAGTCGGGGGCGCCGACGTGGGCGGTGACGATGCCGATCCGGTCGATGAAGTCGCGCTGCTGGTCGGTCAGTGACGTCAGGGCGGCGGAGTCGGTGGTCAGTAGCACCCAGCCCTTGCCGACGAGGTCGTCGAACAGGCCGGTGGTCCCGTCGACCTGCACCATCCCCTGGTAGCCGACCGTCCCGGCGGTCGGGTCGTCGGGGCGGACGAAGGAGGTGGGGCCGGGGATCTGCGGGAACGGCGGGATCAGCGACGGATCCGCCAGTGCCGCCTTCATGCCCTGATCGCGCATCTCGGCGATCGCGGGATCGGTGACGACGCAGGGCAGACCGATCTCACGGGAGAGGTTCATCCACGCCACGAAGATGGGTTTGCGGTCGGCGGTGTAGCTGTCGAGGATCTGCGGGGACGCCTGCCCCTTGAGCACCAGATCGAAGCGCCAGGCCAGCGAGGAGGCGTCGCGGATGCCGTTGCACATGCCCTCGCCGGCGAACGGCCACAGCACATGGGCGGCATCGCCCGCGAGGAAGACCCGCCGGTCTTGCCAGTGTTCGGCGACGACCTCGCGGAACCGGTAGACCGGGCGGCGCAGGATCTCCACGTCGTCGGGTCCCACCCACGGGGACAGCAACTCCCAGACGCGTTCTTCGGTGAAGTCTTCCGGCTTCTCACCGGGCAGCAGGGTCCATTCCCAGCGGTGATGCTGGGCGCCGAGCTGGAACAGGCAGCCCGGTCGGGCCGGATCGGCGAACTGGCCGTTGTCGAACTCGAAGTTCAACTTGTGCTTCTCTTTACAGTCGACCACGAGCTGTTCGTAGTCGCAGTTGCCGACCCAGCTCTTGATGCCGAGGGCTTCGCGGATGGAGCTGTTCGCCCCGTCCGCGGCCACCAGGTATTTGGCGCGCACCTGCGTGCGTTCGCCGGTCTTGCGGCTCTCGAGGGTGACGGTGACACCCTCCTCGTCCTGCTCGAAGTCCACCGCCTTGGTGGCCATGGTGACGTCGACGTTGCCGGTTTCGCTGACGGCGCCGTTCATCGCGAGCTCGAGGTAGTTCTGGTAGAAGATCCAGTGCCCACGGTGCCCGTGCGGGCCGGTCGTGCTCCAGTCCAGGCGCAGCAGCAGGTCGCCGTCGAACGCCTTCGTGCGCATGTCGTACATCTCCCACGGCACCGCGTCGGACTTGAACTCCTCGGCGATCCCGATCTTCTGCAGCGTGCGCACGATCTCGTCGTCCATGTGGCCGGCCCGGGACAGCCCGTAGAGGGTTTCGTGGGCTTCGAATGCCGCAACCGAGTGCCCGGCCTGGCCGAGCTGGGTGCTCATCATCTGCCCTACAGGTCCGAAACCGATGACGACGACGTCGTAGGTTTTCATCGCTGGTGATCCTTTCGAGGTTCTTCGTTGTCCGCCCGACCGCAGGCGGGGTGTGGGTGCTCGTGCAGGGCGCGGGTCCGCGAATGCCCTTCCCTGGGTTCGTCTTGGAGAACCCAGCCGCCTCACCGTCACCGGTTCGCTCGCGGCGTCGCGCTGCACATCTTCAGTTTTGATTCACCCGAACGATCTCTCAACGGCAAAAGTGCTGTTCAAAAGATTATTGTCCGTCTGGCGGACACTGGTCCGTTGGTGTAAGTTCAAGAATGCCCCGCTCGAAACGATGTGTCAAGCGTCATAGAGTCGGTCGACTGTGAGAGCAGATGCCGAGGTGGCACCGTCGAGCGGGGTCGGCTCGAGCTAATACTGGAGATCGAACGACACCTACCGAAGGGGGCCCGCAATGGCCGAACGAGGGACCGGGCCTGATTTCATCGAGGCCCTGGCCAGGGGCCTGCACGTGCTGAAAATCTTCTCCCCCGACCGGCCGGTGATGTCCCTGAGTGAGGTGGCCAAGGAAACCGATCTCGCACGCCCCACCGCACGGCGCATCCTGCTCACCCTCGAAGAGCTCGGCTACGTGCGTTCCGGGCACAGCGGCTACACCCTCACTCCCCGCGTTCTCGAACTCGGAATGGCCTACATCGGCGCCCTGAACCTGTGGGACATGGCCCGGCCGCACCTCGAGGAACTTGTCTCACATACCGGCGAATCGTCCTCGATGGCCCAACTCGACGGCTCGGACATCGTCTACGTCGCCCGCGTGGCCGTACCCAAACTCATCGCCCTGCGCGTCGACATCGGTACCCGGTTCCCCGCCATGGTCACCTCACAGGGAAGGGTTCTCCTCGCCGCGCTCAGCCCGGAATCCGCACGCGCCGTACTCGATGAGCCCAGCCGCTCCGGCCTATCGACGCGCGACTACACGCCGTCGCAGATCGACGACCTGCTCGCCGAAACCCGGGAACGCGGCTGGGCACTCGCCGACCAGGACCTCGCCCCCGGCGTCCGCTCGATCGCCGCTCCCGTCCGCGACGGCCACGGAGTAGTCCGCACAGCCATGAACGTCACCGTGCACGCCGCCGAAACCTCCGTCGAGACCCTCACCGAGAAGTACCTCCCACTTCTCCTCGACGCCGCGGCCGCAACCACCAACGACTGGGCTGCCTGGCAGAGCAGGCCCATCACATCCGCGCCGCGTAGCTCCGACAGAAAAATAGTCTGATGCAACAGACCTCGCGGTACACCTAGTATTCGAACAATGCCGAATGCAAGGCGGATCGTCGAGGCCGCGCAGACAACGGGCCGAGCAGCGTCGAGGCCGGGCGTTCGGTCAGCGAAACGATCGGGATGTCGTGGCCGCCGGCGCTCCCGACTCGCGTGAGGTCAGCCGAAGGTCCCAGCGCGGTCGTCGAATCCCATCGCTAGCGCGCTGAGACGGCCGCAGGTTCGATCGCACCACTCGAACCTGCTCACCTCACGGTTCGTCAGGCGTGGGCGGAAGCCAGTATTTTCCGTGCCCGGTCCGCGACGGGGAGGTCGACGAACTCGCCACTGGGTAGTCGCACCGCAGCGCCGCCAGCGTGCTCGAATGCCTCGACGACCTTTCGAGCCCAGTCGATGTCGTTCTGTCGCGGACTGAAGGTGGTGTGGATGGCCGGAAGCTGAGCGGGGTGGATGGCGGACTTGCCGAACAGGCCGAGGTCACGGCTGTGGGTGGCCTGGCGGACGAGTCCGTCGCTGTCGTGGATGTGCGGGTAGACGCTGTCGATCGGTGGTGCGATGCCGGCCGCGCGGGCGGCGACGACGAGGTGGGAGCGCGCGTACTGCATGGGAACGTCGCCGTCGCCCGTGCCGAGGTCTCTTCTAAGATCGATACCGCCGAGCGCGAGATGCGTGACCGCCGGGTGGTCGGCGATCGCAAAGGCGTTGGCAACACCTTTCGCGGTCTCGATGGCGCAGATCAGTGGCTTTCCGGGCGCCCGGTCCGTGACCCAGCGGATGTCGTCGAGTGTTTCGACCTTGGGGATGCGGATGCCGTGCGCGGACGTGGCGACGGCCCCTAGATCAGCGTCCGCCAATTCGGTCCCCGGCGCGTTGATCCGCACCCATGCGGTTCGGGTGGTGATGACGGATGCGACGTTCGCTCTCGCGGTCTCCTTCTCGGTAGGAGGTACCGCGTCTTCGAGGTCGAGGATGACGGCGTCCGCGCCGGCGTCGAATACCTTGCTGAGCAGTTTCAGGTTGTGGCCGGGCGCGAACAGGTAGCTGCGGTCCATCACAGGACGCCCTTCTCGGTGAGTGCGGTCAGTCGGTCCGGGTCGATGCCGAGAGTGTCCTGGTAGAACTGCTCGTTGTCCTGGCCGAGTCGGCGGCCGGCGAAGTTGATCGCACCGGGTGTTCCGAGCATGCGGAGCATGAGGTTCTGCATCTTGATCGGGCCGAGGTCTTCGTCGTCGACGGTGGTGATGCAGTGGCGGTCGAGGACGTGCGGATCGTTCATCAGTTGCGCGACGTCGTAGATCGGTGCCAGTGCGGCGCCGACGCGTTCGAATTCGGCCGTGACTTCGTGCAGCGGTCTGTCGGCGATCCATTTCGCGACCGCTTCGTCGAGCAGGTCACCGTTGCGGCTACGTTCGCCGGCGGAGTCGAACCAGGGTTGTTCGACGATGTCGGGTCGGCCGACCAGGCGCATGACTCTTTCGGCGACGGAGGTGGCGCTCGCGGAGATGGCGACCCACTGCCCGTCCTTGGTGAGGTAGGTGTTGCGTGGGGCGTTGTTGGGGGAGCGGTTGCCGTTGCGGCCGGCGATGGTGCCGAGTTGGTCGTACGCGGTGGGTCCGGGACCGAGGATCCCCAGCAGTGGTTCGAGCAGTGACAGGTCGATCACTTGCCCCTTGCCGTCGCCGTCCGGGCCGTTGCGGTGCAGTAGCGCGGTCACCACGCCGAAGGCGCCGGCGAGTCCGGCGACACCGTCGGCGAGACCGAAAGGTGGCAGCGTCGGCGGACCGTCCTCGCTCCCGGTCTGGTGCGCGAATCCGCTCATCGCCTCGGCGAGGGTCCCGAACGCCCGGCGCTCGGCGTAAGGGCCGGATTGGCCGAAGCCGGTGACCCTCAACATCACAAGTCTCGGGTTGATGTCGTGGAGGTGGTCCGGGCCGAGCCCCCACTTCTCGAGTACGCCGGGGCGGAAGTTTTCCACCAGAACGTCGGCATCGACGACGAGATCGCGGAGCATCTGCTGGCCCTCGGCGGTGCCGAGATTGAGGGTGATGCATGTCTTGTTGCGCGAGATGACCTTCCACCACAAACCGTGCCCGTCCTTCTGGGCTCCGTGTGAGCGGGCGGGATCGCCTGTGGGGTGCTCGATCTTGATCACATCCGCCCCGTAGTCACCGAGCAGCATGGCGGTGATCGGTGCGGCGTAGACGGTACTGATGTCGAGGACTCGGATGCCGTGCAGCGGACCGCGTGCCGGAGTAGAGGTGCCGCCCGTGCTCTCGTCGGCCTGGTCGTCAGGCGGGCGGATGTCACTCGGGTGTGCAGTCATAGGCTGTCCTCGCGTGGTGGGGGGAGGCGATATGGGGTGCGGCGCGTCGCCGCGGACGAGTGCCGCCCGATAGGCGGGTGCCAGGTGTCCCGGCGCGGCCGAAAAATTGTCAGGGCGCCGCTGCCGCCACTTCAGACTGGCACCCACACGGTTCAACTACAATCACGGGTATGTCGACAGGCATTAACTTCTTCTAAAGTCAGGAGGTGGGTCGGGTGCTGGACACGACCAGGATGTTCACGCTGCGCGAGGTCGCCGAGCACGGCTCGATCACCGCGGCAGCGGCGGCGCTCGGGTACACCACTTCGGCTGTCTCCCAACAAATCGCCAAGCTGGAGAAGGAGGCCGGGCAACCACTCCTCGAGCGGCACGCGCGAGGTATCGTGCTGACCGAGGCCGGGCGGTCGGTGGTCAAGCACACCGAACGCATCCTGATCGAACTCGAGGCCGCCGATGCCGAACTCGCCGAGATCAAGGGACTGCGCGCGGGTGTGCTGGCGCTCGGCACGTTCCCCACGGCCGGGTCGTCACTGCTGCCACTCGTGGTCAAGGAGTTCAAGACCCGGCACCCGGGGGTCGAGCTGAAGGTGCTCAGTGGTCGGTTCGCGTATTTGGTCGATGCGCTTCGCCGCCGGGAGACCGAACTGTCGCTGCTGTGGGACTACGAGTGGAACCGGGTGGATGACCCCACGTTGACGTACCATCACGTGATGAACGATCCGACCGTGCTGCTGGTGTCGGAACGGCACCGACTGGCCGACCGCGACTCGATCCGGATCGCCGAATTGCGCGACGAGTCGTGGGTGGTCCGCGCCGACGATCATCCGGTCGCGCAAACCCTCGAAAAACTCTGTCAGCAAGGTGGTTTCACGCCACGCACGAGTGTCTTCGCGCACGACTACGGTGAGGTGCAGGCGATGGTCGCCGTCGACCTCGGCGTGGCTATTGCTCCGCGACTGGCCGTGCTCAACCTTCGGCCCGACGTCCGGTCGATTCCCCTCGCTACCCGTCCGCCGCAACGGCGGATCCTGGTCGCGCATCTGACCGAGCGGCGGCTGAGCCCGGCCGCGCAGGAAGGAATCGCGGTGTGCGCTGCCGCCGCCCACCAGCTGCAGGAGGGCTTCGAAACCGGATAGGACCGGTCAGCTTCGGCCGATTCCGAACGCGTCGGCAAGGTGGGTGATCTTCTCGGCGCGACCGAGCCGGGGCAGGTCGCTGCCGTCGCGGACAATCCGGCCGCGGGCTTCGAAATCGGCGAGAAACTCCCGCGCCCAGGTCACGTCCGAGGGGGTGGGGCTGACGGTTTCGTTAATTACCGGCAGTTGTTCGGTGTCCAGACACAGCTTCCCGGTCAACCCGAGGGACACGGACACGGCGGACTGCTCGCGCAGCACGGTGTGACTGTTGCTGACGGTGGGGCCGTCGATCGGTCCGGGCAGGTTGCCGATTCGGCTGGCGACCACCAGCCGGGAGCGGGGGTAGGCCATGGCGAGGTCGTCGGCGCTGGTGCCGGTGTCGCGGCGATAGTCGCCGCTGCCGAAGGCGAGCCGGAAGACGCCGCGGGCGCGGGCGATATCACGCGCCTGATCGATTCCGAGGGCGGATTCGACCAACGCGAGTACCGGGGTGGATCTGCCGAGTCGGTCGAAAGTTTCGGTGATGTGTTCGGCGGCTTCGGTTTTCGCGAGCATCACGCCCGCCAGTCCGGGAAGCCCGGTGAGGCGATCGACGTCATCGCTCCAGTAGGCCGAGGAGCGGTCGTTGATCCGCACCCAGGCCGAGGTGTTCTCGAGCCAGGCGGCGACCTCTTCCCGTGCGTCGGACTTGAGTTGGGGGTCGACGGCGTCCTCGATGTCTAGGACGATTTGGTCCGCGCAGGAGCGGTAAGCCTGGTCGAACAGGTCGGTGCGGGTGCCGTTGACCAGGAGCCAGGATCGGGCGATCCGAGCATCGATTTCCCGACGTGCGATCGCCACGTTCTCCGGTGTTCGGATCCTCATCGCGCGGAGCCGACCAGTGCCGGGGCCGGCGCCGGGGCGGTGACGAACAGTTCCGCCGATGCGATGCGGCGGGCCGCCCGGTGCAGGGTGACCGATTCGAGTACCCCGTCGAGGGAAACGGAGAGGTCGACATCGAGTACCCCGGCGGGTGTCCCCACCCGAAGCGATCCCGGCCACCGGACCTGTGTGTTTTCGGTGACGACACCGCCGGTCACGGTGGACGCCGCGGCGACAGCGACCGCGGAGGTGAGCCCGATCGCCGGGTGCGGGGCGAGCATCGACAGCATCCGGACCGAGATGTCGTAGTCCTCGGCGCGGATGTCGACGCCGGCGCTGGTGCGGTAGTCCGCCGGCGGACCCACGACACCGACTTTCGGAATCGCATGGGAGATAGGATCTCCCGGCTTGCTCAACCCCATCCGCAACGATGATTCCTGTCGCAGCCGGAGCAGCAACGGCAGGTGTTCGGCGATCGTCTGGTTGTCCTCCGCGCCGGTCAGGCCGAGGTCGGCGGCGTCGAACAGCGCCGCCGGGGCGCCGGCGACGACCATCGTGGCGTGATAGCTGCGGCCCGCGATCGTGACACGATCGATGGATGCGCCGGTGGGCAGCAGGGTGGTCGCGCCGCCGGCGAGACCGGTGAAGGTGAGCCCCACCGGGACACCCAACGCGCTGGTACCGGGCACGGCCGCGTCGCCTTCGGTGGGGATCATCCCGCCAGGGGTGGCAATCTGAGCGTCCAGGATCGCGCCGGTGTTCTGGTTCCGCATCCGCACGGTCGTCGTCGCGGAGTCCACCGGAACGAACCCGGACTGCAGCGCGTACAGCCCGATCGCCGTGGCGCAGTTTCCGCAGTTGCTGCCCCATTCGACCTGGCGGTCACCAATCGCGACCTGAGCAAACAGGTAGTCGACGTCGATTCCGGGCTCGCTGGAGCGGCGCACGATCGCCGCCTTCGAGGTGGTCGAGCTGCCGCCGCCGACGCCGTCGAGCTGACGCGGATCACCCGAGCCGAATGCCGACGTCAAGATGGCATCGAGGCCGCCGGCCTGAGCAATGAGCGGATCGACGTCGAATGCGTTGAACAGCCAGCACTTGCTGGTTCCTCCCCGCATCCAGGTTCCATGAAGTGTGAACACGGTCCGGCCCACCTTTCGGGTTCGAAGAGTTTGTGAGGCACCGCTGGAGGCTCTGATCGGATGGGGAGCGTGCTTCCCAGCGGTGTCCCACTGCCCACCCTGACCTACATCAGGGTGGAGAACAATGGCGAATAAGTCGATGAGGGTTAAGTTCAGTTAAACCCTCGCGGGTGCGGTCTGCGTGTCAGACCAGAGTCGGGACGGCCACCAGCACCAGCCAGCACAGGGCCGGCGCGATCGCGACCACGATGCCCGCGTTGAGGAGCAGTTGCCGGTAGAACCGGGGCCGCTCGATGTTCTGGGCGTTGGCGAGGACGAGTGCGCCGTTGGTCGAGAACGGGGAGACGTCGACCACGGTGGCGGAGATGGCGAGTGCTGCCACGACTCCGACGACCGGCAGCGCCCCGGTCTGCAGCAGAGGAAGCGCGAGCGGGATGACCGCGGTGAGTAGCGCCGTCGACGATGCGAACGCCGAGGTGACGCCGATGACGTAGCAGAGGACGACGGCGACCAGCAGCGGTGCGCCGATGGTGATCGCCATCTCGGCGAGGTGGTCGATCGTGCCGATCTCTTCCATGAGCGAGATGTAGGTGACCATGCCGGCGACGAGCAGCACGGTGGACCAGCTGATACCGGCGATGGCCTCACTCTGCTTGGACAGGTCGGTGAAGGCGAGGATCGCACCGGCCGCGATGGCGACGAAGCTGATCGGCATATGCAGCACCAGGACCAGCACCAACACCGCGGCAATCAGGACGAGGGTGAGCTTCTGGACCCCGGTGACCGGCTGCACGTCGTGGTCGGTGACGACCTCGGTGCGCGGCGTCCGGATGAGGACCTGAGTGCCGCCCCCACCGGACGATTCGCCGGCCGGCGTTCCCCCGGGTCCCGCGGTGGGGGTGCTCAGCGCGCTCCCACCACCGTCGGAGTCGATGCCGGCGCTCGAGCCGGTGGCGGAGAACTCGAGATTCCGTACCCGGGCAAGGACGGCGTAGCCGACCACTGTGAGGACCGAAAGCAGCAAATTGATGCCGTAGCTGGCGAAGAACAGGGTCCAGGGGGCGATCGTCAGGCCGCTCGACTCGACGATGTCGCGGACGAGGACACCGGAGACCGAGATTGGGGAGAACGCTCCGGCGTGCGCGCCGTTGATGGTCATGATGCCCATTACCAGCGGACTCATCCGGGTCCGGGCGGCGAACGACATCGCCGCCGGGGAGATCAATGCGACGGCCGCCGGGCTGAACGTTCCCAGGGCCGTGAGCACGGAGGCGCAGAAGAAGAACACCCACGGGACGATCGTCACTCGTCCGCGAACGCCGCGAATGCAGGCGTTGACCAGGAGGTCGATGGTCCCGTTCTTCTTCGCCATACCGAAGAAGTAGGTGACGCCGATGATCGTCAGCACGATCGAACTGGGGAACTCGGCGAGGATTTCCTTGTCGTCGTAGCCGAGGAGGAACGCCCCCACGACGAAAGCGCCGATGAACCCCAATATGCCGATGTTGATGGGGAAGAAGGTGGCTATCACGAACATTGCCACCAACGCGATCAGTGGCAGTATCTCGATGGAAGTCATGGGCGTTCTTTCGGTTCGCTGCGGGGCGGATCGAACGGCGCCTGGTCGGCGGCCGGTCGCGACGGACAGAGGTGAATATGGGGCGGAGTCACGCGATGTAGATCGGGAGCTGTCACTCCCGCAGGCGCTGTGCGCGGTGCTCGCCGCCGCCCGAGGTGACTGTCGACGGCGTCGGCCGCCCACCCCGCACCGGGTTGCAGTACCTCATCGATGCCGGCCGAGGGGCGCCGCAGTGAGCGCACTGGGCGACCGACGGGATCGACAGGGCGATTCGGTGCTGTGATCCCGGGTGGTGAGGGAGTTGCGATCGTCTGCATGTCACATCCTTCGCTTGATCATTACCCAGATCACACTATGAGCGGGTTATGTTTATGACAATGTCGTATTTCTACGGCGGGGTTTAGCAGGATTAAAGGCTTGTGGGAGGTATCGATGCGCAACTCGTTCGATGTGGTGACACTGTTCCTGCTCCTCGACATCGCCGAGGCCGGATCCCTCACCGGCGGCGCCGAACGCGCCAACGTCACGCCATCCGCCGCGTCGCAACGCATCGCCAAACTGGAACAGGAGATCCGACAGCCGGTGTTGACCCGCCTGCCGAGAGGCGTCCGGTTGACCGAGGCCGGTGAAATTCTCGTCACGCGTGCGCGGCTGTTCCGTCAGGAAATGCGCGCTGCCCGTGGTGACCTGGAAGCTCTGCTGGGGCTCGAGCGCGGCACCGTCCGACTCGGCTCCTTCCCGACCGTCAGCGCCTCACTACTCTCGGACGCGCTGAAGGACTATCACGCCCACTGGCCCGGCATCGACGTGCGGGTCCAATCCGCGGTCCGCCCGCGACTGCTGGAAATGCTCCATTCGAGCGAGGTCGAAATGGCGTTGCTCTGGAGTTACGACTGGACCGAGGAGACCGAGAAATCCCTGGCCCTCATACCGCTGATGGAGGACGAAACGGTCCTGCTCGTCCCGCTCGACGGGCCATACATCGACAATGTCGCGGTGGCATCGCTGCGATCGGCGAAGTGGATCATCCGCAACGCAGACCACCCCGCCGCCGAAGTGCTTTACCGTAGCTGCGAGACGGCAGGGTTCACCCCGAACGTCGTCTACGAGGCCCATGACTACCAAGAGATCGAAGCGATGGTCGCCGCGGGGGTGGGCATCGCCATGGTTCCGCGTCTGGCCGTCGCACACCATCGCCCGGACGTCTGCGCTGTGCGATTTCTTCCCACCGACCGGGTTCCGACACGATCGATTTACATCGCTTCGCTTGCGCGTCGGCAGTACACCCCGAGCATGCATGCCGTCTCCCGGGCGCTGCACGACGCCGCCGACACCATCATCGCGCGACGCTGAGTTTCGTCTCCGCCCTGGAGTGAGGACAGCTATAGATGCAGCCTCGACCAGCCGAGCCAGTCCAGCCGGGATCACCAGGACGTCGTCCGCGTTGTATACCTGCGTGCCAGCGCACGAGAATCTGGAGCGAACTCGCCCCTGCCCGAGATCCTACGAGTTCTCGCCCGATCTTGCGGACCGCCGCCGAGATCGACGCGACGATCTGATCGTCTCGCACAACATCAATCTCGCGCGGACGGTGTCGCACAACATCGGCATGCTGTTCCGTCGTCATCTTGTGATGTTCGGTCCGCGGGAGGTGCTGCTCACCAGTGAGGAGCCGGTGGTCAAGCAGTTCCTGTGTGGTGCCCGTCAGCCCACGCGGATGCCGTTGTCGGCGAGGAACTCGCGGGCACGACCCAGTTGACGGTCGGTGGCGAAGGTGTACCACTGGTCGGTGAGGCTCTCCTGGTGGACGAGGTCGCGGAATAGGCCGAACGCGCCCTTGCCCTCGATCGCCCGCTCCAGCCGCTCCCGTAGCGCCGAATCGTGTTGCCGCTCGGCGAAGGCCGCCATGTCCCGCCAGCCATCCCGCGAGCCGGTGCGGTCGAACCGGAGCCAACGGTCGGGCTCGGTCTCCACGTCGACGGCGGCGTCCTCGCCGACCATCATCGGATCAGTGCTGCTGGCGTCGTACACCTGTCCGGTGCGCAGGTCGAGGTAGCCACCGGTGGACATGCCCAGATCCCCCTCCAATTCGGCACCGAGCATCTCGAGGTCGACTGGCACCACCCGCCCGGCCAGCGGCTCGCCGCGCAGACACGCGAGCAGGTCCTCGGCCAGCACCCCGTCACCCGCGCCGGCGCGCCAGGTCAGCCGGTTGATGACCGACACCGCCACCGGCTCGGCCTGCTCCCGTCGCTGCTTCAGTGCCATCGGTATTCCGGCCCCTACCTGTTGCAGCGCGTCGTCGACGTCATGTCCCCGCACCGCGGCGAGGAACCGGGCGGCATCTGCTGCCGCGATAGCGGCGCGCAGCTCGGACACATCGAGTGCGGGCACCTGGTCCTGTGCGGGCCACGCGTGCAGCAGCATCGGGTGCGGATGGCTCGGTCTGCGCGGTGCTCGGCTCTGCCCGTCGTCGTCGGACCACCGGCGCCCGTACTGATCCGGGATGGCGCCCCACCCCCAGTACGGCAGAGGCTTCCCTGGCGTGATCCCCAGCACTTCCAGGGGGTCGACCTTGTCGCCGCTGATCAGACAGCGGTGGGTCCAGTCATCACCCAGGTCGAAGGTGAACTGGAACTCCGCCCCGGGCTTCAGGAGCCGGGCGACTTTGGCCGACTCGATGTTCACCGCCTCGGTGATGGGCCCGCCGAGCGACTCCACCATCTCGGCCCCAGTCTCCGTGTCGGTGACCATTCGTCCATCGGCAAGGGTGAACATCGACAGGTGCGAGCGGTCCCACCGGGCGAAGGCGTCGTTGATCGCATTCGCGAGATCCAGGAAGGTATGCGACGGTCCGACCGCGAAGACGCGGCCGGGCCATGGACACAATTCCTCGCCGCGCCCGCCGAGCAGCTCCACCGTCACCGACCACCACGTTCGTGCCATTCCTCGAGGATGCCATGCGGGCCGCGGCGCCGCCTGCTCGCAGCCGCAAACCGCGCACAGCGCTTCACCGCTAACGGATCCGCTTACGGAACGAAGGCGGACTGCCGCCAGCATGCTCTGGGACGTCACTTCGTCCCGGTGCGGGTTCCTGCAAACACGTGTGGTGATTCGGCCGCCCGCGGAGACTGGCTGTATGGCAAGCGAATGGCAGGATTCGGAACGACATGTCAGCTGGGTACTGGGTTCGCGACGGAGTCGAGGTGATGCGGAAAACCACGGTGGTCTCACTCGTGCCCGCCCGGTTCGAAGCTTATGGCCGCGTGCTGCACCCGGTGCAGTCGGTCGACGACGGCGGGCATACGCGGTGGCTGCGCTGGTCGGACATCGCCCGTGTCACGGGCGCGATGGCTCATCCTTCGATGGAGCTGGAGACAATGCTCGAATTCGCCCCGCAGGGATATTCCAGTCGACCCCCATCGTCCCGGAGTGGCGGTCGCCGTGTGGCGACGCGGCGATCGTGAACGAGGCGTCCAGCTAGTCGAACAGGCGCTGCAAATCGACCTCAAAGGAACGACCGGTTCAACGCAAGCCCTGTGTCTGCAAGCGCTGGCATGGATCTGGCATCGGAGAAGCTCAGCTGGTCTGTGGGAAGCGCGATTGTCGTACTGCCCTATTTGAGTGAGTACCAGAAAGCCTGTGAAGGCGCGACGCAGCGTGCCTCGAGTACGGAGGCTTATGCATCTGCGCATCGTGACGGCGCGGCGTTAGGTTTCGACGCCGCGGTCGCCTAACGCCTTGGGTGAGCAACTTCATCCTCCGGAGTCGACCCCTTGCGGTCCCGCCGCACACCTGACAAAGCGTGAGCTGGAGGTTGCTGATCTGATTGCCGAGGGCCTGACGAATAAGGAGATCGCTGCTCGCTTGGAAATTTCCCCTCGCACCGCTCAGGGGCATGTCGAACACCTACTTACGAAGTTGGGATTCACTTCACGCGCACAGGTCGCGGCATGGGTCGTCGAAACACGCAGAGAAAATTCTGTGGCCCACGTCGCGGCGTTGGTGGCGGTGATGATGGCCGCTGCCTCCTGCAGCACCGCACCGCAGTACACGGATGCGAACATCGAAACACTGCCCTCGAATGCAGTAGGAACCGTGTCGCTCGGCGACCGCGCGGTCGAAACCTTCCGTGGTCGGACCCTGGTGTTCGTCTTCGACGAGAGCGGAAACGTCCTCGGCCGTTGGAAAACGGACGCATCGGCGGCAACCAGGTGGTGCCTTACACCACAACGTAGTCACCGCCTGCTGCCATGCAGTGACCACACACACCGACACCGCCGCATCGATACCCCTCTCACCGAGCACACCCCGTGCATCGATCTGAAACAACCCAAACAACGTCTCGGCTGGTCAGGCCGGTGTGAGACGGCACTGAACCGGTGTGGGAACGGGCCGAAAACCGCCTGCAGGTAGCCTTCACTGCATGGATGCGGTGAAGATCGACGCAATCGAGCGTTACCGCGCTGTCAACGACGCTGCGGCCACGCCCGAATTTCGTCTGCCCGCTCATGCGTTCCGAATGCCTTTCGAGAGGAGCAGAGAGTTGTCGGTATCGAAGCCCGAATCGAAAACCAGAAACCCAGAGAAAGGGTATGTCGCCCTTCTGGGTTGGAGTTTGAATGCTATCGAAGCTGTTGACCGTTTCGACAGGCGATATCTCGTCGTCGCGCCCGATTGGGCCGAAGATTATTGCAAGGAACACGGAATTCCGTATGTGCCGTGGAATTTCGAGCGATTGAACGATCGTTCCATGGAGATCGCCGAGACGCTGAAGGCGAAAGGTGTCGACGTCGCGATCCCACTGTTCGAGGAGACCGTCGAGTGGGCGGGCGCGATCAACTCCGTTCTTCTCGACAATCCACGACTCTTCGGCCAGTCTCTGCTACTGCGCGACAAGGCCTTGATGAAACGTCGCGCCCAACTCGGCGGCATCCGCGTGGGAATCTTCGAGGAAGCCCACGAACGCGACGACGTCATCCGATTCCTCAAGCGAGTCAACCAAACATTGCTCAAGTTGGACGGCGACCCGAACGATCCGATCCATCTCAAAGCCTTCGACAAGGCCGGCAGTCTCGGGCACCGGGTGATCCGCACCCCGGATGAGGTCGACACCATCCCGGACGAGGAGTTCCCGGTCTTGATGGAGTCTCATCTGGACGGGTGGGAGTTCGCAGTCGAGGCATGGATTCACAACGGAAAGATCCGCTTCCTCAACATCTCGGAGTACGTGACCCTCGGATACTCCGTGTTCGTCCCGGCCACACCGGAGTTGGAGAAGTACCGTCCGGAGATCACTCGTCAGATCGAGAAACTGATCAAGACCTTCGACATCGAATTCGGGTTCGTTCATCCCGAGTACTTCGTCACCAGCGACGGAGAGATGTACTTCGGAGAGGTCGCGTACCGTCCGCCGGGCTTCAAGGTGTTCGAGTTGCTGGAACGTGCCTACGGGTTCAACGCATATCAGGGCCTGGTGCTGGCATTCGATCCCAAGACGACGGAAGAAGAAATCGAGGACTTCTTCCCGAAGGAAGTGGTGGACGCCAAGGGGCATGCCGGCTGTTTCGGTGTCTATCCACGACGACGCGTCGTCAGCCAACTGTGTATGCCAGAGGAGACCGAGGACCACATCTATTTCGAATCCCACGAGCTCACAGCGCCATTGGAAGAGACGGTCACCAAGCGAACTGCATTCGGCACGCACTGGGGACTCCTCCACTTCTTCGGTGACGATCCCTACGAGATGCGTGATCGACTGAAGAAACAGGAAGAACTCGACTTCTACGTTTGAGTCGAGCAGGTCCGTTCATACGTGAGGATCCCCGGTTGAAATCGACCAGCAGCGATACGAATACCGACAGCACGACGTTGGAGAAACGTCTGGCCGGGCTCGACGATGCCACCCGATCGTTGGCAGTGACCCGCGATTTCGGTAAACACGTCAAGCTACGCCCGGTGCTGGACGCCCTGCGTCTGGTTCTGTTGCAGCCGGGGGGCGCCGCAGCGGTGCAGGCCCGCGCGGCGGACCTGGACGAAGCGGGCCTGTTCGTCGGCACCGACTGGGCCGAACCACAGATTCTCATCCCGGCGCTGAGCACCGGAGCATTGAGCAGCGCCAATGCGGACACGGTGGTACTGGAGGCCGTCAACGAATTGCGCCTGCTGGCCGTCGCCAAGGGCGAGTATGCGCACCCGTTGATCTCCGCTGAGCAAGCCAGGCACCATCTTTCGCAAGTCCTGGCCGTCAACATGTCGCTGTTGTTGACGCCCCCCAGCGAAGCGGAGCGTGAACAACAGGGACGCCTGGCGCAGGCGACCCGGGCACTGTTCCGTCATCTGGGACAGGGTGTCGGGTACGACAACATCCTCGAACACCTCGTGGAGGAGATCTGGAGGATCCTGCGGCAGCGGCCAATACAGGTCGATCAGGTCAAGCAGATGATCACACAGATCGCCGTATACAGGAACAGTCCGGACATCGAACCGGGTGCCAGCGGGGTCGGCGCCGATCGTCTGATCAGCAGTCTTTTCGGCACAACGGATGCCTGCCGGGAAGACCCGGGCGTCGATGTCTACCGCAGTCGCCTGGAAGCAATGGACAGCAGCGGCCTCCAATACGAAGCGGCCGGATTCGCGCGCGCAATGCACGACACCGGACTGGTCTCGCCGTACCACGCCGTACTGCTGCGGTACCTGCTCGAAAAAGGGGAGTACCTGATCGGAGAAGCCCTGGGGCTGTCCAGCACCGGCCGCGACTGCCTGCTCTGCTACCACGACCTGGTGCGCAGCCTCATCGACAATGCGGTCCATATCGAGACCGCCCAATGCATCTACGGTCTCGCGTTGATGCTGGAACGGGGCATTCTCTATCAACCGGCCGTCGCCCCCGCCATGTGGCGCCAACTGGCGCAACCACTGTCGGAGTATTCGCGGCAACGCCTGACCCAGACCTTCGGGCCGACGCTGGACGCTCGGGCTTGGCTGTTGTCCGGAATGCTGTCGATCCTGGGCTTGCCGCTGGGAGTGGGACAAGGCGACAACCCGACGTGCCAGTCGGCGAGGGCGCTGTCTATGTGGGCGTACAACGATCCGGACTACCTGCTCCAAACCCTGGTGTGGGCAGCACGAGACGACGAGATCGTCATGCATTTCGAAGGGCAACCGATATCGTCTCGCGACAGTGCGTCCGGTGTTGCGACCGTGCTGCCAGTCGACCTCGACCCGGTATCGCTGCTCGTCGTGCCGCACCTCGACCGCATCTACGCGGAGATGGGGAGGCGGTGCGCCGACCGCGAAGGCGACCCGCACCGCTGGGTCAACCCGGAGTTCCACGGCTGGTGGTCGGGCCGCGGGTTCCGTATCAACGTGGACGTGCCAACCGGCAAACTGACCGAACTCGACGAGTTCCTTCGTCATTTTTATGCCAGCTATCACCCCTTCTACAACGGCAACCAACCGCTCATTCACCCCCAACCGGCCGGTATCGCTGTCACCGACAGCGCCGCCCGATTCATCGGCTGGCATGCGATCACCGTGCTGCGGGTCAATTTGGACCCGCAAGAGGTGATGCGCGTTTACTTCTACAACCCCAACAACGACAGCGGACAGGACTGGGGTGACGGCGTCGTCGTGAGCACCGCAGGTCAAGGCGAAAGATTCGGCGAATCTTCGCTACCGTTCGAGCAGTTTGCCTCCCGGCTGTACATATTCCACTTCGATCCACTGGAGCCAGGCGAAGTAGCTGGGGTCACCCGAGGCGAGCTCGATCGCGTGGTGGGGCACATCCACCGCAGTTGGGGTGCGGATCGGCTGCCGGAACTCGAGACACACGCAGACTGTTGACTCGACTTCACGCCGCAATCATGGTGCCGGTCCGGACGATGCCCGGGCGTGCACGGATCAGCCTCTTTGGCGTGCGCTCACCGGCCTGCTGACGCCGTGTCTGTTCCTGAGTTAGGTTCGTGCGGGCAGATGGCGACCCCGAGCCTTCCGCGTGGGTACAGATCCGGATCCACGTTTCACCCTCGCGAACGAGCGGACGTTTCTGGCCTGGAGCCGGACGTCGCTAGGGCTTCTCGCGGCCGCCGTAGGGCTCCAAGCCTTTGGGGCCGAGTTGGTCGGCCCGACGGTCCACACGGTGCTGGTGATCGGAATGCTCGCGGGTTCCGCTGCGCACGGTGACGCATGGTCCGAGCAGGAGGATCGATGTCGCATCTGCTGGCGGTGCGGGGCGGCGGCTCCCACAGTTGGGTGGGCGCCGCCGAGTCCGCCGGCTCGGGCAGGTGAGCTCAACTGCCGAAGAGGGTGCCTAGTTCGCTGAGGTCGGGGACGAGTGCGGCGGCGGGTGGTGCGGGGTCGACGCTGGGCACGGTGACGACGGTCGAGGCTTGTTGCACGGTGTAGGCGGTCATCGGGAACTGGACCAGGTATTGCTCGATGCCGGGGTAGTTGGAGACCCACATGGCGGGGTCGGTTCCTTCGCGTCCGCAGGAGGCGAGGGCGACGTAGGAGCCGTCGGGGACGTCGGTGACCGATTGGGTTGTGGTGCCAGGTGGTATGTCGTCCTGCTGGTATAGGGACTGCCCGCTGCGCATGATGTCGTCGAGCGGTGGGAGTACGCCGCCGGGTGCGGCGGCGAGGGAGGTGGTGCAGCCGATGGTGGCGCCGGTGTTGTTGGTGATTGTGTTGGTCACGGTCGATCCGGTGACGCTGAAGGCGTAGGTGACGTCGGTGGCTTCGGCCGCTGATGCCGGTGCGGCGGTTGCGATGGCGAGGGGGATGGCCGCGGCGGCGAGGAGTGTGGTGCGGGCGGTCGTGCGCATGTGGTGGTCCTGTTCGTCGGGTGGGTGGTGCTGGGTGCATCGTGCAGGAAAACCGACTGATTGGCATTGTTTTGGTGACATCGGGTCGACTTCGTACCCGAGGGCTCCGCCGCGGGGCGCGGTAGCGACCCCAACCAGTTCCCGCTATCATGAATTTGTGCCCGTTAATTAATAAAAGTGAGGGTGGGTGTGATGAACGAGCCCGCCGATGCCAGCACTGAAGCCCGCTACCTGCGCGGCGATCTCGGTTTCGAGGATGCGCTGCGGGAGGTGACTGGTACCGACGTCGGACGCCAGTTCTTCGCCCAGATACTGCACAGCCTGTCCGGCCGGAACCCGGCGGCACCGTCGCTGTCCGACCACGACGCAGCCCTGCTCGATCGGGCCGGGTTCGTCGACGACCCGGCCGCGGCGACGACCGCACGAGTGGACCGCGACATTCGCATGCAGGAACTGGTCCGCAGCTCCCTGTCGATCGCGGAGGCCGCGGACCGTCTCGGGGTGACCGCGGCCCGGATCCGGCAACGCCTCGGCGAGGGCACCCTGTGGGCGTTCCAGTCGGGCCGGAACCGGTTGCTGCCGCCCGCCCAGTTCACCGACACCGGCGCGGTGCCGCACCTCGACCAGGTGGCGCCGTTGCTGGCGAAGGATCTGCACCCGCTGACCGTGCAGGCGTTGCTGACCCGCCCGCAACCGTCCCTGACCGTGGAGGGCCGGTCGGTGTCGATCGTGGCGTGGTTGACCGGCAGCGCCGGAACCGCCGCCGATATCGAACAGGTCCGAGACGTGATCACCGCCGCCGAATGGGAATCGGCATAGATGGGGTCGATGCTGCCCGCACCGCCGTCCATCGCCGACCTTCGTGATGCGGGCGTGCGCGGCGAGGAAGTGTTCGACTGGCAACCGGCCGAGGTGGTGTGGCGGGTGCATCGCACCACCGGCACCCATGTGCTGCCCTGGAATGGGATGCGCACGTTCGGGCCGATCCTGCGGTTCGACCACCACCCGCTCCCGCGGGCCGAACATCCCGGCTATGGCATCTGGTACGGCGCCTCCAGTCCCCGCGGCGGGTTGGCCGAGGCGTTTCAGAGCGCCCGGGTGATCGACCGCCACCGCGGCGACCCGTATCTGACCGGGCTGCGATTTATCCGCCCGCTGCGACTGCTCGATGTGTCCGGCATCGGCGAGGGGACGTGGGCGACCCGGGTCGGCGGCAACCACGCCCTCGACTCTGCCGCACACGGCCGAACCCAGCACTGGGCCCGTACCATTCACCAGGCCCATGACGATCTCGATGGGATCGCCTACCGCGGCCGGTTCGCCGGCGGTGTCTGCATCGCGATCACCGAACGCGCCGCCGACGCGTTTCCTGCGCTGCCGGCGTTGTCGCTGCCGTTGTCGCATCCCGGGTTGTCCGGGCCGATCGACAGCGCGGCCTATCAGCTCGGCTACACCATCACCTGACGCTGCGACGCACGTGGGCGAACCGGTTGGGCACGCGGCGCATGTCCCGTGACGGAACGACATCGACTGCAGGACGCGCTTCCGTCGGAGGAGGGAAGTGATCGGTACACGTCCGGTCGGACTGTATGTCGGTGTCCCGTGTCGGTGTCCGCAACTCATCATTCGGATGGTGTATTGACAACCGGAAACCCTGCATCTGAGTCCACTACGGATGATGTGGGTTTCCGCCCCGGCCGCGCACGGTTGTAGCGGCCTCTATGAGGTGGATCCACCCGCCGGCGACCCACGACTACGCTCCCGGTGCTGGCCTGCGTCCTTCCATGGCAAGACCCGGTACGTGTGAGAACGCTGCGGGCCTCGGCGTGACGGTAACCAGAGTGTTGTTACGAACCTCAGGCGGTGGGAGTGGTGGGGAGCCAGTTGTAGTTCTGCTCGTTCCAGAATCCACACCGGTGGTCCGCTGCGTACTGCTCCGTGCTGACGGTGCGTGTGTTGGGGCCTGAATCCAGAACCATGATTTTGCCCTCACCGATCGCTGACCATTCGGGCTGAGTGGGAGCAGTGGGACTGCCGTGCGCGGCGAATCCTGCCCAATAGGCCATCATCGTTTGCGACAATTGCTGCTGTTCTGGAGTGAACCGCGTCGCCAATTCCCCGCCCCACAGGTACGGCAGCTGGGTGGAATGCGCTGCTCCTACGTTGAAATCGGGGAGTTTGGTTTCGCGTGTGGGCGCGTGCTCGTCGTCGAACCTGTAGAAGAAGACTCGTGGCTGGTGGACAGCCATTTCGTTCGCCAGCGTCAGGTATTGGCATCCTCCGAGCCCGTAGAACACACTGCTGTCATTCCATATCGTACTGAGTGCGTAGGCCGCACCGTACGGACTCGGGAATGACGAGTATGGGTACTGGTCGGCGACAGCGTGTGCAAGTGGTCCGAATTCTTCTTGCAGTTCCTGCTTGTATCGGTCCTCGGTCACGTCTGCGAAAGGGATTGCCCAGCCTCGGGTTTCATCACGTGTCTCTCCGATCATGATGGGGACGTTGTTGAACGAACCAGACTTGATCGCCGCGTCTGGTGCAATCGGAAGTTCGGGGCCCCCAACGATGGGCAGAGGGCCTGTGAGGATTCCCCCGAAATTCGTGCTCGCTGCGAGAAGTTCGTCACCAGATCTGGATCGTAGACACTGGGCCATGTCGCCGGGTTCGGAGCAGCCTGTCGAAACAGCGAACGAGGCGGCGTCGGCCTGGGCTTCTTCAGTTGAGTGGCTGGGGCATCCGCCGCTTTGGATGATCGCGCCCTGGAACAGACCGCTCGCTGTCGGCGACGCGAGTTGGGCGCACACCGAGTGTCCTCCGGCAGATTGGCCCACAATTGTGACTTGACTGGGGTCGCCGCCAAAACCTGCGATGTTCTCTTGAACCCAGTGCAGGGCTGCTTGCTGATCCAGGAGTCCGAAGTTGCCTGCGGTGCCGTCATCGGCCCCAGGTAGCTGGAGGAAGCCGAAGGCGCCGAGTCGGTAGTTGATGGTGACAACGACTGTGTTGAACTTTTCCGCGATTTGTGACCCATCTGACTGGCTTCCCGAACCACTCATGAAGCCACCTCCGTGAATCCAGAACAGGACCGGGAGGGGCCCTCCAGTTCGTTCGGACGGTGTATATACGTTCAGATACAGGCAATCTTCGCCATAAGACACATCGTTGCTGCCACTGCTCACCGGTTGATAGCACCTCGGGCCGAATTCCGCTGCTGAACGGATGCCGTCCCACGTCGGCGTCGGTGCGGGTGGCTCCCACCGCAGGGTGCCGACGGGTGGGGCCGCATAAGGCATGCCGAGGAACTGGTCCACCTGTCCAGCTGATATCCCCTCCACGTCACCAGTTTTCGTTGTGACGACCAACGAATGACTGTCCGATTCTGCTTGTGAGCGTGAAGCTGCATGCTCGGGCCCCGCATGTGTGCCGCAACCTGTCAGGGCCGCCGTCAATGCCAGCACGATAGTTGTTTTCGCGAACAGTCGCGTTCTAACGCTCACCCAAATCTCCTTGGATTGTCAGATGATTGCCTGGTCGAACGAAATGAAGGCGCCGATGTCGCCACGGGCGAGTAGGGCGGATTGCTCGGGAATGCTGGTACCGATCGTTTTCACGGCGGCAGGCTCACCCCGAGACTTCGCAGGTACAGGAAGGCTTGGAGCCCTCGCCGCTGGCAGCCAAGTATCTGCAGGTGGAGGCATACGGCGCAACAAGGCCGTCCCGGTAGACGGACCCGAAAGGCTGACCTGAATGAATGCGGGAGATCTGCGAAAGACATAGTCGGCGTTGACTACCGGACGCCAGCGCCCCGGGGACACATCCCCGTTTCTCAGGCGTCGAGACGGAGAGTCCATGCGATTCGGCGAAATGCTTCGCGTCCCCGGCCCGGTTTCGTGTCGCGGGTTCGCCTACCGGACCGTTGGAGGTGTGCCGGGGCGCGCGGGTACCGATACTCGAATTCTCAGTTCCAGTCGACCGACCCATGGAGTACAGATGACGCCTTCCTTCCCTCCGCTCGCCGCGTCGGTCCATGCCGCTGTGGCCGACGCCGTGGCGGTCGTGCGCATCGAGCGACCGCCTGCGAACGCTTTCGATCCTGCGCTGATCGCGGAATTGCTCGACACCCTGAAGCCGCTGGCGGCGAACACCGACGTGCGGTGCATCGTGCTGCGCGGAACGGGACGCTTCTTCGTGGCCGGCGCCGACATCCGAGTGATGCGCGAACTGTCGGAGGAGACGCAGCACGCGATGCGGCCCTGGATCGAGGTGCAGCAGGTCCTCGAGACCGCTCCGAAACCCGTGCTGGCAGCCCTCAACGGGCACGCACTCGGCGGCGGAGCGGAGTTGTCACTGGCCTGTGACGTGCGGGTGATGGCGGCGTCGGCGTCGATCGGGTTCCCGGAAATCGGCCTCGGACTGTTTCCCGGGGCCGGCGGCAGTCAGCGCTTGCCCCGCTTGCTCGGCGCGCATCGAGCGAAGCTCCTCATGATGGAGGGTCGGCGCCTGTCCGCCGACGAGGCCCGGCAGATCGGCTTGGTGGACGAGGTGGTACCCGACGACGAATTCGACGCGCGGATAGACCGTCTCGCCGCCGAGTGGGCGGCGAGACCGACGGCCGCTATCGGCCTCCTCAAGCGGGTGGTCGAAGCGGGGCGGACACTCCCACTCGATCAGGCACTGGACGCGGAATTTGCGGGTGTCCTCGACCTCATTCGCACGGCCGACGCCGCCGAGGGTCTACAAGCCTTCCTCGACAAGCGACCGCCGCATTTCACTGGTCGCTGACCCTGCTCGTCACCTCACCCAAAGGATGCTCATGACACACTCGATCGGACGGCGAGCGTTTCTCGCCGTCGCGGCACTGGCGGCCCTCACCGTCGCCTCGACGTCCTGTACCCGGCCAGCGACCGAAGCAGCGCAGGGGAGCGGGCTGATCCGCATCTCCGTGGGCGTCGACCCGTCGTACGCGCCGATTTTCCTGGCCGACGCCGAGGGCATGTTCGACGACGCCGGACTGGACGTTCAGTTGATGCAGACCGAAGGCGGAGCGGCCGGCGCGCAGAACGTGGTGGCAGGGACTTCGGAATTGTCCGGAAACGCCGACTCCACGGCGCTCACCGTCATGGCCGCGAATCCGTCGCTGCGCGCGCTCGGTGTGTTCGAGGATTCCGACCGCTACTTCCAGGTGGTCCTGCGCGAGGGTGTGGAGCCGAAGGACATCGAGACGATGGGTGTGTTCCCCGGTATCGGGCTCTACTTCACCGACTTGTATCTGCGGAGCCTCGGGCGAGATCCGGCATCGGTCAAGCTCGTGAACACCAGTCCACCCGAGCAACCGGCGCTGCTCGCTCGCGGTGACATCGACGGATTCCTGTCGTTCGATCCGTGGGTCGAGCAGGCCGTGGCGACAGGTGGTCGTGTCGTCGCGACGACCGGTGACTTCGGCGCCAAGTATTCACAGTGGATCCTGGCATCCGATTCGTGGTTGTCGGCGAACGAGGACGTCGCGGCCCGGGTCTTCGACGTGATCGCCGAGGCTGCTGCAATTACCGATGCCGACCCGGACCGGGCTGCCAAGGCGATCTCCGACTCGATCCAGATGGATCCGGCCGAGGCCCGTCGGACCGTCTCCCAGATCGATTTCGGAGTGCGCGACTTCACGGACGACGACGTGGCACGGGCGAATGAACTGGTCACCTTCTTCCGAGGCCAGGGCAAGATCACAGGAGAAGTCGATACCTCGCGCGTTCTGCTCCGTGGGTGGGTCACAGCCCACGTGAACCAACCCCCGGCATGACCCTCGGCGACGGCGCGTCCGTCCGGTTCGGTCAGCAGAACAGATCGATTCACTGGTACGAGAACGCGACGTAGGTTCGGGTCCAGTGAACGGGCGGACGCCCGCTGGGAACAATGAAACGGAGTCCTTCTGGTGGAAAGCGCAATTCGCGTGGTGGAGTTGTCCAGCCCGCTGAGCCGATTCGCCGGCCGCATCCTGGTCGGACTGGGATACGAGGTCGTTCTGATCGAACCGCCGGAGGGCGATCCGACCCGACGGGAACTGGACGGCCACGCATTCACGCACTGGCACGCCGGAAAGAAATCCGTCACGATCGACGTCGAGACAGCCGTGGGCCGTGCGGAACTGGCGCACCTGGTGGCCGGGGCGGACGTTTACCTCGATGGCAGCGCCGTCGGCGACGAGCCGATCGAGCTGGCACCGGGATCGGTCGTTCACGTACGAGTCACACCTTTCGGCGTCGACGGTCCGCGCCGCCAGTGGTGCGCCACCGACCTGACGCTCGCGGCCCTCGGCGGAATGCTCGCTCAAGTGGGTGAACCTGCTGGGCCCCCGCTGTCTCTACCTCAGGGCCAAGCCGAACAGCTGGCAGGGGTGAACGCCGCGATCGCGGTGTTACTCGGACTCCGGTCGCGGCGTCAGGGCCCGGTCCCCCTGATCGACGTCTCCGCACAGGAATGTGTGGCGGCAGGCCTCGAGGCCGGCGCCCTGGCCTATCTCCACGAGGATCGCGTCCCGGACCGACCCGGCCGGGTGCACCCGTTGGTACCGCACGGCCTGTTCCGGGCCGCCGACGGCTATGTCGGTGGCGGGCTCGGCGGAAGTCCCCGAATGTGGGACGCGCTGGTCTCCTGGCTGGTCGAGGAGGGTGCCCAGGAGGATCTGGACGACCCGAAATGGGCTGACCCCGTCGAGCGGAAAGAGCACCAGGACCACATCTTCGCCGTGCTGCAGGGTTTCCTCGACAAGTGGCCGAAGGAGGACTTCGCGCGGGCGGCGCAACAACGCAAGCTGCCGTGGTCCGCCGTCGTCCGACCGGACGAACTGTTGTCCAACCCCCAACTCCAGGCCCGCGACTTCTTCGTCGACGTCGACGAGCCCGGGTCCACCGTACGAGATCTGGGCTTCTCCTTCCCCTTCCCGGAAGGAGGGAGGACCCGGGCCCTGCCGGTCCCGCCGATCGGTGCGCACCAGTTCCTCCTCGACGAGCCGGAACCCGAAGTCCTCGAACCGACCGTGACCGCATCCGGGCCTGACCTGCTGCCCCTGTCGGGCGTCCGGGTCCTGGACCTCACCTGGGTTCTCGCCGGTCCCTACTGCACTCAGATCCTGGCGGACCACGGCGCCGACGTCATCAAAGTCGAGTCGTCGGGCCGACCCGACCCGACACGGTTCGCGCCGTTCATGCACCTGTCCCGCGGACCACACGACGATCCGAACACCAGCGGGTACTTCAACGACGTCAACAGGAACAAGCGCAGCATCACCCTGGACACTCGTTCCGAGGCAGGACTGGCCGTGCTCGCCGACCTCGTGGCGCAGTCCGACGTGGTGGTCGAGAACTTCAGTTCCTCGGTGATGGAGAAGATGGGCTTCGGGTACGAACGACTGCGGTCCTTACGTCCGGACATCGTGTACGTCTCCATGTCGGGGACCGGCCACACCGGACCGCGACGCGATTGGGTCACCTACGCGGACATCGTCTCCGCGGCCACCGGACTGACCGCTCTCACCGGGTGGAGTGCCGACGACGTCGTCGGAGTGATCTACGGTCATGGCGACATCGTCGCAGGATTACACGGCGCCGCAGCGGTTCTCGCCGCCCTCGAGCACCGAGGCCGCACGGGCCGCGGTCAGCACGTCGATCTCTCCCAACTGGAGGCGATGGCGTCACACATGGGCACCAGTGTCGTGCAGGCGACGGGCGCCGGACAGCTTCCCGTTCCGCTCGGCAATGCCCATCCCGACATGTCACCGCACGGCGTCTTCCGCTGCCTCGGACCCGACCGCTGGTGCGCGGTCACCGTTCGTGACGACGCGGACTGGACCAGATTGTGCGCGGTGATCGGCCGCCCGCGTTGGGCCACGGACGAGCGTTTCCGCACGCCCGGGGCGCGACGGGCGCACGAAGCCGACATCGCGGCAGCGATCACGGCATGGACGTCGCCGCGGCCTGCCGATCTCGTCGCTGAGCAACTCCAGCAGGCGGGCGTCCCCGCCGGGTCCGTGCAGAACGGGCGGGACCTCGTCGAAGCCGATCCGCATCTGCGTGCCCGCGGTTACTACGTGCCCGCAGTCCATCCCCGTGCGGGAGCCTTTCTCCACCAGGGCGCTCCGATCCGGGTCGGGAAAGCCGTCACGATCCGGCAACCGGCGCCGGTGCTGGGCGCGGACACCGATGCCGTGCTCCGCGAGGTCACCGGTTACTCCGCGGAGACCGTTGCGCGGCTGCGAGCCGACTCGGTCCTCACCTGAGCCGGTCACTTCGATCAGGCTTTTTCACTCGACAGCACTCCCGAAGGACAGAACATGCGTGCAGCCCGCTTTCACACATTCGGACACGACCCGATCATCGACGACGTCGAGGTGCCGACCCGGAAACCCGGACAGACCCTCGTCCGGATCGATGCGGCGGCGCTGGGGCACCTCGACCTCACCGTCGGCAGCGGGAACTTCGATATCAAGCCGACCCTGCCACACGTCGGAGGCACCGACGGGGCCGGCACCGTGATCGAATCGGATACTTTCGACGCCAGTACTCGGGTGTTGGTCCGGGCTGGCGGAGTCGGACTCTTCAAGCCCGGATGCTGGGCCGAATACCTCGTGGCCGCCGACAAGGTGTTCACACCGTTCGATTCGGCCCTCGAACCGGCGATCGCGGCCACGTTCTTTCTCCCGAGCACAACCGGTTTCGTCGCGGTCCACGACATCGCCCGCGTCGCCGCCGGTGAGCGGGTCGTCGTGTCCGGCGCCGCCGGCGCGGTCGGGTCCATGGCTGCACAGTTCGCGCTCCTCGCCGGCGCCGACGTGATCGGTGTGGTGGCGCGGGCGGACCAGGTACCGCTCGTCCCCGACGGTGTACGACCGGTCGTCGGCCGTGGATCTGAACTGGCCGACACGCTGGGGCCCGATCCAGTGGCGGACGTTCTCGTCGATACCCTCGGCGGCGACTCGCTGCCGTACCTGCTCGAGCGCGTCGTACCGGGCGGGCGGGCCGCACTGATCGGCTACACGCTGGGGACCGAACTCACGATCGATTTGCCGAACTGGCTGCTCAAGGATGTACAGTTGCTGCCGGTCAACATGATTCGCAAGAGTGCGCGACAGGCAGAACTCGCACCCGACCTCATTCGGCGCCTCGTCGACGGCGAGATCGGCATGGCGGTTCAGGAGTTTCCGCTCGACGACATCGCGTGTGCACTGCAGATGATGCGTGAAGGGAAGGTCGCCGGCCGCGCGGTCGTCGTACCGTGACCGGCCGCCATCGCTCGTTCGCCGAAGGAAGGTGACACCCGTGACGCCCGAATCCGATTCTCTGCCGCTGCCGGCGGCGATGACGATTCCGTCCCTGCTCGTTCAGCGTGCCACCGAGCGGGGCGATCATCTCGCCGTCCGGGCCGGGGACGTGGAGGTGTCCTATCGCGAACTCGTGCAGCGAGCCGCAACGTCGGCCGAGGCGCTGTCCAGACATGGGATCGGCCGGGGTGACGCGGTGGCGGCGATGTGCGCCAACCGCATCGAATTGATCGATCTGCTGCTCGGCTGTAGTTGGCTAGGAGCGGTCACGGTGCCATTGAACACAGCACTGCGTGGCGCCGCCCTCGACAGCGTGCTCGAGCAGTCCGGGGCGGGCCACCTGTTGATCGAGCCCACCTTCCTGCCCCGGCTCCGGCAGACGCGATTCACCGGTGAATCCTGGATACTCGGCACTTCGTCCGTTCCCGGGCCGGGAGACAGCCGAACCCCCGGACGAGCGGCCGAACCCGCGGTAACCGCGCTCGACACGGCGGCGGTGTTGTTCACATCCGGGACGACCGGGCAACCGAAAGGGGTCCGCTGCCCTCATGCTCAATCACTCTGGTGGGGAGCGGGGGTGGGAGCCTCCCTGGGGCTGGGACCCGACGACGTTCTGTACAACGGCCTTCCCCTGTTCCACACGAATGCACTCAACACACTGTTCCAGGCGCTGGTTGCGGGAGGAACATTTGTGCTCGGTGAACATTTCTCGGTGCGGCGATACTGGGCGCAGGTGGCCGACAGCGACGCCACGGTGATCTACCTGCTCGGTGCGATGGTCGCGATGCTCACCGGCCGGGAACCCGCCGTGGAAGACAAGAAGCACCGCGCCACCCGCGCCCTGGCGCCGGCGACTCCGGCCCGCCTGTGGGCTCCCTTCCGTGAGCGTTTCGGCGTCGAACTCGTCGACGGCTACGGCACCACCGAGACGAATCTCGTTCTCGGAACTGTGCCCGGCGATCGCCGACCCGGCTATCTCGGAACGGTGCGCGACGGCTACGACGCGAAGGTCGTCGACGACGCCGGCGACCCCGTCTTGGACGGCCTGCCCGGCGAACTCGTCGTCCGCACAGACCTTCCCGGAGGATTTGCCACGGGGTACCTGTCCGAGCCTCCCCGCATGGCGGGCGACTGGATCGACACCGGCGACCGGGTGGTCCGGGAACCCGACGGGTGGTATCGGTTCGTCGATCGGGTCCGCGACGTCATCCGGCGGCGCGGCGAGAACATCTTCTCCGCCGAGGTCGAGGAGGCCCTGGCGCGGCATCCGGCGGTCGCGCAGGTCGCGGTCTTTCCGGTGCCGTCGGAACTCGCCGAGGACGAAGTGATGGCTGCCGTGGTACTCCGGGAAGGAATGCAGTCGAGCCCCGAGGACCTACGGCACCATGCGGCACTACAACTGGCGTACTTTGCTCTGCCGCGGTTCATCGATTTCGTCAGTGAACTGCCGTTGACCGAGACCGGCAAGGTCCGCAAGGAGGTACTCCGTTCGCGTGGGGTCGGCAGCGGCACCTGGGATGCCGACGCCGTCCCGTCCCGGTGACCGGCAGCCGCCTCGAACCACCGGTTACCGGCCGCACCCGTTGAACGAGCACATCGCGGGCGTACATGCCTCGGCGCCTGCCATGTCGGTCGCCGAGTATGCGCAGCGCATCGCGTGAAGTGCTCGGGAGATCCCGATGCCCGCGGTTCGTAGGGCGCCGGCAACCCGGCTGACGTTGAGCCGCGCCGTCGGACCCGTTACCGACAGGGCTCCGGCGAGGGTCCGGGGTCCGCTGAACACCGGCACGGCAACACTCATGTAGCCGATGCGGGTCTCTTCGACTTCGACTGCGAGTTGCTCGTTGCGCATGCGGTGGAGTTGCTGGCGCAGGACGGCGACCGACATCGTGGTGCGGGCGGTGAGAGCGGTGAATCCTTGCTCGATCACTTCGTCGAACACCGCCTGCGGCGAGAACGCCAGGATCATCTTCCCGGTCGCGGTGCAGTACAGCGGCAACCGGCCCGCCACCCGCGACTGCTGTTGCAATCCGCGGTGACCGACGATCTTCTCGATGTAGAGCACGTCGATACCGTCCCGAACCGCGAAGTGCACCGTCTCCTGCGTTGCAAGGAGCAGGTCTTCCATGAAGGGCAGGGCGGCGTCACGCAGGATGCGCTGCCGGGGGACGAGCTGTCCGAGTTCGAACAGCCGCAGGCCCAAGCGGTACTTCGTGCCCGCCCGCTCGAGGAGTCCCCATTCGACGAGTTCGCCGGCCAGCCGGTGCACGGACGCCTTCGCGACACCACTTCGACGTGCGAGCTCGGTGAGCGAGAGGTCGCTGTGCTCGCTCCCGAACGCGTCGAGAATGAGCCGGGCCTTGCCGAGAACGGACGACATGTCTTGTCCCGCAACGCGGTGTGCCGGGGGGATCGGTACGACCGGGCCGAGGCCGGCCGAATGCTGCGCCTCTGTAGTCACTGCTGCCTCCTGGCGGTTGGCGGGGCATTCGTCCCGATCACAGCTACGCTAGGGCTGAACAATGGCGAGACGCACGCCACAGGGTTCGGTCACCGGACCCGTCCCAAATTTTCGGACGCGACCCGCACGGCCGGTGAGTTCAGAAAGGACTGGACCACCGCGGCTACCCGCGGTGCCTCTCGCTCGATCAACGCAACGGTCCCGTCCTCGATCACCTCCTCGAGCACCACCCGCGCCCCGGTGAACTGTTTCCTCAACGTCGGTAGGTGGGGCATCGAGAACGGGTCTGCGCCGGCAGCGAGCAGCAGCACCGGCGCCGTCACCGCTTCGATGCGGTCCGCCATGTGGTAACGAGCGCAGGCACGGTGTCCCTCGGCGGGATCGACACCGTGCGCGAGGGCGTCGCGCAGGAAGCGGTCGAGCAAATCCGTTGCCGAGGAAGGGTAATACGGTCGTCTCAGGTTCCACAGGGTCTGCAGGTGGCTGCCGTCGGGTTCGCGGACGGCGCGGTCCACGACTCCCGAATCCGGTTCGCCGTTGCGGTTGTTACCCTCCGTCCACGGGCAGGAGGACAGCACCACAGCATCGACTTCACCGGGGCGGCCGGCGGCCATCTCCATCGCCACCGCGGCGCCGGTGTGATGTCCGAGGACCGCCACCGGTCCGGCGTTCACGGCGTCGAGGAACTCCCAGGCGGCGTCGGCGAACGACTCGATCGTCTGCGGCGGAGCGAGTGGCGCACTCGCTCCGAACCCCACCGTGTCCAGGGCGAGAACCCGGAACTCGTCGTCCAGGAGCGGGATCAACTCGCGGAACTCGTCCCAGGACCGCGGGGTCTGATGCAGCAGGAGGAGCGGCCGGCCACTGCCCGATTCCGCATAGTGCAGTTGTCCGAACGTCGTGTCGGCGTAGCCGAACCGTATCGCCATCAGTAGGCCGTGACCATGGGGGTGTCCACGCCGATCACGTCGATCTTCGCGGCGCCGCCCGGATTGCCGACCGGCTCCGCCCGGGTCGGCAGGACCTCGAGGAAGAAACGTTTCGCGTCCTCCTTGAAGTCGGGGTCTGCCTTCCGATCCACCGTGATCGCCTCGACCGGGCAGGCGAGTTCGCAGGCGCCGCAGTCGATGCACTCGTTCGGATTGATGTAGAGCTTGCGCTCACCCTCGTAGATGCAGTCGACCGGGCACTCCTCCATGCAGGAGCGGTCCATGTAGTCGATGCACGCTTCGCCTATGACGAATGCCATTGTCAGCTCTCCTTTTCGGTGGAATGGCCCGGGAAGATTTCCGCATCCGGGTCGAGGACGGCCGCGGCGTTGTTGACCGCGGTCGCGGCCTCACCGAATCCGACGGCGATGAGCCGGACCTTTCCCGGGTAGTCGGTGATGTCGCCGGCCGCATATACGCGCGGCACGGTGGTCTCCATTCGGGTATTGACGACGATGTTGCGCGAATCGATCTCGAGTCCCCACTCGGTCATCGGCCCGAGGTCGGCGGTGAATCCTAGAGCGGCGATGATGGTTTGTGCCGGCAACGTCGTGGTGGTCTCGTCGAGTTTGTGCGCGACGTCCACCTCTGCGACCCAGCCGTTGCCACGGACCTCGGCAATGTCCGCGTTGACCAGCATCCGCACAGTGCTCTCACGGACCTTCGTCACCGTCGCCGCGTGTGCACGGAACTTGTCGCGACGATGCACCAGGGTCACCGACGATGCGATCGGCTCGAGGTGGACCGCCCAGTCGAAGGCGCTGTCGCCGCCGCCCACGATTACCACGTCCTTACCGGTGTGCGCGGACAGGTCGGGCACGAAGTAGCTGAGACCGCGGTCGACGAAATCGAGCCCCTTCACCAGAGGGCGTGGCGTGAATGTCCCGATCCCACCGGTGATCACGACCGCGCCGGCGGTGACGGTGCGTCCCTTGCTCGTCCCGATCATGACACGTCCGTCCTCGGCATGATCCAGCGTCCGGGCCTGCTCGCCGAGCAGATATGCCGGATCGAACGGTGCGGCTTGCGTCAGCAATCCATTCACGAGATCTCGCCCTTTCACGGATGGAAAACCCGCGATGTCGAGGATCGCCTTCTCCGGGTACATCGCGCTCACCTGGCCACCGGGCTCGGACAGAGCGTCGAGAACGGCGACCCGGAGCCCGCGGAATCCGGCGTAGTACGCAGCGTAGAGACCGGCCGGGCCGGCACCGATAATGAGAATGTCGACGTCGAGGTCCGTGCCGGTCGACGCGTTGAGCGAAGCGTTCATGCCGGCAACGCTAATCATGTTGCCGTGCCGGATAAATGAAACCGGTCCGGTCAGCAGACTGTGTTCATTCCTGCCGCTGACAGGAACGGACACGAACACGGAAAAGGCGGGTCCGCCGGCGAAGGAGAAACGCCGGTGGACCCGCCTGTAGTTCTGTTCTATCGACGCCGGAGTCGTCCGACGACTCGTTACCCGGTGCTCTGTGCGCAGGCAGGCACGAGGACTACTACTTGACGCCGTACCGCGCCAGGTACCGGCCCGACAGCACCCTCAGGACACGGTCGAACAGAAAGCCCATGATCCCGAGCACGATGATGCCCACGAATGTCCAGTCGATGCGCCCGTAGTTCCGGGCCTGCCAGATCATCGAGCCGATGCCGTGGTCGGCCGCCACGATCTCGGCGGAGACGATGGTCAGGAAGCTGTTGCCCATTGCAAGACGGGCGCCGGTGACGATGCCCGGCACCGACGACGGCAGCACCACCGTCTTCATGATCTGCAGTTTGCCGGCTCCCAGGTTCGCGGCGGCCTGCAGCTTGTTCTCGCTGATCGCGACGGTCGCGGCGATCGTGCTCACGGTGACGATGAACACCGACGTGTAGAAGATCAGCACTATCTTGGACGTCTCACCGATGCCGAACCACACCACCGCCAATGTCACGAACGCGATCGGGGGGATGAAACGGAAGAATTCGATATACGGGTCGAGCAGTTGACGCACGAGGTTGACGCGGCCCATGAGAATGCCGACGGGGGCACCGATCACGACGCCGAGACTCCACCCGACCAGAATGCGCTGGGCCGACGCCCAGATCGATGTCCAGAGGACACCGCTTTCCGCCAGTTCCCCTGCTGCTGTGACGACTTGAGCGGGAGAGGCGACGGTCGTCGGTCCGTACCACCAGGCGAGGAATGACCACACCCCTAGGCCGATGACCGCGGAAGCGACCCACAGCGCCGCCGTGCGCAGGGCGGCCCCCCCTGCGCTCGAGCGTCTCGTTCGGGCCGGTTGCGCTCGTTCGCCGCGGGTGGGGACGGTGTTCTGTACCGCTGCGGTCATAGCTGGTCCTCCTCGATGCCCTGATTGCGGAGCGAGGCCACGACCTCGGCGCGGATGTCGTCACGCAACTTCTCGTACATATCGATCACGTCGGGGTGCGCCCTGTCCCGTGGGCGCTGTGCGTGCACCTCGTAGATGCTCTTGATTCGCGCCTTGGGTCCGGCCGACATCACCACGACACGGTCGGCGAGCGTCAAGGCCTCATCGATGTCATGTGTGACGAACACGACGGTGCACCCGGTGTGCCGCCAGATTCGGTCGAGCTCGACCTGCAGGACCTGCCGGGTCTGGGCGTCGAGTGCGCCGAAGGGTTCGTCCATCAACACCAGCGACGGTTGGTTGGCCAGGACTCTCGCGATCTGTACCCGTTGCCGCATACCGCCCGACAGCTGTGCCGGAAACTTCTTGCCGGCGTGTGGGAGACCGACCATCGCGAGGTACTCGGCGGCGATGCGCGCCTGGTCGGCCTTGCCGGCCCCGTGCATCCGGGGTCCGTAGGCGACATTCTGGGTCACGGTCATCCACTCGAACAGGGCCTCGGAACTCTGGAAGACCATGCCGGCGTGTGGGTTGCTGCCGTTCACCTCGTCGCCGTCGCAGGTGATCTCGCCGGCGCGGGGCTCGATGAATCCGGCCATCGCGGACAAAAGTGTCGACTTGCCGCACCCCGACGGGCCGAGCAGGCACACGAACTCGCCCGGTCGCACCTCGAGGTCGATTCCCGACACGATCTCGGCGGCTCCGAAACTGATGCCCAGATCGCGGATCTGGATGGGGACGCCGGTGACGGTTCTGGCCGGACTGGGCGCGGCGGCTGGGCCGCCCGATGCAACGGCGGTCGTGCCGCCGCTGGGGACGGCGGTTGTGCCGCGTGTGGGGACGGTCATTTCTTTTCCTCCTGGTACCAATCGAGCAGCATGGCCGAGGCCAGATCCGGCTGCTCGGAGAGAACGCCGATCTTCTTGTAGAAGTCGACGATCGACTGTGCGGTCTCGATGCTCTTGTCGGTCAGGTTCTCGACGCCGAAGTTGATCTCGTCGACCGCGGTGACGGTCTGGTCGTCGGCTACGTTGACGGCAGTCCTGGTCGCGGCGGCTGCGGTTCGAGGATCGGACTCCACCCGCGCGGTGGCGTCGACGAGCACCCGGGCAACCGCACGGGCGGTGCCCTCGTTCTGGTCGAGCCAGGGCTCGGTCGTGATCGCCCAGTGGTGGTAGAACCAGTCGAAGTCACCGGTGACTGCTGTGATGTGCCCGCTGCCCTGCGCGAGCGCGGTGGCCGGCCACGGTTCCCACAGGACGTATCCGTCGATGTCACCCCGGTCGAGGAGCGCCGGCATGTCCGTGGGGGTGGCGGAGACCGTCTCGACCGACCCGGCAGGAACTCCGTTGGCCTGGAGGTATCTGTCGGTCGAGATCTGGCTCAGCCCCGGGACGATGCCCATCTTGCGGATGTCAGCGGCCGAGTCGACCCCGTTACGCAACACCACCTTGAGGTAGTCGCCGGACACCTCGTACGAGTACATCGCCCGCAGGGACGGATTCTGGCGTAGCTGCGCGATCGTCGTGGTGTCCGAACTGCCGGCCAGCTGGACCTGGCCGGTCGCGAGCGCGTCGACGGCTTCGCCACCCCGGCCGAACTGGACCAGCTCGACGTCGAGGCCGGCATCGGCGAACATGCCCTCCTGGTCAGCGACGAAGAAGGGCGCGTACGACGCGTCGATGCCAACGGCGATCCGGAGCGGACCGCCGGCGGAATCGGCGGTGGTCTGCGTGGCGGGGCGGCTGCACGCCCCGGTCGAAATCGTGAGAACCACCGCCGCTGAGGCAAGTGTCACCTTGCCGAGTATCGATCGCCAGGCCATGTTTGTACACCTCCTATTGTGATCTGGACCTCATTTGTGGGGTTGTGGTGAAAACTTAACGGCACCTCGGTGGGGCGTGAATCAACCGGGTCCACCGTGCGGACCAGGCCGCAGAACTTACCCGCGCGGGAACATCGTGGCTGGTAGGTGCGGCTTGTTCGAAACGCAAAGGAAACACATCGGCGTTTCCGGCGAGTGCGGTCGCCGGGCGGGGACTGAACTACATGGCACAGTCGGTCAGGCCGCCGAAGGCGCTGACCGACTTTCGATGCACGAAGCCGGCCGCGCTCGAGGACGCGGCCGGCTTCACGGTTTCGTGCTGTCGGCTCCGGTCAGACGACGCTCTTCACGCGCTCGGACGCCTTCGCCAGGAACTCCAGACTCAGCGGGTTGTACAGCGCCGCCTGCTCGTGCTGGGGCCAGTGGCCGCATTCCGGATACAGCTGCAGCTGCGCACCTGCGATGTCCGCGGCCATCTGCTCGGCCTCCGGCACGTCCCCGAAGGGGTTCTCGTGGCCCCATACGACCAATGTCGGTGCCTGGATGCGTGCGAGCCGATCGGGCCGTAGCAGGTTTCGCTGACGTGTGTCCATGTCCTGCAGCGACAGCAGGTTGTGAATGTTGGCGACGAACTCGGGCTGGTGGTAGATCCGGTGCCGGGCCTCCACCAGTTCCTCGGTGGCGTTGACCGGATCGTGCATCAGCAGGTGCAGCCGGGCACGGGTGAGTTCGATGTCGTTGCTCTGGACGGCCTTGGTGGTCGAAGTGCGAATGCGCTGCATCACGTCGGGGTTTGCGACGGTGCCTCCGGCGGCGAGCAGTTGCAGCGACAGCACTCGCTCGGGCTGCTCACTTGCGAGGTACGCGGCAACCCAGCCGCCCAGCGATTCTCCGACGAGGTGGACCTTGTCCAGCCCGACCGCGTCGAGGTAATTCACGAGATGGTCTACATAGCGCGGAATTTCGTACGGGTAATCCGGTTTGCCCGTGTAGCCGTGGCCCAGCATGTCGATCGCGTGGCACACGTAGTGCGGAGCATGTGCGGCGATGTTACGCGCGAAGGCTTCCAGGTGACCGCTGGTGCCGTGGAGGAAGATCACTGCCTCCTCGCCCGCGCCGGCCTGTAGCGACCGGGTGGGAACTCCGGCTGCGTCCACCGTCTTGACCGCGAAGTCGAGTCCGGCGAGTTCGTTCCAGATTGTCATGTGTGTGTCCTTTGTCGGGTGTGAAGGGTTGACGAGTCACGGCGCGAGCGGCCGAGTGGTGGGATCGAGGACGACGACGCCCATCCCCGTGAGCCATTCCGGCATGGGTTCGTAGGCAAGGCGTTCCGCGGGAACGTAGTCCACCATCGCGGCCATCATCAGCCAGGTGCGGAGTTCCTGCGCACCGTTACCTGCCTCGGTGTCGACCTCGTCGGTCGAGAACTCCGCGAGTTCGGCCGCCTTGCCGGTCTCGAAAAGATCGAGGATCCGGTCGTCGAACTCCGGTGAGATGGCCGCCTCGGCTGCGCGGATGATCTCCCGCCGGCGCACGTCGTAGTCCGACCAGTTCTCGCGACCGTCGAGCCAGGCCTGCACCATGAAGTCGTCGTCCTCACCGTGCGGATCACGCCAGTCCGGCCATGGCAGCCGGTGCGACAGACCACCGGACGCGATCACGACCACCCGCTTGTTCTCCGGATACGAGTCGAGCGCCGCGCGGAGCGCGTGTGCGAGCGCCTGACAGCGCCCGAAGGTCGGCAGCGGTGGTGCGAAGACATTGACGACCAGAGGCACGATGGGCACGTCGAGGTCCGCCAGCAGGTACTGGATGGCATGCGACTGCCCGTGGTCGATCTGCAGGCGGGCGGAGAATGCGAGATCGAACCGTCCGCTCTCCACCACCTGCGCGGCGAGGTGGCCGGCCAGGTGCGCGTCGACACGCTGCGGGCCCTTCGGGGTACCCGACTCGCCGCTCGCGATGCACTCGCCCACGCCGAGCGTGAAGGGCGGAACGAGATCGAGCCAGAACCCTCTGAAGTGATTCGACCCCAGCAGGATCACCACGTCGGGCCGCGCCGCGGCGATCCGCTCCCGCGCAGTGACCAGCGCCTCCCGGAAGCGTTCCGCCTCGGCTTTGTGTGTCGTTTCCTCCCAATGGGTGTTCATGAGGGTGCTGTGCGACGCACCCACCCCCAAGACGATCTCGGCCATCAGCCTGCTCCTACTTCCTCGATTGTGCGGGTCGCCGTGTCGACGGCAACACGGATCAGGTATCGGGTCAGCTTCTCGGCCTCGGCCAGGTCGACGGTGTTCATGCCCATGGCGAAGTCCACCTCGAACGGTGCGTCCACGACCTTGGGCATGCCGACCCGTATGGTCGGGATGCCCCGGTTGCGCAGGATGTTCGCGTCCGTGGCGCCGCTGCCGTCGTGCACCGGGCGGTGCGGTTGACCCTCGACCGCCTCCCAGGCCGCTACGGCGCTGCGGCAGAGCCACATCCGCTCGTCGGACGACTCGCCCGGGATCGATAGGATCTGCTCCACGTCGATGCGGGCGTCCAGTTCGGTGGCTATCCGCCGCACAGCGTCGACCAGTTCGCGTTTGGCGGCGGTCGGTGTGGTCCGTGGGCTCAGGCGCAGATCCACCATCATCCGCACCTGAGCCGGGGTGAACGAGGCGGTCCGCTCGCACCCACCCCGGATGTTCGCGACCATGCCCTGGGGAAGCACCAGCCCGCTCCGGTGCGCCTGCGAGTACTGCGGGAACCATTGCTCCAGGCGTACTGCCACCTCGCCCGCCAGTGCGACGGGGTTGCGGTACGGCAGCCGGTGCCGGGATCCGACGTAAGTGTGGGTGCCGTGCACGGTGACCTCGAACCAGGCCAGGCCCACCTCCTCCCATGAGACCGTCCACCCGGGCTTGGCGATGAGCGCGAAATCTGCCCAGACTCCCTGTTCGAGCAGGAACGAACAGCCCACGCCCTGGCCGGTGTTCCGGCGCGGATTTCCCACGTCCGGACGAGGGTTCGTCGGCATTCCGCCGGCACCGAAACCCGCGACAAGGTCGCCGGTGAGTGGTATGCCCGCTGCGTGCACTGCTTCGATCGCCGCCATGACGCAGGCGGCATGCCCCTTCGGATTCGAAGCGCCGAGGCCGATGACGTGGTCGCCCTCGCTGTCGGCTCGCGCCGTCATGTCGGGACGGAGAGTCTCCGCCGCCCAGGGCACGTCTTCCTCGCTGTTGCCACTGGTGACGGTGTCGATCGGGGCATACAGCATGAGGTCCGGCCCCGACCCGTCACCGCGCAACCGTGCCCACGAGTTGGCTTGGCGGTCGTCGAGATCCATCGTGTGCGCTTCGATGCCGCTGGCCGTCAACGTCTCTGTGATGTGTTGTGCGAGTGGCGCTTCGTCGCCGGTCGGGCTGGCGATGTCCACCAGGCCGATGATCAGCTCCCGTAATCGCTCCCGATCGACCGTCGCCCACGCCTGTTCGGTCCAGGTGCGGCGCTGCTCGTCGAGGCCCGCGAGCGGGGTTGCAGTTGCGGCCGTCACGAGTTGATCCGGTGAACCTGGGTGTTGCTGCGTGCGGCGACGAAACGCCATGCCCTCGGCACGCCGGTGGCGAGCACGACGCCGAACGTCACGCCGGTCAGAGTCTTGAACATCGAAATTCTCCTCTAGTCGGCGTCGACCGCAGTGGGAGCGCTCGCCCCATTGGCCGACTCGGTGGATGTCGCCGGCTGCGCAGTCTTCCGCGCCGCGGAGGCACGGCGCTCACGAACCGGTCGATCGGATGTTGCCGGCGCGAAAGCGACTGCAGCCGCGATCTTCTCCCCATATTCCTCTTCGGCGAGATTGCGCCACGTGGTGAGCGAGACGTCGGGTCGGTACAGCTTCTCCGGCGGAGCGTCGGTGACGCGGACCATCCACTCGTCCTGGCCCGAGAACTGGCCGTGGAACAGCCAGCGCACGGCACCGAGGTATTTGGCGTAGAAGCCGAGCCTCTTCATCCCGGTCTCGAAGTTGACCATGAGTCCCACGTACTGGTGGTGATCCTCGTCGACCGGAACATAGAACTCGTAGTGAATGAAGTTGGGATAGGCGATCCTCAGCACACCCGGCATCGACAACGAGGCGAAGCCCGGGAAGTTCTGGGCTGCGATCACCGGATTCACCTTCACGCCGGCGCCGACGTTGCCGATCTGCGAGATCTGGCTCTCGTCGGGCTTCTTCTTCCACCAGCGCTTGTTCGTCCACTTCCCGACGCCAGGAAATTCGGCCTCCCAATAGACCTCCTCTTGGACCCGGTAGATCCACCGGCCTTCGGGGACGATGCTGGTGATGTTCCACGTCGGCATCGGCTTGAACAACCGCCACAACGCGGTGCGGTGCAGGTACTTCGCATGTCCTTCGTCGAATCCGTTCTCGCAGGCGAAGCGCCAATTGCCGCCCCGCGGTTGGATCCGGCCCCCGACGACGCCTTCGTTCTCGACGAGCTCACGGGGCAACTGCTCGTCGATCGACGGCACGGGCTCGTTGCCGATCGGGATGTACACCCAGACCAGGCCCAGGCGTTCTTCCACCGAGTAGGTCTGCACGGACAGTTTGCCGCAGATCTTCGAATCCGGCCCGTCGGTGATGACGGCGGCCAGTTTGCCGTCGGTGAGCCGGAACGTCCACCCGTGATAGGGACAGCTGACGGTCCCCGGGAACTGTTGATCGCCCTCCGACAGCGGGACGCCACGATGGGGGCAGCGGTCATGCAGTGCGTAGACCTTGCCCGCGTCGCGAATGAGCGCGAGCTTCTCGCCGCAGATGGTGTAGCTCGTCGGCTCACCTGTTACATGGTTCGCCCACGTCACCGGGTACCAGTATCCGCGGTAACCACTGCCTGCCTCGTTGTATCGAGGCCAGGCGGTCCAGTCCTGCCGACCGGCCGCGCGCGGCCTCTCCGGGAGAACCTGCGAGTTCTCCGGCGCCTCGACACCAGTCATGTGAAGTCCTCTCGAGATGAGATCAAGTGATGCAGGAGATCTTCCGATCGATCGCCGTGCACCTCAACAAATCCGGTTCGCTCAGCAGACCGGGTTCACCGTCGTGACGATCGAGGTGTCGTGGTGATCACCGCGCTGCCCTCAGCGCACAATGCCCCGTCGTCGGCGTGTTCGACGAGGGTGACCTCGATCCGGTCACCCTCGATCCGGGTGACGGTTCCGCTGACCGTCAGGACACACCCCACGGGGGCGGGTGCTCGGTTGCGCCACGTCACGGACGTCACCGCACCGACCTCGCCGGCCAGGCGGGCGGCGGCCCGGAAGAACAGCGTCCCCTGCAGCTGAGCCATCACCACCGGGTCGGGAAGGCCCTCGGCACGGGCGTAGTCGGTGTCGTAGTGAATGCGGTGTGCATTGTGGGTGGTTGCACCGAAACGTAGAATCCGGACCGGATCGCACTGCAGCGCAACCTGTTCGAGAGCATCGCCGACCATCCATCCGCCACTGGGCGTCATCGGACGATGAACCGTTCCGTGACAATTGCCAGCGTGACCGATCCCGTGACGCGGTAGGTCTTGGACACGGTGATCAGAAGGAACTCACCGCCATCACTGTCCTTCCAGTCGACACCGTTCACGGTGCGTGTGACCTCGAGGGGCACGCCGAGCGGGGGAGTCGAACAAAACTCTATGGTCTGCCCTCCCGCCAACAGGCGCACGTCCAGCCCGGCCGTGCCGGGCACTTCATCGGCGAACATGCCGTCGGGGCGATACTCAGCGGTGTCGGCGCCGTCAGGTCCTCGCAGCAGGCTGGGCAGGTACATCGGGTGGACCCGGAAGTCGTCTCGTCCGGAGTCGAGAAACCGAGGATCGCGTTCCGCCGACGCTCTCGCGAATGCCACGGACTCCGCTGCTCTCACCGCCCCGAGGCGGCGATGCGTGGTGGTCCCGATCATCCGGCACGCGCGTTCGAAGGCTGAATCTAGACCAGTTCGCATGGGCGAAAGCTAGATCCGGTGTGGCGGCATCACCACGGTCCCGGACCATCCAGCGGACCGCGATGCTTCCGCCGCCGCCGCCGATCGGGTCAGGTGTGGTCATGGCACATCCACCGAACAGTCTGTACGCCACCGCCGCGGGCGTGAAGTTCCATTACCACGACATGGGCGAGGGGTCTCCGACGATCTTCCTGCACGGCGGCGGCCCCGGCTGCACGGCGTGGTCCGACTTCGGACCCGTCGCACCACTCTTCGCCGACAATCGTCGAGCCGTGCTCGTCGACATCCTCCAGTACGGCAAGTCCGACAAGTGCACCATCAGCGGACCGATGTGGGACTTCCACGCAGCCAAGATGGTCGCCCTCCTCGACGAACTCGGCATCGCCCGAGCTGATTTCGTCTGCAATTCCTGGGGCGGGACGATCGCACTGAATCTCGCGGCGAAATACCCCGACCGGGTGCGTGCTCTGGTGATCACCGGAAGTATGCCGGTCTTCTACGGACCGCTCGCCCCATTGCCGGAGGACGGCCGACGCGGCCGCAACGCCCGGGACGTGTACTACGGCGGCGACGGTCCCACCCGCGAGAAGATGCGGCAACTCATCACTCGCCTCGAATGGTTCGACGGAGTCCAGCTGCCGGACGACACGCTCGAGATGCGGTACCGGCAAAGTCTCGATCCCGACGAGATGGCGCTGGCCGCGGCGTCGGACAATCCGCGTGGGGACTGGCAGGATCTGACGACCGAACTCGGGATGATCGAGGCACCGGTTCTGTTCGCGTGGGGAATGCACGACGCCTTCCTGACGCCGGACTATCCACTGATGCTGGCCCGAATGATCAAGCACGGCCACCTCTACATAATGGACCGCGCGTCCCACCACCTGCAGGAGGAACGTCCGCACGACTTCTACTCGCTCGTTACGGGATTCCTCGAACAGCGACACCCGTGACCACGAGCAGCACTTACTCGGAGCTGATACCCGCACCACCCGCCGGGATGAAACGCATCCAGCTCGTCCTCGTCCTCGGTGTGCTCACCGCACTGGGCCCGTTCACCGTGGACATGTATCTCCCGGCACTACCAGCCATCGCCGTCGACTTCGAGACCTCGGAGTCGACGGTGCAACTGACACTGACCGGAACGCTGATCGGTCTCGCTCTCGGACAACTGGTGATCGGCCCGGTCTCCGACCGCTACGGTCGGCGTCGCCCACTCCTGCTGGGCACGGCAGTCCATGTCGCCGCGTCCGTGGCGTGCTATTTCGCGCCGACCATCACGGTGCTCGGTGCGTTCCGGACTGTTCAGGGGGTGGGCGCCGCGGCGACTGCGGTCATCGCGACCGCCGTTGTCCGGGACCTCTTCTCGGGCCGCGCCGCTGCTGTCATGTTCTCCCATCTGATGCTGGTCATGGGTGTGGCCCCGATCCTGGCGCCGAGCATCGGCGGAATCCTCATGACCACCATGTCGTGGCACGGTGTGTTCCTCGTGCTGGCCGCGCTCGCGGCCCTGTTGATGCTGATCGGTGCCGTCGCATTGCCCGAAACGCTTCCGCCCTCGCACCGGAGCCGACGCGGACTTGCCCCTGCACTCCGGACCTACACCCGGCTCGTCCGCGACGGCCGCTTCATGACGCTCGTCCTCGTGTGTGGACTGGGCCGTGCGGTCCTGTGGGCGTATATCGCCGGATCCTCGTTTGTCATGCAGAGGGAGTTCGAACTGGATCCGACCGTGTACGGAATGGCATTCGCGGCCGGTGGCGTCGTCCTGATCGGGGCGGCCCAACTCAACGTACGGCTGCTGGACCGCTGGTCTCCCGTGCGGATCTGTATCGTCGCGCTCACCGTCAGCGTCGTCGTTGGAGTCATGTTCGTCGCCGTGGCTCTTCATGGCACTGTGGGATTCGCCGGATTCGCGGTGCCGGTGCTGGCCTTACTGTGTGCCACCGGATTCGTCATGCCGAATGCGCCGGCTCTGGCATTGACCCGGCACGGCGACGCGGCCGGGACCGCGGCGGCAATCGTCGGGTTCGCGCAGTTCGGTACGGCCGCCGTGGTGGCCCCGGTCGTCGGCGTCCTGGGGAACACCGCGCTCGCCGTGGCCGTCACGATGACCGGGTGCGCTGTCCTTGCCGTTCTCTCGCTCGGGTTCGGTGTCAGGCCGAACGCGCGACGCCACGGAGGGCACGACTGATGTTCGATCCCGCAGCCGTCAACGGCTTCGCCACCCGTCCGACATTCATCCGCGACGTCGTGGTGGTCACGCTTACCGCACCGACCACCATCGAACCGGTGAAGACGGGTACCGCGATACTGGTCATACCGATTCCGACCTCCTCGACCTCCAACGCGAAACCCTCTGTACGGACCCGATCGAGTTGCCGGCGAAGGCGGAGAGCCGAGGCAACGGTCCGAGTCGTCAGGGGGGCGAACCCACGAGCGACCACCTCGTCGAACACCCTCGATGGCGAGTACGCGAGAATTGCTTTACCGGTCGCCGTGGCCTCGATCGGCAATCGGCCGGCGATCCGAGATGGGAGCCGGGCGCTGCGGTGACCGGAGATCTTTTCCACGAACATGACGTCGAGGCCGTCCCGAATCGCCAGGTGCACCGTCTCGAGGGTGAGAGTATGCAGGTCCTGCATGAACGGAACCGCGGCATCCCGGATGATGCGTTGCGTCGGGACCAGCTGGCCGAGTTCGAAGAGGCGCAGTCCCAGCCGGTAGTCGGTTCCGACCCGCTCCAGGAGCCCGATCTGGACCATCTCCCCGGCAAGTCGGTACACGGTCGCCTTCGCCACCCCGCTCCGACGTGAGAGCTCGGTCAACGACAGCGCTCCCGACTCCGCATCGAAGCTGTCGAGTAGCAGTCGCACTTTTCCCAGCAACGACGCGTTCATGTACATCCTCCGACAGGCGGGTCCACTCAGCGGACCAGCCAGTCGAGCATACCCCCGGCCTTCATTTCCGAAGCAGGCTTGATCGCCGCGCTAAGGTGGCTCCGATTTCTTCTGCGGCTGCGCGGACCGAGCTGGTGTGGTTGTCCGGCCGGAAGCGGTGGGACGGGCCTGTCACGCTGATCGCGGCGACGACGTCCTCGCTCTCGCGGACAGGGGCGGCTACGCACACGATTCCGGTTGCGGATTCCTCGTATTCGTAGGCCATGCCCTCGGCGGCGATGCGGTCGAGCTGGGTGCGCAGCGGTCCGGGCAGGATGATGGTGCGCGGGGTGTAGCGGGGCAGTGGAGCGGAGAGCACCTGTTCTCGGAGGGCACTGTCGGCGTGGGCGAGCAGTACCTTGCCGATTGCGGTGCAGTGCACCGGCATCCGGCCCCCGATCCTCGAGGGTGCGCTGGCTTGCCGATGGCCGCCGATCTTCGACAGGTACACGACCTCCGTCCCGTCGAGGACGCCCAGGTGCACCGTTTCGTGGGTGCGGACATAGAGGTCCTCCATGAAGGGGATCGCCACCTCGAGCAGGCTGCGCTCGACCGACGCCCGCATGCCCAGCTCGAACAGGGAGCCGCCGAGCCGGTAACCGGCATCGGTGCGGTCCAGCATCCGCACCGCCACCATGTCGGTGAGCACCCGGTGCAGCGTGCCCTTCGGGATGGACGTCCGCCGGACCAGTTCGGCCAGCGACAGGGTCGAGTCGTCGATGGTGAACGCGTGCAGCACCATCATGACCTTGCCCAGCACCGTCGTGCGGTCGAACTCCTGATCGGACACTGCGAACATCACCTCCGTTGCCGCCGGCGCTCACGCCCACGATACGACCTGTGTTCGGCTCAGTGGAACGCAATGCTTGGCGGGTGGTCGCCCGGCGGCGACAGTGGAACCCACAGTCCATTCCCCACGATCACATCGGGAAGTCAGATGAGCACACCTCAGGGCACCAGCCTGCCCCCCACGGCGCGAGCCTCCGCCGACGCGGTCGCCGCGGCCGCCGAGCGGTTGAGCACCGCCGCCGCAACTTCCACGCCGTGCACCCCGGTCCGCGACCTGATCGGTACCGACGACGTCGCCGCCGCGTACGCCGTCCAGGAGCGGATCGTCGCCGACCGGATCGCCGCCGGCGCGAGCGTCGTCGGCCGCAAGATCGGCCTGACCTCCCCGGCGGTCCAGCAGCAGCTCGGCGTCGACCAACCGGACTTCGGTGTGTTGTTCGACGACATGCGCTGCCAGGAGACCACCTCGATCCCGCTGTCGCGGCTGCTGCAGCCGAAGGTGGAGGCGGAGATCGCGTTCGTCCTCGCACACGATCTGGTGGACGGGCCGCTCGACGACGCGCAGATCCGCGCCGCCGTCGACTACGCGGTGGCCGCCCTCGAGATCGTCGACAGCCGAATCGCCGGGTGGGACATCACCTTCGGCGACACCGTCGCCGACAACGGGTCGAGCGGACTGTTCGTCCTCGGCGCCGACCGGCGCACCCTCGACTCCGTCGACCCGGTCGCCGCGCAGATGCAGATGTTCATCGACGACACCGAGGTGTCGACCGGAACCGGCGCCGCCTGCCTCGGTGACCCGTTGCGGGCGCTGGCCTGGCTCGCGCGCACCGCTCGCGAGTTCGGCCAACCACTGCGCGCCGGGCAGGTGATCTTGTCCGGCGCCCTCGGGCCGATGGCCGTCATCGACACCGCCGGCACCGTCCGCGCCGACATCACCGGTCTCGGATCGGTCACCGCCACCTTCACCCAGGAGTGAGCACCATGAGCGAGAACACCCGTAAGGTCACCGTCGCGGTGATCGGATCCGGCAACATCGGCACCGACCTGATGATCAAGGTGATCCGCCACTCCGACGTCCTGCAGATGGGCGCGATGGTGGGCATCGACCCCGACTCCGACGGGCTCGCCCGCGCCCGCCGCCTCGGCGTCCCCACCACCGCCGGCGGCGTCCAAGGCCTCCTTCAGTTGCCGAACTTCGACGACATCGACGTGATCTTCGACGCCACCTCCGCCAAGGCACACGCCGCCAACGCCGCCCTGCTCGAACCGCTCGGCAAACGGCTGATCGACCTCACCCCGGCCGCCCTCGGCCCGTTCGTGGTGCCGGCGGTCAACCTCGACGAACACCGGGACGCCACCAACGTCAACATGGTCACCTGCGGCGGTCAGGCCACCATCCCGATCGTCGCCGCCGTCTCCCGCGTGACCCCGGTCGCCTACGCCGAAATCGTCGCCTCCATCGCCTCGAAGTCCGCCGGACCGGGCACCCGCGCGAACATCGACGAGTTCACCGAAACCACCTCCCACGCCATCGAAACCGTCGGCGGCGCCCGCCGCGGCAAGGCCATCATCATCCTCAACCCGGCCGACCCGCCGCTGATCATGCGCGATACCGTCCTGTGCCTGATCTCCGCCCCCGACCCGGCCACCCACGACGCGGTCCGCGACTCGATCCAGACGATGGTCGAGCACGTCGCGACCTACGTGCCCGGCTACCGACTCAAGCAACAGGTCCAGATCACCCCGGTCCCGGACGGCCAACCCGTCCACACCCTGCTCGCCTCCGGGGACACGGCCGCCCCCACCCACCAGGTGACGGTGTTCCTCGAAGTCGAAGGCGCCGCCCACTACCTGCCCGCCTACGCCGGAAACCTCGACATCATGACCTCGGCCGCAGTGCGCTACGCCGAGTCCGTCGCCGACACGATCGCCGCCCCGACGGCAACCCAGGGAGCCACCCGATGACCACCAGGCTGTTCATCCAAGACGTCACCCTCCGCGACGGCATGCACGCCGTCCGCCACCGCATCACCCCCGACGACGTCGGCAAGATCGTGGCCGCGCTCGACGCCGCCGGTGTCGACGGCATCGAGGTCGCCCACGGCGACGGACTCGCCGGCGGCTCGCTGAACTACGGCCCCGGCAGCAACACCGACTGGGAATGGATCGAAGCCGCCTCCGCCAACCTCACCCACGCCCGGCTGACCACCCTGCTGCTGCCCGGCATCGGCACCATCGCCGAACTCGAACACGCCTACCGACTGGGCGTGCGGTCCGTCCGCGTAGCGACTCATTGCACCGAAGCGGACGTCGCCGCCCAACACATCGGAAAAGCCCGGGAACTCGGCATGGACGTCTCCGGCTTCCTCATGATGAGCCACATGACCACCGCACCCGAGCTCGCCGCCCAGGCCAAGCTCATGGAGTCCTACGGCGCGCACTGCGTCTACGTCACCGACTCCGGCGGCCGGTTGACCATGGACGGCGTCCGCGACCGGGTCCGCGCCTACCGGGACGTGCTCGACGAGGCCACCGAGATCGGCATCCACGCCCACGAGAACCTGTCACTGTCGGTCGCCAATTCCGTCGTCGCCGTCGAAGAGGGTGTCACCCGGGTCGACGCCTCACTGGCCGGGCACGGCGCCGGCGCCGGCAACTGCCCGATCGAACCGTTCATCGCGGTCGCGGACCTGCAGGGCTGGAAGCACAACAGCGACCTGTTCGCCCTCCAGGACGCCGCCGACGACCTCGTCCGGCCGCTCCAGGACCGGCCCGTGCGCGTCGACCGGGAAACCCTCACCCTCGGCTACGCCGGCGTGTACTCGTCCTTCCTCCGGCACGCCGAAGCCGCATCCCAGCGATACGGCATCGACGTGCGCACCATCCTCCTCGAAGTCGGCCGCCGCGGCCTCGTCGGCGGACAGGAAGACCTCATCGTCGACATCGCCCTCGACCTGCTCGCCACGAACCCTGAGCCCGCAGCGAGCTGAGTCCGGCTGCAGAGGAACGGAATTCGGACCACCGACACTCAGTGAGCCGCCCGAGTGCACGAGCATGCAACGGCGACGCCAGGGTGCGTGCCATGTCGTCAGAACGGGTACGCGGGCATCGCGCTCTGCTCGGTGACCCTCGTCGAGCCAGGACTGCCACAAACGTTCTGGAAACGCGGTTCGGTTGCGGCGCAACGATGAGGGCGAGCTGGCCGATCGACCGAGTGGAGTGGGGGAGAGAGCAATGTCAGCCTCTCGCGAGCGCCAGCCAGGTCGAGATCGCCGCCCCACCGGTCAGCACGAAGACGGCGTCGGCGCCGGCGGTGAGCGGGATGAAGACTTGTCCGAGTCGATTGCCGGTCAGGCGGAGGGAGAGCGCGGAGGCGTGGTTCGGGGGCGGGACCAGTCCCGCAACCCAGGTCATCGTGAACTCCACGTCACCAGGGTCATCGATCGCCTGGAGACGCGTCACCCGGACATCTCCCGGGAGGCCATCGAAGAGGTCGTGCGCTCCGCGCACAGCCACTTCGCGGACCGGAAGGTATGCGGCTTCGTGCCCCTTCTCGTCGAGCGGGCTGCCCGCGAGAAGATCCAGGAACTGGTGACGTCGTAGGCGTGGTCGCGTCGGGTCGCCATCCACGATCGAGATGGCGACCCGACGTGTTTCACCGAAACCTGTTCGTGTTCTCTCTCAGTTGAGCTTCTGCGGCACACCGTAGGTCATAACGGTGTCGCCGTTGGCTGTGACGGCCTTCGCATACGGCCGGATGGTGACCGGTCCGATCGCTCCGGAGATGGAACCGTGAACGCCCTGCATCCGCACCAGCGCCTCGGGTCCGTCGAACTCCTGACCCTCGAGCAGCGGGACCTCGGTGATACCGCCCGGCTCCAGGTCGATGTCCAGTTCCTGCGACGGGATGATGTCACCCGCCAGCTCCACGTTGGTCCCCGCGCTCAGATCCAGCGTGAAGTCGGGGATAAGCCCCAGGTCGATGCCGGTGTCCGACCCGATCGCGAACCCCAGGCCGGGCGAATTGAGGACGATGGTCGCACCTGCCAGCGCAACCGGGTAGCCGATCTGGTATCCGACGGTCAGTTGTGTGCCCTCGAATTCCGCGGCGTCGGGGCCGCTGATGTTCACCCCGGCGTATCCGTTGTGGAAGAACTCGACGCTGGTCGGTACGCCGTCGAGCGGCGGAACGACCTGATACTGCGTGTCGCCCTGCAGGACCTCGATGCGGTTGCCGTCCGCGTCGATGACGGAACTGGAGTTGTCGACACCGGCCGCGGCGGTGCCGTTACCCATCACCATGGCAAGTACGGCGATACCTGCGACCGCCGCCAGGCGGGTGAAGGATCTGTGTCCGGGTGGAGCTGTGCTGATGTTCGTCATGCCGATCCCCATTCAGTACGTACTGCAACCGATACGAAAAAGCATGCGAAGCGTAACCATTCAAGCCCCTCGCCGTCTTCGTGTTGTTCAGAAGTTCACGAGCGTTTCGTGCGGGTCCGCCACCGCTGACCTGGTTGTTCGTGGCACGATGGGCCGGTCGACGACGGCGAGCGTGCGGGGCAGGTCAGTCGTAGCGCGCGCCGGGCGTTCGACCACCGAGACTCCCGAGAACGTTCACCCAGCGCAGCAGCCCGGAATAGCTGCTGATCAGCGCATTCCGAGGATTCGGCGGACGGGACCGCGTTTGCGCGTCTTCGTGATCGTCGTCGCCAGGCCGATGCGGCGGCCGGTGAGTGGATCGGTGGCGGGAGGACCGCCGAACCCGGATTCGGACGCGGTCTCTGGTGCGGCGTCGCGGGTGTCGGTGAGGTACTTGTCGGGAAGCGAGAGTTTCGCGATGGTCCGCCACGACTTCCAGTACTGCACCGCGAGCGGGCCGGTCGTGTACGGCAGGTCGTACTTGTCACATAGCTGCTTCACGCGGATCGAGATCTCGTGGTAGCGGTTGGAGGGCAGGTCCGGGAAAATATGGTGCTCGATCTGGTAGCTCAGGTTGCCGGTCATGAAGTCCATGACGGGGCCGCCCGAGATGTTGGCGGAACCGAGCATCTGCCGCAGGTACCACTGGGCGTGCGTCTCGTTGTCGACGTCGGTCTTGGTGAATTTCTCGGCGCCGTCCGGGAAGTGGCCGCAGAAGATTACGGCGTTGGTCCACAGGTTGCGGACGAGGTTGGCGGTCGCGTTCGCCTTTGCGGTGGACTTCCATGCCTTGCCCGTCAGTGCCGGGTACACGACATAGTCCTTGAGTGTCTGCCTGCCGAGCTTGGCGAGCACTTCCTTGCCGCGCGTCTTGGTGAGTTCACGGTCGTCCCGGCCTCGGGTCACTTTGCCCAGTTCGAGCAATTGGATGGCGAGGCCGTATTGGAACAGCGCCGCGAGAATCGCGTTGTAGGCGAGGTTGCCGAGGTAGAAGGGCTTCCAGCGCTGGTCACGGGTGACGCGGAGCAGGCCGAAGCCCACGTCGTCGTCCATGCCGAGGACGTTGGTGTATTTGTGGTGCGCGTAGTTGTGGGTGATCTTCCAGTGCGCCGACGGATCGGCGTTGTCCCATTCCCAGTTCACGGAGTGCACCTCGGGATCGTTCATCCAGTCCCATTGCCCGTGCATCACGTTGTGCCCGAGCTCCATGTTCTCGATGATCTTCGACAACGAGAGCATCCCGGTGCCCAGCACCCACAGCGAGCGCTTGCGGGAACCGAAGAGCACCGCCCGGCCGCCGAGTTCCAGGCCGCGTTGCAGCCGGATGGTGTTGCGGAGGTACCGGGCGTCGCGTGCACCGCGGGATTCCTCGATGTCTCGTCGGATCGCATCCAGGTCGCGGCCGATGGCCTCGACGTCGGCGCGTGTCAGGTGTGCATATTCCTCGATGTCCGATATCGCCATGCACCTACGGTACCGTAGGTTACGGTCCCGTAGGTTACGGGCGAGTATTTTATGATGCGAATCACTTCGACTGGTACGCAGCGATTTTCGATGTCGAGTGGCGGACTGGGTGAGTTGTTACCGCGCTCTCGGGCTGCGGCGACGACCGACCGCACCGTCCTGCAGGACAGTGGGGACGGTCGTATCGCTGTTAGGGGGTCACTGGGTGAGGAAGGTGGGCGTGCGGTGGGTGTGGAAGCGGGGGAGGGCGGGGCAGAGGGCGGACAGGTCGTTGCCGCTACTGAGGACGGTACCGTCGGGCCGGATGATGGCGGCGCGGGCGCGGGCGCGGCGTAGCCAGCGGTGCAGATCGGTGCCGGGTCGAGCCAGCAGGACTGTGCCACCGCGTTGTTCGATGTCGGTGCGTTGTGTCGGGGTCGGGGAGAGGGAGGTGACGACCGCGAACCGGCCGCCGACGACCTCGGCGAATCGGCGACCCTGGTCGAGGTCCGGATTCGGGATCAGGCGGCCCGCTCGGCTTCTGCGCAGTCGAGGTCGTTCTATCAGAGTGGAGCGGTGAAGGGCCGGGGTTTCGCCGTCCATGATCTTGTCGCCGAGACCCGGGATGCGGTGCAGCAGTGGTACGACGATGCGACGGATGAGGTTACCGAGTTCGCCGCCTTCGGTCATGGCCATTCCGATCAGCTTGGCGCGCCGGATCAGTGCGAGCGCGTGGGGCTTGCGTTCGATCTCGTAGGTGTCGAGTGCGCTTTCGGGCAGATCTCCGGTGAGTACGCCGGCAAGTTTCCAGGCGAGGTTCATCGCGTCGCGGATCCCGGCGCCCATCCCCTGTCCGATGAACGGGGGTGTGAGATGGGCGGCGTCGCCGAGTAGGAACACGCGCCGGTTGCGCCATCGGTCCGCGATTTGGGCTCGAAAGGTGTACTCGGCCACGCGGACAAGTGTCAATTCGTCGACCGGTGTGTTCCGTGTCCACGGCGAGATGAGGGGTTGCAGTCGAGCCATGTCGCGATAGTCGTCGGCGGTCTCGCCGGGTTCGAGCCGGAACTCCCAGCGGTAGCGAGTGTGTCCGATGCGCATGTATGTTGCCGCGCGCACCGGGTCGCACACCTGGTGGGCGCCCTCCCACACGCCGAGGTCGGCGGTGGTCGCGACGTCGACAACCAACCAGCGTTGGTCGAATTTCAGGTCCCGCATCGTTGCCTGAATCTGGTTTCTGACCAGGCTGTTGGCGCCGTCGCAGCCGAGGACGTATCTGGCCTGCACCGATTCCTGCACACCGGTGTTTCGGTCGGTGAAGTCGACGCGAACGCTGTCGGTCGTGTCGTCGGCCAGCCCGGTGACCTCTACGTTGCCGCGCACGGACGCCTTCGGGTGCCGGGTCAGGTTGGCGCGCAGGATCTCCTCGAACTGCGGCTGGTCGAACATGTTGGCCTCAGGGTAGCCGTGGACGCCCGGACCGGGGTCTCGGTGGAACTCGGTGAGAACGCGCATGTTCCGGTCGACAAGTCGCAACCCGAGGCACGGCCGGGAGATCGCAGCGAACTCTTCGGCGATCCCGAGGTGCGCCACTATCCGGTGGATCTCACCGTCGAGGTGGACTGCCCGCGGCTGCGCGTAGACGCCCTCCCAGCGCTCCAGTAGCAGGCACTCGACACAGTACTGAGCCAGCAGCGTGGCGGCGGTCAGTCCGGTGGGTCCGGCACCGACGATGACGACTGGGACGACCCGTTCGCTCATCGGATCGATCCGAACAGGACTACGAGGTAGGCCACGATCGCTACGCCGACGACGATGGCGGGTGCCATCTCACGCAGTCCGTCACCGTTCCGTACGTGTGTGACGACGGCACCTACCATCAGGAGCAGCAGCCCGATGCCGGCGGCTGCGCCGAGCGCCGGCACGAGTCCGCCGATCACGAGACCGACGGCACCGGCGACCTCGAGCGCACCGATGCCCCGATACGTGCTGACGGGCATACCGACGTGGGCTGCCCGTTCCCGCATCGGCGCGGTTGCCGCTATCTTGCCGACGCCGAGCAGGAGGTAGAAGACTGCGAGGCAGAGTGCCAGAACTAGTGATGCGGTGGTCATGTGCGCACCGTGACCTTCCAATTGATCGCATATCGGTTCAAGATCGCCTTGACCGCCGGTTCGCTGGCAGTTCCGTCGATCTCGACGGTGGCAAGGATCGAACCGTCCTGGACGGACGCCTGGATGCTGCCGATGCCTGCGAGGGTGGCGAGGGCATGCTCGAGCTCGCGCCGTGTCGCGTCGGCGCGCAGAGCGAGTTTGTAGAGCTTGCCTACCGCCGTGACGGGCAACGCCGGGAGGATGGTGACCGCCTTGGGTGCCGCGGCCCGTTCGGGAACGCGCTCGCCCGCCCAGGCTTGCAGCTCGTGCGCGGTGACACCGGCGTCTGCGACGACGGTGACGTAGGCAACGGGCACTTCGCCGGCGTGGGCATCGGGGCGTCCCACCGCGCTGGCCGCGGTGACCTGTGGATGGGCCAGGAGGGCGTCTTCGATGACCGCTGGATCGATGTTGTGCCCGCCCCGGATGATGATGTCCTTCGCGCGTCCGACCAGGTAGAGGAAACCGTCGCTGTCGATGCGCGCCAGGTCGCCGGTGTCGAGCCAGCCGTCGACCAGTTTGCCCATGCCGTCGAGAACGGGTCCGTGTTCGTCGTGGCCGGAAACATAGCCGGCGAACACCGTCGGACCGTTGATCGCCAGCACTCCGGTGGCTCCGGTGGGCAGGTCGTCCCAGGTGCCGTCTTCCCGGACGCGTACCACCTTGACCTGCTGATAGGGCATCCGTAGCCCGACCGAGCCAGGTCGTGGTGCATCGGGAAAGCTGCGTGCACTCGCGCAGGTTGCCTCGGTCAATCCGTAGCCTTCGAGAAGGGGCACACCCGTGTGGTCCCGGAACTTCGTGGCGACCGCGGTCGGTAGAGGCGACGCCCCCACCATGGCGAAGCGCAGACTACTGATGTCGGCATCGACCGGGCGCTGCGCGAGGGCCGCGTAGACGGTGGGCACCGCGCTCATCGACGCGATGCGGTAGTGCTCGACGACCTTCCAGAATTCGTTGGACAGTGCCGGGTCGCGATAGCCGAGCGGGCCGGCCCACACCACACCCTGGCCCTTGAACAGCGGCGCCAGCAGCGTGACCATCAAGGCATTGACATGGAACAGGGGCAGGGCGGCGAATACGACGGAGTCCGAGTCCCACGACGAGTTCGCGGCCAGCATCCAGGCATCGGCGACCTCGTTGTCGTGGGTGTGGGCGGCCAGCTTCGGAACACCGGTGGTACCACCGGTGTGAAACAGTGCGGCCACGTCGCACCCGCCGGGGGGATCACCGACGAAGTGGGAGGAATCGATATCGGCCGCCAGCGCACTGAGATAGCCGATCCGCACTCCGTCGACCTCGGGCAGGTCCGCAGGCGCGTCGGCGGCGCCGGTGGGCCGCAAGGCCAACACGGCATCCACCTTCCCGCTCACGGCAATCTGGTGCGCGGCCTCCCATGTCTCGGGCGCAAGTTCCGGTCCGGCCGCGACGAGTACCCGGGCACCTGAGCGGCGCAACAATTCAGCGATGTGCTGTTGCGACTGCGCGGCGTTGATGGGAGCTGCGATGCCGGCAAGCTGTGCGGCGAGAGTAGCGGGGATCAACTCGGCGCAGTTGGGCGCCATCAGGGCGACGGCGTCGTGACGCCGCACGCCCAGACGATGGAGCAGGTTCGCGTAACGATGAACATCGTCGAGTAGTTCGGAGAAACTGCGCTGCACCGGCTCCCGCCACCGTGCGCCGTCGGGGAGGACGGTGAGCGCGAGGCGATCCGGCCACATGCGGGCCGCTCGGGTGAGCAACGCATAGGTGGACTCCGGAAGCCCCCGATCGCGCAGCGGCACGGCCTCGATCGTCGCGAGATCCGTGGGCGCCGCGTAATGCGGCCACAGCAGGTCGGTGGTCATCGGGCGTACCTCACCACCGTGCGCTGGCGCCCCAAGTCGATGGTCCCGTCGTCTGTGAAGACGGTGGCTTCGATGAGGTCTCCATCCTGCAGATAGTTCGAATTCTTGGCCTGGCTCGCGAAGAAGAGCTTCCATTTGACTGCGGGCGGTAGCAGGGAGGAGAGGATTGCGATCGGCTTCAGTGGGGCGCTCAGTGCCGTCCCGACCGGCGTTCCGGTGAGTAGCAAGTCCCCGGCATCGAGGCGCTGAAACCGGGTCAGCGCCTGCAAAGTCTCGGTCGGTTGGTAGATCATGTCGGCAACGGTCATGTTCTGGCGCGGCTTGCCGTTGACCCAGAGCCGCAGACGCAGGTCGGTGAACCGCTTCAGTTCGTCGCCGTCCAGCAGTACCAGCGCGGGGCCGACCGGGGTGAACGTCGGGTATGACTTGCCTTCGTAGAACTGCGTTTTCGGAAGCTGAATGTCGCGCGCGGAGATGTCGTTGGTGACGACCAGCCCGGCAACGTAATCGGCGAGATTGTCTGCGGTGATCGCCGACCCGACCGGGATGTCGCGGGCGAGGACGAGCCCGATCTCCACCTCGTAGTCCAGTAGCCGGACATGGGCAGGACGGATCACGTCGTCGTTGGGGCCGCTGATCGATCCGGAGGTCTTTCGGAAGAAGGTCAACGGAATGGTGTCGGGGTTCATCCCGGAGTCCTCGACGTGCGAGGCGAAGTTCGTCATCTGTGCGACCACCCGGCAGGGGGCGGTGACCGGGGAGAGCAACGAGAGGGTCTCGACGGGCACGGCGCCCTTGCTGGACGCCGCGGCCTCGACGGCTGGTCGGTCGGCCAGCAGTTGGGCGGTGGTGGTGGCCTCGGTGTCTACCCGTGCGGCGCCCGTGGGTGTGTCGACCCACCAGGCGTCGGCGGTGCGGAGGACGGAGATGGTCATGAGCTGGCAACTTTCAGAAGGCCGCGGAGGCGGTGGAGGTCGAATTCGTTGTCGGCGCGCAGCGCGTTGACAATGGCGCGCAATTCCTGGAGTGATTCCCGACCGGGGTTCAATCCGAGGAAGTCTTTGGTGGCGGGCGGCCCCCACTGGGCGAGTCCGGACGCGGTCATCGGTGCCCAGCCCGCGTCGAGTGTGCTGTCGAAAAGATCGCCGTCGCTGAAGTGCTCGACCATGAATCCGTCGGGGTCGCGCCAGTAGTCGAAGATTTGGCTGCCCTGGATGTGCCGGCCGATGCCCCAGGACCGGCGGTAGCCCCGGTCGAGCAGGTATTCGCCTCCTGCAGCGAGGCAGTCGAGGTCGGCGACCTGATATGCCGAATGCACATAGCGGTTGGCCGGGCCGAGGACCATCGCGAGGGTGTGATGGTCGGTGGGCGTGGCGCCCCGGTCGCAGCGGATGAAGCTCATGGCCGGGCCCCGGGCCCGTTGACCGGGGTAGTACAGGAAGTCGCTGACGATCAGTCCGAGGTACTCGAGGTACCAGTTGAGTGTTTCGAGGTACGTCGTCGTCTGGAGCACGACGTGACCGAGCCGTTGCACGGTGGCCGGCGCACGGGGTGGCCGCTGAGGGGCGTTCACCCGCCCGCGGTCGTGTCCGAAATTCAGTGGGAGCGGGGCCTGATCGGACAGCGCCGGCAACTCGAACGTGTCGGACACAACGCGGACTCCCAAAGCGCTGGGATCTGTGAGATCGACCGTGATCCCGCCCAGACTCTCGGGGAGGGGCGCGACCGCACCTCCGACCGCGTCCGCCAGTCGCAGCACGTCGGTCGAGTCGGCTGCCCGGAAGGCTGGACCGACGAACCGCGACCGTGGGCCTCGGCGGATGAGCACGCAGGGCGAGCCGGGGTCTGTACCGCGCAACTGCAGTTCGTGTGCGGTGCGGAGCGCCGTCGTAAAACCGAAGGCATGGGCGAACGCCTCCGCCCGCTCGAGGTCGGGCTTCTCGAACTCCAGCCACGCGAGGTCATGCACCTTGATGATCGGCTCGGCGGCCCGCCCCCGGTGTTCGCCCGCCAGGGCGCCCTGCTCACTGTGCAGACCGGTATGCGGGTCATGGTGGACACTCATTGACCACTCCCTTCGATTTATGACGATATCGTCACTTACGACCATATCGTCAGTCAAGAGTATTTGAGGAATTCGTCAATATTGATGACGGGCGCTAGGGTGGGGCGAGGTCACGCGGATCAGGAGATGAGCGCGCAGGCCTGATCGAGCAGGTCGCCGAGCCACTGAAGCGCCTGGAACCGCGCGCGGCGCGAACCACTTCCGGGCCGAGGAGGAGCTCTTTCACGCGGTAGTGGAGGAGGCCCTCGACGGCCACGGGCAGACGCGTCGTCGACGGGATACGAATGGCTGGAATGGGATTGGTGCAAGGGTTGCTCGGACAAGGCAGATTCGAACCGATTCGCGTGGTGACTGAAGTGACTGGCGGGGCCGGCGAGACGAATCGGGAAGAGATTCCCGTGGAGCATGTCGTCGCGCTCCTGCGAGAGCGTGTGTACGGCGCGATGACGTGTTTGGCGACGCTCGCCGTCCTCGTCCGCTATACGGCTCCCGAGACGAGCCCATGGGCGCGGGTCATGGATGTCGCGGTGGCCACCGGCGGGCTCTGGGCGGCGAGCCTGCTGGCCGACTGGGTAGCACACCTCGGCGCGTACCACCGTGCTCCGCGCGGACGGGCAGCGCTGCGGATGGCGACTGCTCGCGGAGTGGAGCAGTCGCCGAGTTTGAGGAATTCGTCAATATTGATGACGCGCGGGTAGTGTAGGGCAAGGTCGGACGGATCAGGAGAAGGGCACGCAGGCATGACCGAGCAGATCGCCGATGCACCGAACCGCCTGGAACGGCGCAAGGCGCGTACCCGCGCCGCACTCGTACGCGCAGCCCAGTCTTTCATGGCGGCAGGGAAACTGACCGCCCCGATTCTCGAGATCACCCAGGCCGCAGATGTCGGAATGGGGTCGTTCTACAACCACTTTCAGACCAAGGAGGAGCTCTTCCACGCGGCAGTGGAGGAGGCCCTCGACCGCCACGGCGCGGTGCTCGACGAACTGACCGCAGATCTGGACGACCCTGCCCAGATCTTTGCGCAGAGCTTTCGTCTGACCGGACGACTGCATCGCAGAAATCCCGAACTGAGCAAAGTTCTGCTCCGCGACGGGCCAAGTCTGGTCAACTCGGACAAAGGCCTCGCGCCGAGAGCCCGCCGCGACATCGAGGCAGCAGCCCGTGCGGGCCGGTTCAGCGTGCGCGATCCCGAACTGGCCCTGACGATCACAGCAGGGGCCGCACTCTGCCTGGGTCAACTGCTGCACGACCACCCCGAACGTGACGACGCGGAGGACACCGACCAAATCACCGAGGATCTGTTGCGCATGTTCGGCATCTCGGCCGACGAAGCCCACGAAATCTGCCGACGCCCCTTACCCGACACCGACGATCAACCCCAAGGCGCAACCGCCACATAGCGTGTCCGCGTCGTCACGATGCTCGCACCGGACCCGTCCCACAATGGGGTTGGGCCGATCCCGGCGAGGGGCCCGTCGATATGCTGCACGCATCCTTAATGCTCACAGCGAAGAGACGGTGATCGAGTTGTCTGATGCGCAACGTGGCCAACCCGGACAAGCTGCACGCCGTGGTGGTCGGCCCGATCCTCCACGTCGGCGCGCAGTAACCGCGGACGCGCACATCGTGTTGCCGACCATCGACGGGCAGTCGTTCGCGTCGTTGCGCCGCCGGGCCACGCCGAGGGCGGAGCGGTACGCGCTCGGCAAACGCCTGCGCAAGCAGACACCGCGGTCCGCGCTCGGCGAGTGGCGCGCACCGGACGATCGCCCCGATGTGGTGGATCAGATCGGTGTGTCGCACCAGGGTCGGGTGGAATCGCTCATACCGGTCAGGGTGGGGCGGATGGCGGCCTCGCCGTACGGTTTTCTGCGCGGCACCGCGATCGTGATGGCCCAGGACCTCGCCGGGCTGCCGGCGACCGGAATCCAGCCGGTGATCTGCGGGGACGCGCATCTGGGCAACTTCGGGTTCTACGCCTCGCCGGAGCGCGACCTGGTGCTGGATCTGAACGACTTCGACGAGGCGCATCCCGGCGGCTGGGAATGGGACCTGCGCCGCTTGACTGCGAGCATCTGGGTGGCGGGCCGGCAGAACTCGGCGACCGAGGGGCAGTGCGAGAGTGCAGTGCAGTCCTGCGTCGCCACCTATCGCGAGCATGTGCGCTGGCTCGCGGAACAACCATTGCTGGCGCGCTCGTTCGAGCGACTCGACCTCGACCGGCTGCAGACGACGGCGTCGGACGAGTCGCTGCGCCACGAGATCACCCGCGCCGCGGAGCGGGCTCGGCGCCGCGTCAGCGACCGGGCGCTGCCCCGATTCACCGAGCAGGACGAAACCGGCCGGCGCATCGTGGAGGAGCCGCCGCTGATCACCCGGGTGCCCGAGGCGGAGGCTGAGCAAATCGCCGCCGGGCTCGACGAATACGTCACCACGCTGCCCAGCCACTGGGCACGACTGCTCAGTGGCTACACCGTCGTCGACGTCGCGCACAAAGTGGTCGGCGTGGGCAGCGTCGGACTGCGTGCCTACGTCGTGCTGTGCGAAGGGAGCAGTGCCGACGACGTGGTGTTCCTGCAGCTCAAGCAGGCACGTCGATCCGTCGTGGCTCGCTTCGTACACGGCGAGTCCGCCTGGCACGACCACCAGGGCCGGCGCGTGGTCGAGTACCAGCAGGCCCTGCAGACCGTCAGCGATCCGTTGCTCGGCTGGACCACGGTGGAGGGTCGGCAGTACTACGTGCGGCAGTTCCGGAACATGAAGGGCGCGGTCCCGATCGACCACCTCAGCGCGGCAGCGCTGACCGACTACGCCGGCATCTGCGGGCGCCTGCTCGCGAAGGGCCACGCGCGGACCAGTGGTGCGTCGATGATCGGCGGCTACGTCGGGAAGTCGGACACGCTCGACGTCGCACTGAGCCGCTTCGCGCACGCCTACGCGGATCAGACCGAACGCGACCACGCGACTTTGGTCGACGCGGTGAAGCGGGGGAAGTTGCCGTGTGAGCCGCCGACGTGAATCGGTGCGTATTTGTCGTCCGGCTTCGCTGCGGCCACCCTCTGGTCGCCCGCCCGTTTCGGCTTGGTGCGGACTCGTAGGTGCTGCCGTCTTGTGGTGGTACTGCTGCCGTCTTGTGGTGGTACGCCCTCCAAGCCGTTCACGATCTGCACGGCCGGCTACCAGCCGAACGAGTTCCATTCGATACGGATCGACATGGTCTCGGTTTACCGATCATGATTGGACTGGTCGTTGGTGGCCTCTTTTCGGAGCCGCAATCGGGGCACTCGTTTCCATGACGGGTTGGAATCTCGTACCGAGAGAACGCACGCGCGCTTGTATCCAAATCATGAGGCTGTCACTCGACTGGTGAAGCTGCCGTGGAATCCGGGGAAGAAGTGCCGGTCCAACCTGGCGACGGCGATGGGTGCGCGGGAGGGGTCGCGGGCGTCGAGAACCACCAGGGCGGAGCGGTGCTCGGCAGCAGCCGGTCGGCCTGCACGAGCCCGCCCACGATAGTGAAGGCAGTTCGGTTCGCTGGCCGCTCGGCTTCGCTACACAGGCTCCGACATCGATCCTTTCCGCTCCACCCGCCCCGAGCACGTTCCCGACAGTGGTCGGCCGGCCGTCACGTCCGGCTTCTCCCCACTCTTCGGGAGACGAGCGCTGATCGTAGATCAGTCCTTCGCTTCGCGGACGTCCTTTCCCTGCTCGGCGAACGCCTTGAAGTCCTGCATGTGCTGTTGCGACTGCTTGCGGAAGGCGCCGGGCATCAGGAGCCCCACCAACCGCATCAGCAAGCCGCTGAACCGGTATTCGCTCTCGCTCACCCAGAGCGTCATCCCCGGACCGGCTTCGGTCAGCCGGTCGCGCACGGCGCTCCACATGCCCACGCCGACGATCTCGCGGTCGAAGTGAACGACGCTCCCCTTCGGAATCCCGCGCAGGTCTGCCGGTTCCCGACGCGTGATGGTCTCGGTGCACTCGATCTTCTGCTTCCCCATCTGCATCACGACCCGCGATGTGGTACCGACCTGCCCGTGCACCCCACTCAGCGGCTCGTGCAGCACCAGACCCCGCAGCCACCTCGGCAGGTGTGCCGAGTCGGCGAGCAGCTGTGCCACTGTCTCCCGCGGCAGGGCGATCTCGATCGAGACGGTGTTCTTCATGGCGGAGCGCTCCTGGGTCCCGAGTAAAGAGGCCCACGCTAGCAGCCTCGCTTCATATTATGAGGTCACGGCATGTTCAACGATCCCCCGGTGCGCGTGGTCGCGGCGGGTGTCGCCCTGTCAGCGGAGGGCGAGGGCGCGCTGCGGCCGGCGTCGCACACGGCGACGTGCGGCTCGCCGAAGCGGTTGTCCACCACGAAGTGGGGGCCCTGGGGCGGCACAGTTGCTCACCGCCGTGTCGTACGTCGGTTCCTGGCATCGGAAGCGCGGGCGGCGGCTCGTGGCGTTCTACGCGGTCATGTACCACGCCGCACTCCGACCGGCCGAAGCCGTGGGCCTACGCGAGAGTGACTGTCACCTGCCGTAAACCGGGTGGGGGCGCCTCACCCTGCGCGGGACGCGGCGCCCCGTCTCGGGGAAGCAGTGGACGGACTCCGGGGCACGACCCCACCGTAAGCGGGTGGGCGCATCGCGCAGATGACTCCAGCCACGCTGTTTCCGAAGACGTCTGCACAAGCGGCCGACTCCTCAGGAGTCCGTGCAGTGAACTATCGACACTGACAGCGGAGGCGAAGGTGCTCGTCGATCAGCGAAAGAGCCGGGATCTGCTCGCGGCCGGGTGTGTAGTGGTGCGGCTACGGGAAGACGCTTTGCCGTCCCTAAGCGTTCGACCATCCCCACTGCCGGGAAATACGGGTGCACTCGATGGTGCCGCGTCCCCGCAAGGTCATGGAAGACATCCGCGACTGGATGCGGGGACTACCAACCGGCCGATAACACGTGGATGGATGGATATGGATGGAGGGGTGTTCACCTATGGCGAGCGGTGATGTGGGGCTTGGTAGCTCCATGAACTGACTCGCCGGTAATCACGCGTACGAGGGGCTACTGATCACACCTGATTCCGCTTGCTGCGGGCACGTTCGCGCACTCCAGGCGAACGGGTGGTTGCTGCAGATGGTTCTGGTGGGCGCAGTGCCGGGGGAGTGGAGTGAGTGGAGTGACTGCTGAAAAAACCTTTCCAGCGTCTCGACCAAAAGGCCAGGTGAGCACACTTTTGCTCGGCAAAATCCCGTCCCAGTGCCTCGACCGTGGATTTCGTGCAGGTGAGGGCCGAAATGGCCGTGACGAACGGCGCCGGGGCCGCTCGATAACAGCACAGCCGGTGATCGCGAAGTTGATCTTGTGTGAACACTGTAATGATCGGAACGGCATTCGGGCTCGGCGCGGGCCTGGTGTGTACCAGTCTGTTTGCCCGGTGGTTGTCGCACCCGGTGCGCTTCACCACGGGGTACGTCGGGTCTAGCGCCTTGCACATGGAATCGGTTGATCCCATGCCGTTCCTGGTTGCCGGCCTGATTGTCAGTGCGTGCCTCGGCGCGTTCGCCGGTTACGCAGCCGCCCAACGCGGTTGGCGGCTGACCCGACACGGTGCCCGATGACGGAGTGCTCGGATGTTCCGGTCCCGGGTCCACGGGGTGAGAACACCGCCCGCGACCGCCGCCTACACCGGGCGTCGGCTCCTTTATGGACGGTGAGCAGCAGGTGATCGAACTGGGTGCGCAGACTCGCGCCGGAGTCAGACGCGGAGCCGGGTATTTGGTCTGCGGGGAGCGCCAAACGCGAACGTCGAACGCCCGGTCGCTGGGGATGCCGTAGACCAGCATCAACAACACCCTCGGCCTGCTCGCTCGACGCGGCAGCGAGAGGATCCTCCACTGAATGATGTTGAAATCCCGCCGCACTCAGCTGACAAATTCGGCTGGAACCTACAGAGGTCGCCCGATGGTGGGTCCTGCCCACGCGCGAGTCAGTGATTCCTCCATCGGGTGGACGGCTTCCTGATGACGATCGGATTGACCGGGGCGCCGGTTCCTTCGACAACCTTCAATGGTGCTGCGGTGTAGAGGAACGAGTACTGGCCGTCGCCGTTGCAGTCCTGGGCCAGTTCGTGCAGGGCGATGATCTCGGCGAAGGTGATTCCGAGGTTGCGCATCAGTGCGTTGTGCAGCGTCAGCCAGACGCCGGAGACCGGGTCGTGGGTGACTTCGTTGGCGATCGTGTCGGTGACGAGATTCGGGATTTCCAGGTCGTTGAACCACGCGACCAGCTCGGGTGAGTACGTCAGACCCGGCTCGTTGAAGTTGTCGTAGAACTCCTCGCGCGGGGTGTTGTAGAAGTATTCGAGCCATCCGGTGTGGACCACCAGGATGTCACGCTTGCGGATCTCGACGCCTTGCTGGGCGACCGGCACCGCCGAGATACACCACGGTCCATGATGTTGACCCGTCGCGCCGGTCCGCGAGGGCCGAGGAAGGTGGGATCCCCCTTGGGGTTGCCGATCTGCACCTGCAACGTGAACGTCTTTCCCTGCCTGACTTCGGCGACGCCGACGAGCGCTTCGCGGGAGCCGAGGTAGTTCAGTGCGCACACCTCGTCGTCGGACCCCCATTTGCCCCAGTTCTTTGGCTGGTCCTCGAGCAACTCGGTGGTGGTCGGAACCCTCGTCGTGCGTCCTGTGTCGGACATGATGGTGACACCTTGGAAGCGGGGAGAGAATCGGTCGGCATTCGGCGACAACTGGTGCTCGCTCTGCGGCTAGGCCATTGGTGCGGGTGCGAAGACGGTGGCGAGGCGGCTGATCGTCCGAGCTCGGGCGAGTTTCGGCAGGTCACTGCCGTTTTCGATGCGCGCACCGTCGACGCCGAGTCGGTCGATGATCTGGCGGGCCCAGTCGATGTCGGTGTCGGTGGGGCTCAGTGCGCGGTTGATGACGGGGGCTTGTCCGGGGTGCATGCACAGCTTGCCTGACATGCCCATGGTGCGGGTCACGGTGAGGGCGTCGGTGAGCGGATCCTCTGCGGTGGTGAGGGTGGGGCCGTCGATGGGGCCGGGCAGACCCGCTGCCCGGCTTGCCACCACCAGCCGTCCCCGGGCATAGGACAGGGCCGGCGCGAGGTCGGCGGCCCCGGTGTCACGGCGGAAGTCATTGCTGCCGAAGGCGATCCGGAAAGTCGGCTGTGCGGAGGCGATGTCGTAGGCGCGTTCGATGCCCAGTGCCGATTCGACGAGTGCCATAACGGGGGTCCGGGCGGGCAATCGGGCGGCGGTCTCGGTGACGTGTTCTGCCGACTCGCATTTGGCGAGCATCACACCCAAGAGCCCGGGTGTTGCCTCGAGTGCGTCGAGGTCGCGGCTCCAGTCCTCGCTTTCGGCCGGGTTGATGCGGACCCAGCCGGTGCCGCCGCGAGAGAACCAGAGGTGGAGGGCTTCTCGTGCCGTGGGTCTCGCGGAGGGGACGACACCGTCTTCGAGGTCATAGATGACGGCGTCGGCCGCTCCGGCGTTGGTCTCGGTGAAGTGTCTGCTGTGGGCGGCCGAGACGAGCAGCCACGATCGGGCATCGGCGGCGGGGATGTCGGTATGGTTCTGCTGTGTCGATGCCATGGGGGTCCTCCGGTGGGTCGTCGTTGTTCTATCGGGACAGCCATCCACCGTCGACGGACAGGGCGGTGCCGGTGACGTACGAGGACGCGGCCGAGGCGAGGAAGACCGCCGCGCCGGCAAGATCCTCCGGCCGTCCCCAGACGCCGGCGGGAATGCGGCGCAGCATGTTCTCCGCCCGGGCGGGGTCCTCGCGGTGCGCGGCGGTGAACTCGGTTTCCATATAGCCGGGGGCGATTGCGTTGACTCGGATGCGGTGTGCGGCCCACTCGTTCGCGAGAGCTCGGGTCAGTCCGAGGATGCCGTGCTTGGAGGCGGCGTAGGACGGGACCTCCATCCCGCCTTGGAAGGAGTTGATCGAGGCGATGTTGATGATGCTGGCGGCGGCGTTGTCGTCGAGGGCGGCCCGTGCGAAGGCCTGGCTGAGCAGGAATGGGGTGGTGAGGTTGAGGTCGAGCACGGCCGACCAGTCCGTGGGCGTGGTTTCGGTCGCCGGCCCACGGCGGATGATGCCGGCGTTGTTGACCAGGATCGTCGGATGCGGGAACTCGGTCCCCGCCCAGGACATCAGCTCTGTCGCGGTTTCCGGCGTCAGGTGACCGAGGTCGGCGGTGCGGGTCGAGCACCGGACTCCCCGGGCACGCACCTCCTTGGCGACCTGGTCGAGGTCGCCGATGTCGACGGCGACGATGTCGGCTCCTGCTTCCGCGAGAGCGATGGCCAGTGCACGGCCCAGGCCGCGCGAGGCCCCGGTCACGAGGGCGGCGTTGCCGTCCAGGCGGAACAGGTCCAGGACCGGGGTGTGGACAGGTGCGTTCATGCGAGAGCTCTTTCTACTCGGATCGGGAGACGACTGGTGGCCGGGCCGGTGTGCGGGGTGAGCACCGCACACCGGCCCGGCGGCTATCAGGTGCGGGTGGCCTCGTCGAGGACCCGGTCGTGTTCGAGGGAGGTGCGGGCGGTTTCCTTGGCGGCGATCACGGCGATGATGGTGATCACGGCCAGGACGGCGAGGTAGATGCTGACGGCGATGGTGTTCTTTTCCTCGACGGTGCCGAGCAGTGCGACCGCGATGACGGGGGCGAGGCCGCCGGCGAAGACGGACGCGAGCTGGTAGCCGAGGGAGGCGCCGCTGTAGCGGACGCTGGTGCCGAACAGTTCGGAGAACATCGCCGCCTGCGGCGCGTACATCAGGGTGGTGAAGATCAGCCCGATGAAGATGGCCGCCGCGATGACGGTTTGGTTTCCGGTGTCGATGAGGGGGAAGAACACGAAGCCCCAGATGCCGGCACCGACTGCGCCGGTGAAGTACAGCGGTCGCCGGCCGACCCGGTCGGACAGGGCGCCGATGATCGGGGTGAGGAAGAACTGCGCGACGGAGGCGATCAGCACACCGGCGATGGCGGCGCTCTTGGGCATATCCAGGTAGGTGACCATGTAGGTCATCACCACGACCGTGAAGATGTAGTACGAGGTGTTCTCCACCAGCCGCAGGCCCATCGCGATGAGGACCTCGCGGGGGTATTTGCGCAGGACCTCGATGATCGGTGCGTGCTCGGCCTTGTGGTTCTCGAGGGCTTTCTTGTTGGCGGCGAAGACCGGGGATTCTTCGATGCTCAGCCGGATCCACAACCCGATGAGAACGAGAACGGCGCTGAGCAGGAAGGGAATTCGCCAGCCCCAGGAATCGAAGGCTTCGTCGCTCTGGAACATGGCCAGCACCCACAGCACCACCGCGGAGAGCAGGTTCCCGAGGGGTACGCCGGCCTGGGTCCACGACGTCCAGAAGCCGCGGCGGTCGTTGTCGCCGTGTTCGGCGGCCATCAGGACCGCTCCGCCCCATTCGCCGCCGACGGCGAAGCCCTGCAGTAGTCGGCAGCCGATCAACAGCAGTGGTGCGGCCATACCGATGCTCGCGAAGGTCGGCAGCAGGCCGATGGCGAAGGTCGCGGCGCCCATCATGAGCAGGCTGACGACCAGCATTTTCTTGCGTCCGAGTTTGTCACCGTAGTGGCCGAAGACGATTCCGCCGAGCGGGCGGGCGAAGAAGCCCACCGCGAACGTGGCGAAGGCGAGCAGGGTGGCGGTGGCCGGTTCGCTGTCGGGGAAGAACAGGGGCCCGAAGACGAGCGCGGCGGCCGAGCCGTAGAGGAAGAAGTCATACCATTCGACGGCCGTGCCGATCATGCTGGCGAAGGCGACCTTGACGATCGAGGTGCGCCCGGCCGCGTGGGTAGCGGGTTCGGCCGCAATGTCGGGTGTGGACATGGCGTGTCCTTTCGGGACAGGGGTGGGGTCCGGTGTGGTCATGGGACGAGCACGACCTTCATGTCGTGGCCGGCCGCGGCGCGTTCGAGCGCCGAAGCCGCATCAGTGAGGGAAATTTCGGTCACCAGTTGTGGCCACGGTGTCGGGTCGGCGGCCATCGCGTCGGCTGCGGCCCGGTAGTCGACCTTGGTCGATCCGTAACTGCCCTGCAGGCGAATCTCCTTGCGGGTGACGGCGTTGAAGTCGACCGGTCCGGTGCGGGCGAACAGGCCGACGACGGAGATGGGGCTGCCGGGCAGGACCGCGGCGATGGCGGCGTCGAGCGCGGCCGTCGAACCGGAGGCGTCGACCCAGGCGGTGGGGATGAACGGTAGCTCGTCCCGGCCGGCGATCACGGTGCGTAGACCGAGCGCGCGGGCGAGCGGCAATCGCGCGTTCTCATCGTTGCCGACCCCGGAGAGCACGACGTCGTGGCCGCGCTGGGCGAGGACGAGGGCGGCCATTGTTCCGATCGGTCCGGGCCCGGACACCACCACCCTGGTGGGGCCGTCGGCGGCGTTCTCGATGTGCGCGACGGCGCGGCAGGCGACCGACAGTGGTTCGGTCAGCGCCAGGGTCGACGCCGGCAGATGCCGGTCGACCTCGACGAGGCGGACCTCGGGGACGACGAACGATTCGGCGGCCGCGCCGTCGAAGGACAATCCGAGCACGGTGCGCCGGGGGCAGATCTGCCGGAAACCACGCTCGCACAGATCGCACACGCCGCAGCCGTCGATGGCAACGGGGACAACGCGTTTGCCGAGCCAGGTCGGGTCGGCGCCCTCGCCGAGGGCTTCGACGTATCCGACCGCCTCGTGTCCGAGCACGACCGGGGGGCGGATCCATTCGTAGCCGGTGTCGTGACGCCAGGCGTGCACGTCGCTGCCGCACAGCCCGCAGGCCTCGGTGCGAACCCGCACCTGTCCCGGGCCCGGTTCGGGCTTGGGCAGATCCTGCACCAGGACGTCGTGGGGAGTGGCACTTCTCTTGGTCAGAGCTCGCATGGGGAACCTGCTAACTTTCGCCCGCTGCCGGGCTGACGGATGAAAGAGGGTGAGATGCCGGCGGACACCGCCCCTGAGTGCCGAGGGCACTCGGTGTGGTTGCGCCATGTCAGGCGGTGTCCGCCGCAGTGTCAGCGGATGAAGCGGTCGACGTAGTCGGCGCCGAGACCGATTTTCTCGTAGTGCGCGCGGGCTTTCTCGATCTTGCTGAACACATCCTCGATGCCGACGGTGTTGCCGTCGACGTCGACGTAGATGTACGCACCGCTCACGTGGAACAGGGTCGCCATCTCGGTCACGTCTTCGGGGACCTCGAGGGTGTGGATGTCGCCGGGCGGCTCGAACGCGTAGGTGCCCTCTTCTGCCCACCAGTCGTACTCGAGGTAATGCCAGCGGCCACGCAGGGTGAACGCGTGCACTGCCCCGGCGTGCCGGTGGCGGGACAGGATGCCCGAGCGGCGCACCCGCAGAATGTTCACGAAATAGCCCTGACTCGCCGACAACACCAGCGGGCGGAACTCGACATCCTGCGACTGCGGAACCCACAGCCGCTCGTCACAGTCCAGATCCAGTGCACCCGGAACGATCAGGTCGTCACTCATCCCGTACGGCTTCGGACCCGTGTAGGGCACAGCCTCTTCATTCTTCATCTCAACGGTGGAACTCACGATGCTCTCCTTTCGCTTAATCGCATAAGTGACGGTACATCGTTGTGTTCCAACGCACAAGCGGTGATGTTTCAGGGCTTCAGCGGGCCGTTAACTGGATAAATGAGCCAAGGCCGGGCAGTCGTCGGAGTTCTTAAGTAGTCATTGGCGGATTTACGGGTAACTTAAACGAATCAGTGCTGCCGCTTGTGCAGGACTCTTCGCGGCGTCACCTCCTGGAAGCATTACTTAACCGCGTAAGCTGGCACGCGTGACTGATACGTCCCGCGGCGCAGGCAGTACGTCCAACGGTGGCCGCTCCCGGCGAGTGACGATGAGCGATGTCGCCCGCAAGGCGGGGGTGTCTGCTGCCGCGGTCTCCTATGCACTCAGCGGGGCGCCCGGGGTCAGCGACGAGAGCCGCCAGCGGATCCTTGCCATCGCCGAGGAGATGGGGTTTCGACCCAGCAGGATCGCCCGGGAACTGCGCTCGGGAACCACGAAAGCAATCGGGTTACTCCTGGCGGACATCGCCAACCCGTTCTACACCGAGGTCGCCGGGGGAGTGGTCGCCGCCGCCGCCGAAGAAGGCTACGAGGTGTTCGTCTCCCACGTCGGCGTGGACGGTTCGCGGCAATCGGACGTCGCGTTCGCGCAGGTCGACCGGAACTGCAGCGGCCTGATCTTCACCTCGCTCGTCGCCGCCGACAAACCACTCCTCGACAAGCTCCGCCACGAGAACATCCCCGTCGTGCAGCTCTACCGGCAGATCGAAGACGAACCGTCCGACTGGGTCGGCATCGACGACTACTCCGCCTCGTTCGAAATGGCCTCCCACGTGGTTGCCACCGGGCGTCGCAAGGTCGCCATCCTCGGCGGCCCGGACACCTCGAGCGTGTCGGTCAACCGCATGAACGGATACCGTGACGCCTTGGCCAAAGCGGGTTTGCGCGCGGTCAACGAACCCGACGTGTGGGGGGAGTTGACCCGACCGGCCGGTGCATTGCGCGCCCGAGCACTCTTCGCCGAACACCCTGAGATAGAGGCCGTCGTCTGCGGTAACGACATGATCGCGCTCGGCGTTCTCGACGTCTCCCGCGAAATCGGCAAGCGCGTGCCGGAAGACCTGGCGCTGACCGGGTTCGACGACATGAGCTTTTCCAGCGCCGGCCCCCTCCAGTTGAGCACCGTGACCGTGCCGCGGGATCTGATGGGCCAACGCGCCGCACGCATGCTTCTTCAACGTCTCGCCGGCGACAAGGGACCCGCACGCAAAGAGCTACTGCCGTACGGGATTCAGGTGCGAGAGACCACCGCACGACGCGTATAGGGCGCGCTCGGCCGAGAAACATTCGAACGTCGGAAGACACGCATCGCACCGAACCGCTTAGGCCTGCGGACTGTCATCTCTCGAGGACGCGCACGGCGGAACCCGCCAGTCCTTTCACTGTGATGCGGTCGCCCCCACCCCGGCGATTCGTCGAGTGGACCCCCTCGTCGGCGGACTCATCGCTCAGATTCGAGGTGCACCGTGACGCCAGGCAGAGGTCGGTGATCCTGTGCCTGTGCCTGTGCCTGTGCCTGTGCCTGTCGCTGCCGCGTGACGTACACGAGCCTGCGCGTAGTGGTCCGCGTTGGTGCGTATGGCAGCCAGTTCCTGTGTTGTCAGAGCACGCCGGACCTTTCCGGGGATGCCGGCGACGAGCGTCCCGGGTGGAATCTGCATTCCCTCGGGGATCAGGGCGTTGGCGGCGATCAGGGTGCCCGCCCCGACGCGGGCGCCGTTCATCACCGTCGCACCCATTCCGACCAGGACGTCGTCGCCGATCGTGCAGCCGTGCAGGATCGCGTTGTGCCCCACCGACACCCCTGTGCCGATGACGAGCGGGAACCCGGGATCTGCGTGGAGGACGCAGCCGTCTTGGATGTTCGTCCGCTCACCGATGTCGATCCTCTCCGCATCGCCGCGGGCCACTGCGCCATACCAGATACCCACCCCCGACCGGATTCGCACAGTTCCTACGACGGTGGCGTTCGGCGCGATCCACACATCCTCTGCGATGTCCTGATCGCCTGGGGTCAGGGAAATCCTCACCGCTGCAGCTCCTCGGTGTCGAGTCGCCGATGATTCGTGCCGGGATAAGGCTGGGCGGATGTGAAGTCGTTCTCGCCGATGCGGTGGACGTGGATGAGGTTGGTGGATCCGACGGTGTGTGGGGGTGAGCCGGCGACGATGACGACGAGGTCGCCGCGCCGGTAGCGGCCCAGCCGGAGGAGGGCGGTGTCGACCTGGCGGATCATCTCGTCGGTCGATTCGACCGGGTCGACGAGGAAGGTTTCGGTGCCCCAGGTGAGGGCGAGTTCGTTGCGCACCTGGGGTACCGGGGTGAATGCCAGCAGCGGCAGCGGGGTGTGGAGCCGGGCGAGTCGTCGCACGGTGTCCCCGGACTGGGTGAACGCCACCAGCGCTGCGGCGCCCAGGCGTTCGCCGATGTCGCGGGCGGCGAACGAGATCACCCCGCCGTGGGTGCGGGGAGTGTGCGTCAGGGCGGGGACGGTGGTGGACTCGCGTTCGACGGCGGAGAGGATCCGCGCCATCGTCGCGACCGTCTCGATCGGATATGCGCCGACGGAGGTTTCACCGGACAGCATCACCGCGTCGGCGCCGTCGAGGACCGCGTTGGCCACATCCGACGCCTCGGCCCGGGTCGGCCGGGAGTTGTCGATCATCGACTCGAGCATCTGCGTGGCCACGATCACCGGTCGAGCGTTCTCCCGCGCGATCTGCACGATCCGCTTCTGCACCAGCGGCACCTGCTCGAGGGGAACCTCCACCCCGAGGTCGCCGCGCGCGACCATGACCGCGTCGAAGGCGCGCACGATCGCCTCGAGGTCGTCAACGGCCTCCGGCTTCTCGATCTTCGCGATCACCGGCACCCGCCGGCCGACCCGGTCCATCACGTCGTGGACCCGGTCGATGTCGGACGGGGACCGCACGAACGACAGGGCGATCAGGTCCACCCCGAGCCGCAGGGCGAACTCGAGGTCGTCGATGTCCTTGTCCGACAGCGCCGGGACGGACACGTTCATCCCAGGCAGGGAAACGCCCTTGTTGTTGCTGATCGGGCCGCCCTCGGTGACCCGGCACACGACGTCGTTGCCGTCGACGTCGATGACGGTCAGTGCGATCTTGCCGTCGTCGACCAGCAGTCGGTCACCGGGCCGCGCGTCCTGGGCGAGGTGGGTATAGGTGGTCGAGACCCGGTCGTGGGTGCCCGCGCAGTCCTCGACGGTGATCCGGACCTGTTCGCCGGTCGCCCACACCGCCCCGCCGTCGGCGAAGCGGCCGAGGCGGATCTTCGGTCCCTGCAGGTCCGCGAGGATTCCCACGGCTCGGCCGGTGTTGTCGGCTGCGGCGCGGACGCGGCGGTAGTTGGCTTCGTGGTCGGTGTGGTCGCCGTGGCTGAAGTTCAGTCGGGCGATGTCCATCCCGGTTTCGACGAGTGTGCGGGTGCGCTCGTCCGTGGCGGTGGCGGGCCCGAGCGTGCACACGATCTTCGCGCGCCGCAGTGATGACAGGGCGGTGGCGTCGAGGTAAGGGGTGGTGCGGCGTTCCGCAACTGCCGAGTCGAGAGTGGTATCCATTGGTCTCCTTGGAAGTCGCGGCTAGGGCGTGGGGGTAGGGGCGGGTGCGGCGCCGATCGTGCCGAGTCTGCGGGCCGGTCGAGAAGACCACCGGCCGTGGGCGATGCCCGCACCGGCCTGCTCCAGAAGGCTTTCCGCATTGGCCATGCAGCGGCTTTCGTCGGGTTCGAGATCGGTGAGGGTGTACACAGCATCCAAGCCGGCGGCGCGGGCGTCGTCGGCGGTGACGACGCAACGGCCCGCCACGGCTACCGCTGGTACCCCGACCTGCCGGGCGGCCCGGGCGACGCCGACGGGGCCCTTGCCGCGCAGGCTCTGCCCATCGAGAGATCCCTCTCCCACGACGACGCACGCCGCCCCCCGCACCACCTCGGAGAACGAGGTCAGTTCCAGGAGGAGGTCGATACCCGAGGTCAGCCGCGCTCCGAGGATCGCGGCCATGGCGAACGCCAATCCGCCTGCCGCCCCCACACCGGGCCGGTCCCGAACATCCCGGCCGACAGCCTGCTCGACCACGTCGGCCCAGCGGCCCAGTGCGTGATCGAGTCGGGCCACGGTGTGCGGGTCGGCACCCTTTTGCGGCCCGTAGACCGCCGCCGCGCCGTGCCGCCCGGTGAGTGGGTTGTCGACGTCGCAGGCAACGATCACCTCGATGTCCCGCAGCCGCGGATCGAGCGAATCGACGTCGAGGACGTCCGCGGCGGCCAGGTCCTGGCCGCACGGGTAGAGCGGGTCCCCGTCGGCATCGAGGATGCGCGCCCCGAGCGCACTCAGCGCGCCGGCGCCGCCGTCGGTGGACGCACTGCCGCCGACGCCGAGGACGATCCGCTGCGCCCCTCGGTCGAGTGCATCCACCATCAGCTGCCCGACACCGCGGGTGGACGCCGTCCGTGCGGTGGTGGGGGTCGGCCCATGGTGACCGAGGTGGGACAGGCCCGCCGCTGAGGCCATCTCGATCACCGCGGTATCACCCCGCAGCGCATAGGTTGCGGTGAGCGTCTGCTGCAGTGGCCCAGTGACCGGGCACGTGACGGCTGTGTAGCCCTGCCTGATCATCACCTCGACCGTGCCCTCGCCGCCGTCGGCGATCGGGAACTCGACCACCGTCAAGTTCGGTGCGGCGGAACGCAACCCGCGCGCGACGGCGGCTGCGGCGCACGCTGCCGTAGCGGAGCCCTTGAACTTGTCGGGCGCCACCACCACATGGCCGGTGGCCCTTAGTACGGACGGAGTACTCACCCGTTCCCCTTCGGTGCTCGAGAAGGCCTGCGACATAGAGGAATCAGAACGCCACTGAGGACGAACCCTTGAGACCCAGATGCGCACGTGCCTCATCCGGTGTCGCGGGGGTGCGGTCGAACATCGAGGCCAGGTCCGCCACCTTCGTCACCAATTGCGCATTGGAGGTGGCCTGCTCGCGCTTGCTCACGCGGAGGTTGTCCTCGAGACCGACTCGAACGTTGCCGCCGAGCATCAAGGACATTGCGGCAAGGTTGAACTCACCGCGGTAGCCCACTCCGGCGGCCGACCAGGTGAACGAATCCTTGCCGAGAACACGCTCGGCAGTGCGCAGCATGTGGATGAGCTGGTCGGGTTCGGCGGCATTCGCACCGAGGACGCCGAGCACGAACTGCAGGTTGAACGGCGCCTCGAGTACCCCGTCCTTGACCAACTGCTCGAGGTTGTAGATCTGGCCGACATCGTAGACCTCGATCTCCGGGCGGGTATCGGACTGGCGCATCTGCTCGGCCATGTAGGTCATGTCGGCAAAAGTGTTCCTGAAGATGTAATCGGTGGTGCCCTCCAGGTATTCGCGCTCCCAGTCGGCGAACGGCAAATCACGGGCGGCGACAGGGAACAAGCCGAAGTTGAAGCTGCCGGCGTTGAAGGTTGCCATCTCGGGGCGGAACTTCAGGACCGAGGCGCGCTCTTCGACGGTCATCCCGCGGCCACCGCCCGTGGTGGGCTGAAGGACGGCGTCGGTGTGCTTGCGCAGCTCGGACAGGGCGCGTTCGAACAAATCGAGGTCGGCGACGGGGCGTCCGGTCGTTTCTTCGCGCACGTGCACGTGCAGGACGGAGGCGCCGGCCTCGGCGGCCTTGACACCCTCCTCGACGATCTGGTCGACGGTGATCGGGATGGCCTTGCTCTGGGCGGGGACGGTCATGCCGCCGGTCAGCGCACAGGTGATGATGACTGTGTCGTTCATGATGTTTCGGCTCCTGGATAGGGATTGGGTAGGGCGGGTGGTGGCGGTGTTGTCAGGCGGGAACGGTGGCCAGCGCCGTCAGGGTGTCGCGGCCCGGCGTGCGGAGGCCGCGTTCGCAGTCGTGCACGAGCTCGACGATGCGGGTGTTCAGCGGGCTGGGAATACCGGCGGATGCGGCGGTCGCGGCGACGCCGCCGTTGATGACGTCGACCTCGGTAATCGCGCCGCGTTCGAGGTCTTGGAGCATCGATGCCTTGGTCGCCCCGAGTCGGTTCATCAGGATGGCCAGTGCGGCGTCGGCGCGACTGAGGTCGTCGCCGGACCGGACCACGAGCTGCTCGGGCCGGACGCCCACGATCTCGTCGAGATCGACACCGATTGCGGTCGCGACGTCGTATGCCTCGGTCCACAGCCGGTAGGCGACTTCCCGCCCGAGCGGATCGGAAACGATGTCGCGGTAGAGCAGTCCGGTGACCGCACCGAGTCCGGAGAAGGTGCTGTTGAGCAGCAGCTTCGACCAGATCTGCCCGACGATGCGGTGGGAGATGTGCACCTCGGCCGCCGCGCCGAGGATACGAGCCAGGCGCTCGATGCGTTCGGTACTGCGGCCGTCGACCTCCCCCACGACGAACGGTGCGACGGTGGTCTGGGCGAGATGACCGGCGCCGAGGTTCGTCGCGCCCCACTCGGTAATACCGATGACCAACCGATCCGCGCCGACCATGGCCTGAACATTGTTCTGTACCAGCCCGTTTCCGAGAGAGACGTAGGTGTCGACCAGGCCGCCACGGACGAGTGGGGTCAGTGCCACATCCAGATAGGGTGCCTTGAGGGTGACGAGCGCGTAGTCGAAGCGTCCCTCGAGGTCGTCGGCGGTATCGACGGCAGCGATCGTGATGTGCGAGGTGACGCCGAGTTCGTCGAACCGGAGACCGGGGGAGTTCATCAGCCGGACGTGTTCGGTGTTGGCGTCGAGTACGACGACGTCGTGGCCGGCGCGGGCGAGATGGGCGGCGGTGACTCCGCCGATGGCCCCCGCGCCGACGATGAGAATGCGCTCATTCATGCTTTGACCTGGCTTTCTTTCTTGTTGCCGTTCATCTGGGGGTCCTGGATTTTGAGGTTGAGGCTGACCGCGGCGCCGACGGCGACGAGGGCGATGACGAACCACAGCCCTGCCGACGGGTTGTCGGTGGCCGTTTCGATGAGTCCCATCGCGAAGGGGCCCACGAAGCCGCCGAGGATGCCGAGGGTGTTGACCAAAGCCAATCCGCCCGCCAAGGCGGCGCCGGCGAGGCGGGACGCGGGCACGGCGAAGAGAATCGACTGGACGACGAAGAAGGTGGCGGCCGCGATACAGAATCCGACCAGGGCCAGTGCCGGGCTCGAGACGGCACCGATCGTGAATCCGACGACCATGGACGTCATTCCGCCGAAGAGGATCTTGCGGGAGCGTCGACCGTCGGTGGCGTACAGGGGCAGGACGAGGGTGCCGATCGCCGCCGCCACCCACGGGAGGGCGGTGAGCAACCCGATGGTCAGGTCCGACATCTCCCCCCACTCGCCGATGATGCTGGGTAGGAAGTAGGTGAGGCTGTAGACCGCGATCTGATGCGTGAAGTACACCGCGATGACCAGCAGAATCTGCTTGTCCTTGAAGACGCCGGCGAACGAGTGCGTGCCCGAGGCGGCGGCGCCCTCCTGTTGTTCCTTGGCCAGACGGGCGGTAAGGTCGCGGGCCTGCTTCGGGTCGAGCCACTTCGCGTCGAGAGGACCGTTGGGCAGGTATTTGAACACCACGACGGCAAGGATCACTGCCGGAATTCCCTCGAGGACGAACATCCACTGCCAGCCGTGCCAGCCGAACAGCCCATCCAATCCGAGCAGTGCGCCACCGATGGGCGCTCCCAGGATGTTTGCCAGGCAGACCGCGACCAGGAACGACCCGTTCGCGCGGGCACGTTGTTCCCGGCCGAACCAATAGGTGAGGTAGAGCATCACGCCGGGGAACAGCCCCGCCTCGGCCGCACCGAGAAGCACTCGCAGGATGTAGAAGGAGGTGGGACCTTCGACGAATGCCATCGCCGCCGAGAGCAGACCCCACGTGACCATAATGCGGGTGATCCACAGCCGGGCGCCGACTCGGTACATGATGAGGTTGCTCGGCACCTCGCACAGCGAATACGCGAGGAAAAACAATCCCGCACCCAAACCGTATGCGGCGGCGGAAATTCCCAGATCGGCTTCGAGATGATGTTTGGCCAGGCCGATGTTGGTGCGGTCGATGAACGCGATGATGTACGCGGCGATCAGCAGCGGCATCAGTTTGCGGAAGATGAGCCTGTTCAGTTCTTCACCGGGAGGCGCGGAGGCCGCCGGAGTGTGGTTTTCAGACATGGCAAAGCCCTTCTCAGGGTGTCGAGAGGTGGTCCCCGTGAGCGGAGCGCTCCGGAGAACTCGGTCGGGAGGACCCCCGGATGGTGTGAGAAACGACAGTCCGGGTGGGGAATGAAGTTGGTTCTGGCACGCTCGGGAGGCGGGCCCGGCCACTAGGGGGTGGCCGTGGGATCCTTTCGTGGGCATCCGCAGGTGATACCGATGCGGAGTTGGTGGGCGCGAAGAACGGACTGGTACGAGCCCCCGGCACCGTCGATCCGGCGGGTGAGAAGCTCGAGAGCCTGCTCGGCCATCTCTCGCCGCGGCTGGTTGACGGTGGTCAATTCGACCAACGGGGAGGCTCCGGGGAAGAGGCCGTCGAAACCGGTGACGGCGACATCACCGGGCACGGTGATCGAGTGCGCACGCAGGGCGCTGATCGCGCCGAGCGCAATAGCGTCGCTGCCACAGACGATCACCCTCGGGAGGGCCTTGTGCGCGAGGAGTTTTTCGACCGCCGCATAACCGCCCTGCTCACTGAGGTAGGTGCTGATGCGATGCGAGGCGATACTGCGAATGCCATGAGCTTCGGCAGTACGTGTAAACCCCTCCTCCCGGGCGGCAGACGCACTCGAGGTGCGCGGCCCTACAATCGTGACGATGTCCCGATACCCGTGCCCGACAACGTGTTCCATCATCTCCGACGCCGCAGCTCGGTCATCGATTCCGACGAAGTCGGCCTCGACCCGTTCGATGCGCCGGGACAGCTGGATCAGCGGGATACGGGCGCTGCGCAGCGACCGGACGACGTCACCGTCGTCGGGGTGCAGGACGGTGACCACGACACCGTCGACGTGCCGTGCGATCATCGCGTCCACGACGGACCGCAGCGTGTCGGGATCTTCCTGCGTGTGGGCAAGGAACACCTCGTACCCGCGGGCGCGGGCGGCGTCGATGGTCCCCGCCGCGATCTCGGTATAGAACGGGTTGGCGATATCGGTCAGCACGAGCCCGATCACCCGGGACTGATGCGAGCGGAGACGGTTCGCGCGGGCACTCGAGGTGTGTCCGAGCTCCTCCGCGACCTCGAGAACCCGTTCCCGAGTCTCCTCCGACACCCCCGATCGCCCGTTCATCACGTAGGAGACGGTGGCCGGCGAGACGCCGACCGCACGCGCGACATCGGCCGCGGACACCCGAGGGGGCCGCTGCCTGCCGCTGCCTACATTGGCTGTTCTCACTGGTTCACCTCCTCCTCACTGATCGGATACATCGACGTTAAGTGTGACCCGAATCATTAAGCAACGTTAAGTTGAAAGACTCCCTTGGCGCCCGTTGGAGGGGCCGTGACCGCGCATGCAGAGCGTGCCGAAGTGACGGCAAGGGTCAGACGGTTCGCGAATGATGCACGTCACAACTTAACGTTGCTGAACTTGACCGGTGCTTCTAGCGTTCTTCCCCGCGCCGCTCGTGGCGCACCGTCCGCGCCCTGCCTTTTTACCGCCCATGAAATGGAGCAGCCCATGCCCGACATCGCTACGGTCAGGACTCCGTCAGAGCCGAGGAGTACGACCATGCGCAGTAGTTTCAGCATCGACGTCGTCGCAGATCTGAAGACCACGCTTGGCGAGGGACCGCTGTGGGATGTCGAGCAGCAACTTCTCTATTGGATCGACAGCGCGGAGGGCAGAATCTTCCGCTCGACGGCACAGGGATCACACATCCGGGCATGGGAGGTCGGCCAGAAGATCGGGTCCATGGCAGTGTGCCAGGATGGCGCGAACGCGCTTGTCGCTCTGCAAAACGGGCTCTGGAACCTCGACCTGCAGACGGGCCACCTCGCAGCCCTGGTCGATCCCGAACCGGGCCTGCCGAACAACCGCCTCAACGACGGCAAGGTGGACCGGGCCGGCCGCTTCGTCTTCGGCTCGATGGACACCCTCGAAGATTCGCCCAGCGGCAGGCTCTACAGCTACAGCCCCGACGGATCCCTCGCTGTCCTGGACGAGGGCATCACCGTCTCCAACGGACCGTGCTGGAGCCCGGACGGCAGGACGCTCTACTTCTCCGACACCTGGACCGGCGAAATCTGGGCCTATGACTACGACCTCGCCACCGGTGAAGTCGCCAACCGCCGCACCTTCGCCCACGTCGACACCAGTTTCGGCGGCGCGGCGGACGGGGCGACCGTCGACGCGGACGGCTACCTCTGGCAAGCCCTGGTCTACGGCGGCAGGATCATCCGATACGCGCCGGATGGAACGGTCGACCGCACCATCGACTTCCCCGTACTCAAGCCGACCAGTGTCATGTTCGGTGGACCGAACCTCGACACCCTGTTCGTCACTTCGATGGCGAAACCGCCGCTGCCCAGATTCCCCGACGACGGACAACTGCGCGGATCCCTGTTCGCCATCCACGGCCTCGGCGTACGTGGCGTCCGGGAACACCGCTTCGGCGCATAGCGCCGAGCACGCACAGACCAAGGACACCTCATGGCACGCCCCTCACGACGCGGATCGCTGCGCAACACCCACAAATACTCCTGGATCTCACTAGCCGTGTGCTGGCTGATCTGGATCCTCAATGCGTACGACCGCGAGATCATTCTCCGCCTGGGACCCACGATCTCCGAGCAGTTCGACCTCAGCCCGGAAGCATGGGGCGTGATCGCCTCGCTGATCATGCTCTCTCTCGCCGTCTTGGCGATTCCCGGATCGACGCTGAGTGACAAGTACGGCGGCGGCTGGAGACGTGCCCGGTTCCAAGTACCTCTCGTCATTGGATACACGGCCCTGTCGTTCGTCTCCGGGTTCAAGGCGGCGAGCTCGCACCTCATCGCCTTCATCATCCTGCGGGTCGGCGTCAATCTCGGTGCAGGCTGGGGTGAGCCGGTGGGTATCAGCAACACCGCCGAATGGTGGCCGAAAGAACGCCGAGGCTTTGCTCTCGGCGTGCACCACACCGGATACCCGATCGGGTCGCTTCTCAGCGGCCTCTCCGCCGCCGCTGTGCTGGCCATGTTCGGTCCCGCGAATTGGTCGTACACGCTGTTTCTGGGCCTGATGATCGCAGTACCAGTGATGATTTTCTGGGGTCGGTACTCCACCGCAGACAAGATCGACACTCTCTACGAGCACATTTCCGCGCAGGGATTGACCCCGCCGGACCGCGACCAGGTTCAGGTACGCGCAAACGGCGAACGGGGACCTACCGCAGCGTGCTTCCGGAACCGGAACATCAACTTGACGGCACTCACCACAATGCTGACCCAGATCGTCTACATGGGCGTCAACGTTGTCCTCCCGGCGTATCTGTACAACGTCGTCGGACTGTCACTAGCCGAATCAGCCGGACTCAGTGTCGTATTCGCCCTCACCGGCATTCTTGGGCAGGTGCTGTGGCCGACCCTGTCCGATGTCATCGGCCGGCGTACCACCATCGTGGTGTGCGGTATGTGGATGGCTGTCAGCGTGGCCTGCTTCTACCTCGCCACATCCTCGCTCTTGGTTGTCCTCATCCAGTTGGCGTTTGGTCTGGTCGCTAACGCTGTGTGGCCGATCTACTACGCAGCCGCCTCTGATGCCGCACCAGAAGGCGCCGTGTCCACCGCAAACGGCATCATCACCACGGCAATGTTCGTCGGCGGAGGTATTGCACCGCTCTTCATGGGCAAACTGATCTCTCTCAGCGGTGGATGGGGTGAGCGTGGGGGGTACATCGTCTGCTTCTTCGTCATGTCTGGCTGCGCCCTGTTCGGGGTGCTGCTCCAGCTCTTCACCGAAAGGCCGAAACATGATTCGGCGCAGCATGATGAGAGTGCATCACAAGAATCGGTGGCCCAGTGACCGGGATTCGCTTGTGCGCTGGCGACTTTCGAGATTCCCGCGCCAGCTGGTTGAGCGGACCAGGGGAGATGGTGCGGCGCAGTTGCTCGGCACAGGGCCGGAAAGTTGACAAGAGATCCGTTCTCGGCGCCGCGGGTGTTACCAGCTCTCCTCAACGCCGCCGTGGGGCAAGAATCCTGGTCGCAAACCGCTCGCCCCAGGATGAGGACGTGAGCGACGAACTGCAGCAATTCTCGTGCGTGACTCCCATGCCCGCCTACGTACGGGACCGCCTCCAGGCGTGGGAGGGCACAGACTTCCGGATCCTGACCACCGCCGTCGACCAGGCTCTCGATGAGCTCAACAGTCTCGAACAATCGCCGTGGGATCCGAACTGATTCCCGCCGTGCACTTTTGTGGTGTGGGTGAACGCCCGCCGGAACTTGTCTGCGGCGGGCGTTCACGGTGGGGTCAGTTCAGGGTGGCGGTGTCGATGACGAACCGGTATCGGACGTCCGAGGCGAGGACCCGCTCGTATGCCTCGTTGACTCGGTCGGCGGGGATCACCTCGACTTCGGATCCGATGCCGTGGGTGGCGCAGAAGTCGAGCATCTCCTGGGTGAGCGTGATGCCGCCGATCATCGATCCGGCGAAGTTGCGGCGGCCGCCGATCAGTGACATCACGTTCAGGCTGAGCGGTTCGGCTGGGGCGCCGACGTTGACCAGGGTGCCGTCGACGGCGAGCAGGCCGAGGTAGGCGTTGGGGTCGATGCTGGCGCTGACCGTGTTGATGATGAGGTCGAATCGGCCGGCGAGCTGCTCGAAGGTGTTGGGGTCGGAGGTGGCGTAGTAGGCGTCGGCGCCGAGGCGCAGTCCGTCCTCCTGCTTCTTCAGAGTTTGGGAGAGCACGGTGACCTCGGCGCCGAGGGCGTGGGCGATCTTGACGGCCATGTGCCCGAGCCCGCCGAGGCCGACGATGGCGACCTTCTTGCCGGGACCGGCACCCCAGCGGCGCAGCGGGGCGTACGTAGTGATGCCGGCGCACAGAAGCGGAGCTGCGGCGGCCGGGTCCAGGCTCTCCGGTACGGAAAGGACGTAATCGGCGTCGACGACGACATGAGTGGAGTAGCCGCCCTGGGTGGTGGTGCCGTCGCGGTCGACGCCGGCGTAGGTGGGGACCATGCCGTTGGCGCAGTACTGCTCGTCGCCACTCTGGCAGTTGGTGCAGTGACCGCAGGAGTTGACCAGACAGCCGACGCCGACGCGGTCCCCGACGTTGTGGCGGGTGACGTCGGCGCCGACCTCGGTGACGATGCCGACGATCTCGTGGCCGGGCACCACCGGGAAGGGCTGCGGGCCCCAGTCGCCGTTGACGGTGTGGATGTCGGAGTGGCAGATGCCGGCGTACTGGATTTCGATGAGGACGTCGTCAGGGCCGACGTCGCGGCGCTCGATGGTGGTGGGGACCAGCGGCTGGCCCGCGGCGGGGGCGGCGTACGCGTTGACACGCATGGCAGATCTTCCTTCTTCTCTGGGGGTCACAGTGGTGGTGAGCAGGGCAGGGCTGAGTAACCGGTGGCGCAGCAGTCGAGGGGCGCACCGGGCGAATTGGGTGGGGTTATCGCTTCTTGGTGTGGTGGAGTTCGTCGGCCAGTGCGCTCGCCTCGGCACCGAGGAGCGCGGCATGGTGCTCGTCGCCCGCGTCGATCGCGTGCCAGTAGTCGATTTTGAGGTCGACGTAGCGTTGACGAAGGGCGATCTGTTGGGCCTCGCGTGCAAGTTGCTGCCGGCGTTCGGTCAGCAACGCGACTTGTGCGGGGGCGGCCTCGGCCCCGAGTTGCCCGTTGGCGACGTACTCCTTCATATCGTTCACCGACATCCCGGTCGCTGCCAGGCATGCGACGGCCAACAGCTGGCCCAGGTCGTTCTCGTCGTAGACCCGGTGTTTACTGCTTTCCCCGCGGCTGATCGGCGCGATCACCCCGACCGACTCGTAGTAGCGCAGTGTGCTGGCCGGAAGTCCGGTCAGGGCGGCCGCGTCCTTGATCGTGTAGTCGCGTGGGGTGGTTTGTGCACTCACACCATCGACGCTAGGAACTTCAAGTACTTGAAGTCAAAGGTCGGATGAGTCACACCCGTCTTCCCCGACCTCGGCAGATCAGCGCGCTCGTTGCCAGGTACACGATCAGTTCGCTGGCGACCGGCCACCTTGCACGACGCCTACACCGGCACATACGGCATCGAACCGCTCCGACTGTGAAGGTGCAGCCAAGACTGCTGAGGGGTGGACAGCGCGGGAGCTGAGCTGAACCAGACCCGGGTCTGACCGGTTCTCTTCTGAGTCCGACCTCGTCATTGTCGAATTCTCGCGCACTACGAGCCACTTGTTCACAAGATGCCCACCGGTGACCCCGCTTTGCCGGTGACGGATCAACTACCGCGACTCACCCTTCTGCTCCGGCGGCACGGCCAGCGACACGCACGGTACTGGCGGGATCGGGCGTGTGGACCGATCGATTACGCGTCAGGACGGCATTTTGAGGATGGGCTTCGACCCTCAGATGCCAGTAGGGGACACGCACTCAACGAAAGGCCGCGAGAGGTTCACGGGGACCGTCACGCACCAGGGGCGTTCCCGCGTCTTCCAGCCGCGACAGCAACCTGTCGTCCCGAACGATCTTTCGAAACCCTGGGCTGACCGCAGCTTTGCGGCAAGAACATGTCGAGATCCCGGCACCGGCTCCGTCCCAGCATCGAATCGGCAAGACAACACAAGACAACAACCGGAGGATGGATCCCATGGCACACGTACAACGTTTCGACCACATCGGCATCACCGTCGCGGACCTCGACTCGGCAACGGCGTTCTTCGTCGGACTGGGCCTCGAGTTAGAGGGCACCGGATCCGTCGAGGGCGAGTTCGTGGAGACCGTCTGCGGTATCCCCGGCGCGCACTGTGAGATCGCGATGCTGCGGCCGCCCGACGGAGGGTCCCGGCTGGAGCTCGCGGCCTTCGTCACGCCCGACCACGAACCCGGATCGCCCACGGCGATGGCCAACGAGCTCGGGCTGCGCAACGTGTCCTTCGAGGTCGGCGACCTCCAGGCGGCCGTTGACGCGGTGGCTGCGGACGGGTACGGGCTCATCGGCGGCATCGGCGAGTACGAGAACAGTGTGCGGATGGCCTACGTGCGTGGGCCCGAAGGGATCATCGTGTCCCTTTTCGAGCAGATCGGCTGACGCGCGTGAGCGTGCCACGTGTGGCTGTTCGAGCACCGTACGGGCGAAATCAGGAGCGGGTCGTGGGTTTGATCGAGGTCGAACGCCAAGAGGTGGGAGGTGAACGAGATGAGCTCGGACGTGACTGACGACCAGATTCAAGCCCTGGCCGCGACCGCCAAGCCCTTTAGTCTGGTTCAGCTTCGTTGGAGCTCGGACCGATATCAGGACGGAGCCGGGGCGATTGAACTTGAACACCAACGTCGCATGGTGTCGTTACGCGCCGAAGGTGTGATCGCGATCCTCTGTCCCGTCATCTCTGACACCTTTGCCGGCGTGGCGATCATGACTGAGCCCCTTGAACGGGCGCGGCAGATCATGGCCGCCGACCCGTGTGTGCAGGCCGGAATCATGACCTGCGAGGTCCTCCCGTGCCTCGGCTTCCCGGGCGACACGCTGCCTGAGTAGCCGCACTCTCCGTCACGCAGGCAGCGGGACGGTCCTAGCTAGCCTTTCACGCGCGCTCCACGATCGCGGTTGTCGTGGTAGCCAGAGGTGTTTACGCCGACGCATTACAACCCCGATACGGAGGATCTACCCCTCATCGCAAAGTGGCCAGAGATCGGCCTCGGACCTGTCACTACGCCGGTTCCGATCGTCGGAGACATAAGTCGATACTGCATCATCGTCACGAACGTTTACCTGCCAATCTTCTACTCGGCCGGCCGGTGACGGAGTGATCCCGGTGAAGGATCGTGTCCGCTCACCGACGCACCACCCGGGACAGGTAGCGGGCATGAAGGCGGTGACGTTGACCGATCAACAGCCGGTTGAGAGGGTGAAGAATGGCTTCGAAAGAATCGCGACGACCCCCGTTGCATCCGTTGGCGACCCCATCATGGAACCTGAAACTCTGTGGCGAGGAAGACAACGCTGCTGGTGCACCTCCCCACTTCGTAAGCGCATGTCACGCCGTGGGGCGTGACACCCGCTGCTACGAGGAGCTGAGCTGGCTCGGTGAGATGAGCTGGCTTGTAGTCGACGAGACCAAAGTCTTTGGGGGCTGGTCAATTGGGCTCGAGACCGGACACGGAGGAAGCCATGGTTTCGGAACCCCGGTCGACGTCGATCTCGCCACGATCACCGCACGAGTTGCCGAAGCGGCGCAGGACTGGTTTACGGGGTGTGAACACATATTTTGGCCCGTTGCGAGCCGTAACCCGCTTCGATTGCCGAAGCCAGAGGTCCGGAACGGGTGCGGCGTCTGGGTTAGCCCCGGCGATGGCACGGTCATGTGCAGTATCGGAGACCTCTGCGAATAATCTGGACGGCCGAATCCGCTGCGTTGCTATGTGTTCCGGAGACGGATCTGCTTTCGACGGAAGGACTTGTGATGATCGGTGACCGATGGGGCGTGACCGATGACGAGGTTGCCCGTCGTTACCCGTGCGACGAGCTGGTCCCAGTGCCCGTGCTGCAGGCTTGGCGAGGCGTCACCGTGCACAGCACGCCCGACGGCCTGTGGCCGTGGGTGGCGCAGATCCGATTGGCGCCGTACTCCTACGACTGGATCGACAATTTCGGGCGCCGATCGCCACGGCAGCTGCGCGCATTGCCGGAACCCGCAGCTGGTCAGCACTTCACCGCCTCGGGGAATCGTCCCCTCGGGCGCATCCTCTCGGTCTCCACGGCGGAACAGCTCACCGGCGGGATCATGGGTGCGGTGATGTCGTACGTGCTCGTTCCGAACGGCGACTCGACGCGCCTGCTGCTGAAGGTCGTCATGGCGAAGGGCCGCTGGCTCGCGCCACTGATCTCCGTCGGCGACCTCGTCATGGCCCGCCGTCAACTGCTCAATCTCAAGCGGCTGGCCGAGCAGAACAGAGCCCCGTTGGCCTGACGGGGAACTGAAGCACTGTCACCGGCAGGGATCGGTCACCGGACGCAGTCGACCGTGGCTTCCGCTCCTATTCTGGATGTTGCCCTGGTCCCCGCTTGGCGGGTGCAGGAAGCCGAGCAAGTCGTCATCACGGGAGCGGCGATGTTCGATCCAATCAGCATCCGCAGCACGAGTGGTCGCGCCGGCCCTCAGGACAGCAGAACCCGCCGGTGGGGTCAGGCCGGGGCGAGGTGCGGGCTCTCGCGCAGTGTGTCGGGCGGTGACCGGCGAGCGGCGCCGGGGGAAATGCCGACGGCGCGCTTGAAGGCGCGGCTGAATGCCGCTTCGGACGCGTAGCCCAGGCGGGCGGCGAGCACCGCGACGGGGACGTCGTCGGTCCGCAGCCAGTCCAGTGCCACCTGCATCCGCCACCGGGTCACGTACGCCATCACCGGCTCGCCCACCAGTTCGGTGAATCGGGCCGCGAAGGCTGACCGGGACATGGCCGTCTCCCGCGCCAGCGAGGCCACCGACCAGGGCTGGGCCGGATCGCGGTGCACGAGCGACATGGTCCGGCCGATGCGGGGATCCTGCAGGGCTCCCAACCAGCCGGTCTGCCCCGCCGGGTCGTCGGCGATCCACGAGCGGATGGCCTGGATCACCAGGATGTCCGACAGCCGGGTGAGCACTTCCTCGCCGCCCGGCCGCAGCTGCCGCCTCTCGGCGACGATGAGCCGGAGCGTGTTTCGCATCCAGTCAGCCTCGGGCGACGCCGACCCGGGCGATCCCTCGATGACGATCGTGCGGGGCAGCAGCGCCACCAGGTTGCGGGCTGCCGGGTGCCCGAAGCGGACGGTGCCGCACACGATGCTCGTGGGTGCCCCGCCGCCGCCGTGCCGCAAGATCGCATAACGATCGCTGGCGTAGTCGTATGCCATCCCGTCGACCCGCGGGGCCGGAACCCCGGGCTCGCTGAGCAGCAGGTGCCCCTGGCCGTGCGGCACTGCCGGGGATCGTCGCCGTCCACCTCGAGCCGACAGCGTCCGGCGTTGACGACATGGAATCACATCGACTCGGGCTCGGGCGGCAGGTCCAGCCCCCATGGAGCGGTCAGCTCGGACCTGCAGTAGAAGGTGCCCGCCATGCGCAGGGCGTGCAGCGCCTCGCCCAGCGGATCGGGTGTGGTCCAGGGATCCACTCCTCGCATGGGCCCAGTCTGGCGCCCCGCACGTGCGCGCGTCCACGGACTCTGGACGAACGGGCATGAGTGAGCGACGGGCGAGCATTGTTCCACCGGCTCTGGTCCCGCAGAGTGGACGGCAGGTACATCACCCAATCACGACCGGGATCCGCCATGACCGAGATTGCACACAACGAACTGCCCACACCGGTGCTCTGGTGCTCGGCGTCGCGCTGCCGGCGATGGCCCTCGTCGCCGGGGTGGCCTACTCATTCTCGGTTGCGGTCATGCCCAACCAAGGTGCGCAACGTAATTCGAATGCTCCCTGCGCCCGAAGCCGGGCGAACCTCGTACACCACCACGTCCCTGCACCCGACTAGCTCGGAACCGCCGCGACTGAGACGTCGTCCGGACCTCGCCGGTGTCACTAGCCGAAGCCGGGACCAGTTCCCAATCCGACACGATGGGCAAGTGAGGCCGGTGACGGCGCTCGGCGACACTGTGACCGTGACCGGCGACATGCACGTCGCTGATTCGATCGTCGGCGTTGACGGCCAACGTGCCCTACACGTACGCGGCGAGGATCCAGTAGCCATCCAGGCTTGTATTCACCGCTGGTGCCTGCCCGCTCGATGAGGCCGGCGCCACGATAGCGGTCGTGAGCGCCCCTTTGGCGACCACGACGTGCCTTGCGCACTGCTCGGCGTTGCTGTATTCGGCTACCCGGACCAGCTTGTCGAAGTCGAAGCGATTGCCGCGCTTCAAGAGCGGAGCTTCATCGAGCTCGTTCCGCGTGGCGGAGGGCCGCGGCCGGTTCGGTGCCTGACGGCCACCATCCGGCGGGGGCCCCGTCCGGGCGCGCCAGGAGTGCCCCGCCGCGGGGGATGCCCATTCCGCGGGCGGTGATGGTGTCGAGGTCGTGGACGACGAGCGGAGGCCCGGGAACGGAGCGAGCTGCGCGCTGCCAGGTCGCGCTCGGGTCGGTGGTGAACAACGTCAGCCCGGGTCCGAGTAGATCGAGGGTGGACACAGTGTGGGCTCGGGAGCGCAACCAGACGTGCGGGATTCGGCCGCCGAGGTCCGCGGGCAGTTCGTGTGCGGCGAGTCGAGCCCCGCCGCGCGGGTCGGCCGATCGGGCCACGTTGTGTGCGGCCACCGGTCGACGTTCGGCCTCGTAGGTGTCCAGTAGCTGCGGTCCGCTCCAGCCGAGGAGCACCCAGGCGAGTTTCCACCCGAGGTCGTAGGCACTCTGGATGGCGGTGTTCATGCCGGTGCCCCCGCGTGGCGTGATCTGGTGCGCGGCGTCGCCGACGAGGAACGCGGCGCCCTCCCGCCAGCGGTCCGCGAGCTGCGCGGCGAAGGTGAACGTCCCGATGCGTTCGATTTTCGGCGCCAGGTCGGCTAGTCCGCTGCCGAGCCGGATGAGGCGGGCGGATTGGTCCCTCGTCGGCTTCGGCGAAGAGTACTGCGCGAGTTCGTGTTCCACGCCGTAGACCCATCGGTCACCGTGGCCGGCGGGGACGAAGACTCCCGCGGCTTCGGGGTGGGTGACGGCGTAGATGCAGTAGCGGCGGTCGCCGAGTAGTTCCCACAGTGGGGCACGGAACTCGGTCCCGATTGCCTGGGACAGACGCCCCGGCCCACGCATCACGATCCCGAGGGCATCGCGCACCGTGCTGCGCGCTCCGTCCGCCGCGACGAGGTAGCGGGCGTGGACGATTCGGGTTTCGCGGGTTTCGACGTCGCGCAGCGTCACCTGGACGTCATCGGACCGGTCCTCGAGGCCGACCACTTCGGTGCCCATCTCCACCCGCGCGGTGCCGAACGAGCGCAGATGGTCCAGCAGCACCGGCTCGAGCTGATCTTGCGGAACCGAGGCGGGAGCGGTCGGGCTGAGGACCGCGCTCTGCTCTCGGGTCGGGAAGCTGGTCAGGTGGGTGTCACCGGCAGCGTTGAGCGTGGGACCGACCCATTGCTTCCATTCGACCTCGACCCCGCCCGCGCGGACCTCCTGCTCCAGCCCCCAGGAACGCAACAGCTCCATCGTGCGGGTACTGATGGAGGCCGCCCGTGGTAGCCCCGACAGGGCGGGACGCCGCTCCACCACGATGACCTCGATCCCGTGGCGAGCCAGTGTGATTGCCGTGGTGAGACCCGCCGGGCCCGCTCCGACCACGAGTACAGGCGTGGACGCCCGGGGTGTCGGCGGACGGGTGGGTGTGGTCGGGCTGTTCATGACGTCAGCTCCTTCGTCCGAAGGCTCGTTGTCTCGACGTCAGGGGAGGGCGGCGGGCTCGTCTCGATTTCGCCGGACAATATGTCTCTCGATTAACAGTCTGAACTTCACGAGACGATGTGTCAAGTGAAAATGTTAAAGTGACGGCTGTGGCCACCAGGAAGTACGAGCAGCGCCTGCGCGCGGAGGCGGCCGAGGAAACGCGCCGCAGCATTATCGACGCGGTCTATGACCGGCTGCGACGAGCACCGTCCACACCGGTGAGTGTCGAGCAGGTGGCCCGGACGGCGGGTGTCTCCCGCTCCACCGTCTACCTCGTCTTCGGGTCACGAGCCGGGCTGTTCGACGCCCTCACCACGGACCTGTGGTGGCACCGGGCAGGGTTCCAGGCGGTGGTGGATGCGGTGGAGCACCCGGACGCGCGGGAGCACCTGCGCGGCGGGATCGACGCCGGTGTCCGGGTGTTCGCGGCCCACCGCGACGTCTTCCGGGCACTGTTCTCGATGGCCCAACTCGACGCGGATGCCGTCGGCGGGGCCATCGCGCGGATCGAGGAGAACCGGGCCGGCGGGATGGCGCACCTCGCCCAGCGACTGGCCGAACAGGAGGTTCTGCGGCCGGAGGTGACCGTCGACGAGGCTGCAGACCTGCTCTGGCTATTGGCGAGCTTCGACAGCTTCGACCAGCTGTACACCGGGCGGAATCTCCCCGTCGACGACGTCTCCCGCACCCTGATCGCCGCCGCCGAACGCAGCCTCTGCCGGTGAGTGGTCGGCCTCCTACCGCACGGTCACGCCGGGTCGGTGTTTCTGCGGGGCTGGCGGCGCCGGTGGAACCGTGCACGCTGGAGATCCAGGAGGATCGCGCCCTCGGCATCTACTCGCCGGTGTCGACGGGTGATTCCGGCCCGGACGGCAGTCGTATGTCGGTGCAGTTCGCAGTAATTGGTAATTGATTCGCAATAGTGTCATCGGCACGTCGCGCAGTGGTGTCACGATCGGGGATGTCAGCGCTCGTGGAGGAAACGGGCGGAGTGTTTCGTCGGGTGGTCAGCTGGGAGCGAACAGGGGCATAGGTGGTCGTGTGCCGGCGCTGTAGTGGGTATGGGCGAACTGGAGAAGTTGGACGGCTACTCGAGGACGGTGATCTCGGTTGCCGATACGGTGTTGCCGAGTGTGGCAAGCCTGGTTGTGCGGACGTCACGGGGGAGCGGTTCGGGCAGCGCGAGTGTGATCACCGATGACCGGCTGTTGCTGACGAGTGCGCACGTGGTGGCGGGAGCGAGCGGGGCCGAGGCGGCATTCACCGACGGAACTGTTGTCCGCACCGACGTGGTGGGGCGCGATCCGTTGTCCGATCTCGCTGTGCTGCGTGCTCGGGGTGATGTGCCGGCTCCGGTGGAATTGGGTGACGCCGCGTCGCTGCGGGTGGGGCAGTTGGTCGTCGCGTTGGGGAACCCGCTGGGTCTGGCGGGCAGTGTGACGGCGGGCATCGTGTCCGGGTTGGGCCGCTCGTTGCCGGTGGAGTCGGGGCGGGTGATCGATGAGGTGATCCAGACCGACGCGGCGCTGAATCCGGGGAACAGCGGTGGCGCGTTGGCCGACAGTGCGGGCCGGCTGGTCGGGGTGAACACCGCTGTGGCCGGAATGGGGGTGGGTCTGGCGGTGCCGATCAACTCGACGACGAGGCAGATCATCGCCGCGTTGGTATCGGCGGGGCGGGTGCGGAGGGCCTGGTTGGGGATCGCGGGCATGCAGGTTCCGCTGCCTCCGAAGCTGCAGGGGCGGATCGGGTCGAAGACCGGTTTGCAGGTTGCCGGTGTCTCCCCGCGCAGCCCGGCCGCCGAGGCGGGGCTGCGGCGCGGAGACATCATGGTCGAACTCGACGGCAAGCCGATCGTGACGACGACCGCCGTCCAGCGGTTGATGGTCGAGGATGCGATCGACCGGCAGATCGAGATCACGGTGTGGCGCAACGGTGCGCTGGTGGACGTGTTCGCACGTCCTCGTGAGCTCGCGGCCTGACGACCACACGGCGACGTGGGATCCGATCGACGGTCACCGATTCATCTCGTGCCGGATCGCGTCCTGGACTTTCCCGTGAGCCACCGCGATACCGCCCGCGATATCGGTCAGTGTTCTCCGATGCTGGAGGCGCAACGGGTCGTTCATTACGCCGTCGTGCAGGTGTTGCCGATAGGGGAAGGCCGGGCGCGATTCGGTCTTCACGAGGTGCCGGTTGAACGTCCCAGTGAGCTGCGACAGCTCGTTGAGTCGTCGGTAAACGTCATCGCTGGCGACGACCCGCGCCTGGCTGAGCAGGGAATCGAACTCGTCGCCGCCGATCTCGTCCGCGTCATTCGGGTGCGATGCAGCCGAAGTCGTTGCGGTTGCGGCGAGGCGGGCCGTCGCTCGCAGCAGGTCGGCGTAGATCGCGAGCCGCAGTTTCACGAGTTGGTCTCGGCGCGCAGTCTTGCTGCGCATGCGTTCGGTTATCCACGGTGAGAGGGCCGTGCCCACGATTCCGGCCACGCCCATCCACATGATCGCATTCACGATCAGTCTCCCGTCTCTTCTTGCATTCGTGCCGGAGACCTGCGGTCACATCCCGCAGCCTCCGCGTTACTCATTCCCGGACACTCTGGCGGCCGCTGTTCACGGCCGGTCCTGGTTCGTCGTTGTCGCCGAAGATCGTCTTGGCCTCGAGGTATTCCATCAGGCCGAACTTGCCGAACTCCCGGCCGTTGCCTGACTGTTTGTAGCCGCCGAACGGCGCATCGAAGGCCAGCGGAGCACCATTGAGGTGAACCATTCCCGTCCGCAGCTGTCGGGCCACATTCCGCGCCCGCTCCGGATCGCTCGACGAGACCATCCCGGACAGCCCATACGCGGTGTCGTTCGCGATGCGGATTGCGTCGGCCTCGTCCTCGTAGCCGATGAGCATCATGACCGGGCCGAAGATCTCCTCGCGCGCGATGGTCATATCGTTCGTCACGTCCGCAAAGACGGTGGGCCGGACGAAGTAGCCGGTGGACAGTCCTGCCGGGCGACCGACTCCACCAGCGACGAGTGTGCCGCCCTCTTCGATGCCGGTCTGGATCAGGCGCTGCACCTTGTCGAACTGTGTCTGTGACACCAGCGGTCCCACGGTCGTCCCCTCGGCCTCGGGTTGTCCGACCACGATCGACGCGGTGGCGGCTTTCGCGATCGCGATCGCATCGTTCATGCGGTCGGACGGAACCAGAATGCGCGAGGCAGCATTGCAGGACTGGCCCGAATTGACCACCACACCCAGCACGTCTCGGGTGATGACCTTTTCGAAGTCCGCGTCGTCCAGCACAATGTTCGCCGACTTGCCGCCGAGCTCCTGTGCAACGCGTTTGACCGTTGTCGCAGCGTTCCGAGCGACCTCGACGCCGGCACGCGTCGATCCGGTGAACGAGACCATGTCGATGTCGGGGTGCATCGAGAGTGCGGCTCCGACGGTAGGTCCGTCACCGTGGACAAGGTTGAAAACTCCGGCAGGGACTCCTGCTTCATGAAGTATCTCCGCGAAGATGATCGCATTGAGGGGCGCGATCTCGGACGGCTTCAACACCATCGTGCAGCCTGCGGCCAGCGCGGGCGCAACCTTCGCGGCGATCTGATTGACGGGCCAGTTCCAGGGTGTGATGAACGCACACACGCCGACCGGCTCATGCACCACCGTCGTCGTGCCGATCCTCTCCTCGAATTCGACCGCGCGCAGCGCATCGACGGCCGCTGTGAGATGCACCAGGCCGGACGGTGCCTGAGCGGTCGTGGCCAATGAAGTGGGTGCCCCCACTTCCTGGGTGATCGTCGACGCCAGGTCCGCCATCCGTCGCCCGTAGACCTCGATTATCCGATCCAGTAACGCAATCCGGTCGGCACGTGTCGTCGACCCGTAACCGTCGAACGCTCTGCGGGCGGCCATGACGGCGCGGTCGACGTCCTTCTCGTCGCCCAGCGCGATGGTGGCGACGATCTCTTCTGTCGCAGGGTTGACGACGTCGAGCGTGTCGGTGCCGATCGGGTCGGTCCATTCGCCGTCGATGTAAAACCTCTGGGTGTTCTCCATGGTGCTCCTCTGGTCGGCTGCTGCAGAAGGTGGGAAGGGTTGGGTATCGGATTCGGCGGGTGGCCTTCGGGTTTGCGATGGCGTCCTGTGTTGCACCGCTCTCGCATCCCGGGTCCTGACTGGTTTGCGTCGGAACGTTTCCGGCGCCTGATAACAATGACTCGCCGCAGCTCAGCCGTCTGTCCGCCGGCCGGGCCCAGTGGAGGATGAATGCGTTGTCCCCCAACCGGAGGACAACGGCGATTTCGGGTCGAGCGTTAGGAATACGAGGTGGTCGATCCATCCCCGCTGCTCGGCGGACGATGTTCCCCGAGAACGGAATTACGGTGTCGAGCTGCTGGTTCCAGCGCCGAACGTGTCAGCTTCGTTCGGACGAATGACCGGTTGGGTCCGACGTCACGATGCGGGATATCGACGATCAGACCGTGAAGCGGAGCCCTGTGCGGCGGATGGCGCGGCGTTACCTCGACGCACTGACCGACGAGGACCGCGCGGGACGTCGGAGTGCGGCCGCCGCCATGGTGAGCGCCACAGCATCCTCGGCGAGCGCGGCCTGCCAGTCCGGCATCCGCCGGCCGGCCCACTGCCGCCACCACGCGCCGCCGTAGGAGCCGGCGAGGGCACCGACGGTTCCGATGATCAGGGCCGACGCCGTGTCGGCCCGGTCGCGGTGGGCCAGCGCCGCGGCGCCTCCGCCGCCTGCGATGAGGCGTCCGGTGAGCGCGGGCTGGGAGAGGCGCGACGGTACGTTCGGGTTCTTGTCGGCCACCAGTTCGCCGCCGACGAGCGCCGTCGCGCCAACGACGCGGGCCCGGTGCGCCGAGCCCGGGGCACCCGACAGCAGTGCCGCCGCGATGCCCGTGGAACTGCGGAGACCGCTGGCCACGCCGATCACGGCCGACCGGGCAGTGCTCGACCGTTCCGCCGCCCGGCCCCTCCGGTGCCCCGTCGCCTCGTCCTGTTGCCGCAGGACTGTGGTGACGGTGGCGCTGTAGACGAGATGCGGCACGAGGTCGCTGAGCCAGTCCTGGGCGGTCCACTGCCGCGGGTCGCTGATGCCGCGCAGGGCGATCGGGATGTCGGTGGCTGCCATCGCGGCGAGACCGATCCCGATCGTTCCGGCGGCCGGGGTCAGGTGGGCGCCGGCGCGGCGGACGAGGGACGCGGCCACGCCGAGTCCTGTGCCGACGGCTATCCCACCGAGCGCACCGAACGCCGACCGCCGCGCCGCGAGCGTGTCACCGCGTCCCGGTATCGCGACGCCCAGAGCGGTCGCAACGGACTCGACCGTCTTCTCCGGAACGGTGCTTGCGGGGCGGCCGCGGATCGCCATGTCCAGGTAAGTGACGGCGTCGAGCATCGTGGTGCCTGCGGCACCTGCAACGATGCCGGTCGTGACAGCGTTCATCGAACTGCCTCTCTCGCGTGATTCGACGACGGGGTCGCCCTTCCCGGGAGCATCCCCCGGCGGCGTACCGGGCAAACGTGGACGGGTGTTGGGCGCGAGGCACGGCGGTATGCGGGCAGGAGTGAGCAGGACGCGATTGCGGGCGACGGTGACTGGTTCGGTGGCCGGGAACGTTGGCCAGGATCGTGCCGGCAATGGGGAGTCCGCGAGCGTGGCGACGCCGGATATCTTGTGGCGCAGCCAAGCGCAGCCCCCGCCAACGATCGGTGTCAGCTGGCAGGGGCGCTACACGGACAAACCGCGCGTAGTAACGAGCGGCGCATTAGTGATCTTCGTGAGCCGGGGCGCGGAAGTCCAGGGAGTGTGATCCACGCCATTGCACAAATTTCTTCACTCAGTATTACCGACCAGTAAGTGTATTTTTCGGGGTCGCACAAGGCGCGTGCGTGAATTGATCGGCACCGCCGAGTTCCAATCGGCCGGAGTCGAGGCGGGGATGAAATTTTCAAATCCATCAGTTGGGAGTTCAACATATCTGTCCGCCGATCCTGCTGTGCCGCAGAATGTCCGGCCGTCGCTCGGAGCTGTTCTGCGGAATCGAGGCACGCGGCGAGTTGCTCGCGGACCATTCGGTGCCTGCGCAGCGTAATGCTCGGTATGCAAAGAACAGGCACTGCGGTGTGACGTAGAACACGGCACATTCTCTCGGGAAGCATGGTGATCGGGAATGAGGTGTGGTTACACCCCTGCGTGGGACCCAAAAGCGGGTATGGGTGTAGGTGATTCGGCCGTTGTGCAGGTGTCGACGTCGGACGATTGTGTGTAGTGCACCGTCATCGACGTGGCGGTCGGGAATCTCTGCACGTGAAGGAAGAGTCGTAATGGCACGGATCAGCAAGAAACTGGGAGTCGATTTACTGGATGCGTTGCGTGTCAGTGTCGTTGGCACTGTGGTGTGTGCCGGACTGGTCATGGGTGTGATCGTCCTGGCGATGTGGAAGTTCCCGATACCGGGCGTGTAGACGCCCGTGGCTTATGGACCTTCGCCGGCCCGCGGTAGGCCGGAGTGCAACACCCGGCGGCAGTTCGGCGATATAGCTGACGGGGGATTGGTTGTGCTCGTGGGTCCGGTGATCGATACCGGCACCCGTGACGGGCGTCGTGTGGAGTGGAAGGAATGAGAATGCTCGGGACGGGTACGGGTGCGATGGTTGGCCTACTGGTGGTTGCGCTGCTGGTGGTCCCCGTCTCGTTCGCTGTGGCGGCACGGGCGGATGCAAAGGCCCGCCGCCTCTCGGAGGCGCAGCCGTCCGACGCGGACCTGGGGCGAGCGGTCGCGGTCGCGGAAGTGGCTGGTCGGTGCGATCAGTGGCGGCAGCTCGCAACGCGCGCGTGGCTGATCTGCGGCGGCGCCTCGCTGGTTGCAGTCGTGGTCGTGGGTGTACTCGTCTGTATCGGGTAAGGGCGGCGCGGACCGGACTGCGCGATTCCGGTTCGGGGCTGTCCAGCTTCCGTGTCTCCGGAACCTCTCGACTGCCGTGACATGCGCGTCCCGGGATCGTCCGGGAGTGCGGTGGGCCCTCTGTGAGCCGAAGCGGCCCGGTCGGAGTGTTCTCCGCTCCGGCCGGGCCTCGCCGGGACGTGCAACAGGACGCCACCGCGCTCTGCATCGGACGACTGGGTCCGCGCCGGTGTGCCTGGTGGTTTGCCTGGCTGCCAATGCCTTCTCGGGCGTCGGAGATGGCATCGGCGACCGGTACTCGGTCTGTACTGGCGTGAGGAAATGCTAGATCGGCCGGCCGGTCGCATCGCGGGGATGTGATCCACGCCACACAGTTTTCCGTGTCGACCGAACTGGGCCGGTGACGATGAGGCACCGGCCCCAACTCGCGCCCGAGGACTTCTCCGATTCACACTGTTTGCCAAGTGAAGCCGTCGGGGTCAGTGAAGGGTTCGGCGTCGCCGCTGATGACGATCCGGTGGGCGCCGGTGCCGTCGGGGGAGACGCCGGCGTCCTTCGCGAGGGCGCGGCGCCCGTAGAGCGCGAGCTTGACGTTCGGGCCGGTGGCGAACTCGACGTACTTGCGACCGAAGCTTCTTGTCACTTCCAGCCCGTGGTCGAGGTAGAACTGCTTGCTGGCTTTGACGTCTTCGACGCCGAGCAGCAGGACGAGGTCCTCGATGTGCCGGGTCGCCGGCCCCGTGTTCTTCTTCGACGATGTCGCGACCTTCCAGAGCGCTCCGTCGGGACCCTGCAGGACACCGCCGTACCCCCACAGGCTCTTCTTGACTGGTTTGATTGTGGTGCCGCCATTTTCGAGGGCAGCCCCGACGTAGGCGTCGACGATGTTCGGCTGGGACACGACGAGCGAGAGGGTGTAACCGCGGAAGCCGGTGGTCGGTGCGTCCGTGTCGCGGGCACTGATGTGTTCATCGAGGCCGAGGGCCGCGTGGAAGGCTTTCGCGGTGGTGGGGTCGGGGGTTTCGAGGGCGAGGGATTCGATGTTCATGCGAGTGACGTTAATGTCGCCCGCGGGCAGTCGCTTCTCGATTCCTGATCAGTCTGCTCCATGGTTGCTTGCGGGTGCGTGCGCGACTCCGTCTTCCTGGCGCAGGCGAAGTGACGGCCGTAGTGGAAGTGGAGTACTTGTGGACCGTCTCGAACTCGGCAGGTCCCACAGGCTCGGCATGCGAAGGCAGTCAGGCGACGCGGGAAACGGAAAATGTAACGCATCCGCGTGTGAATCAGATCACATGTGTGCGTGGTTGCTGAAACTGCGCGACCGCTCACGGCGGCGCCCCAATAGAAGCGACGAAGGCAGAATTCTCATGGCGACACCCTCGACTCCGACGATTTCCGTGTCCACACCTCGCACGCTGAGGCGGCCCAGCGCGATGAGCACCGCCGAAATCAAGGCGAGAATCGAAGCCATGTACGCCGACGATCGCCGGCCCGACACTCCGACTGCTCGCTGACACACTTCCGGTGGAGCACGGTCTCGGCGGCTATGAACTGCTGCCGAATGGTCCGGGCGGCGTCGCGACGGGGTAGGCCGCGACGTCCATGATCACCGAGCCCTCGCACGGGCCACTGTCGATGTCGGTACGCCAGGAACCGGTCAGCGTTCCGTCTGGTTGCGGTGTGTAGACGCAACCGAGTGCGCAGGTGCCCACACCTTCGGCACCCCCTCGCCCTGGTAGCAGTCCCACTCCCAGTCGTAGGTGTGGACCCAGCTGGTCCCGTCCCAGGTGTACTGCGGCGGTAGCGGCAGTGTCGGGTTGGCTGGTGTGGGCCCTTCTGTCACGGTGGCCACGCAGGTGTCGTCCGCGCAACTGGTCTCGAATGTGTACGTATCGGCGAAGTCGGGCTCCCACTGCCGCGCGGCCAAGCTCGTACCGTCCTTCGTCGCGGCGAAGCGCTTCACCGAGTACTCGCCCGACCAGGACGGCTGCGTCGGTGCCGCCCCCGCGGGCATGGCCGCGAAGACTGTCCCGGACGCAATCAACGCGACAACCAGCAGTGATTTGCGCATGACGAGATTGAATCACAGGTATCGGCGGTGTCCGGGGTGATAGACGGCTCGGGTCTGTCGTATGTGAATGCAAGGATGGGTGCATGAGTTCTTGTGGATGGCGACGCCCGCTTCGGCGGGCGAGGGATGCGGTGCTCCAATCGCCGCCCCGGTCCGTCCTCAATCGGGGGTAGCGGGCCGGGGCGCATGAGCGCTGAAAGGCACCGCCTTGTCCCGTACCGATGCACATTCTCCTGTCTGGGTTCGTCTTCGCCGTGGCGAACTTGCCGTTGAACCGTGGCACGCCGACTGCCATGACGTCTGCGACCTCCCTGAGCGGATTCAGGGAGGTCGGGCCTGGTTGCTCGCAACGAAGTGCTTCTGGGCTTTCGCGTACACGGGCACCGGGATTTGCTCGTGCACGCTGTGCCACGACGGTGAGGGCCATGCTCGTGATCTGCGTCGCGAGCGTCGCCGTACCGCTCGCAACCTCGCGGAGGGGTATCGCCGGTGGGATGCCGGTGACGCTACGGCTTTCGACGACATCGTTGTCCCGCATCGCAGACGGGATTGGTGGAAGTGATCACTAGCGCAGTCGTGTTCGGTGCTGGTGCCGGCGCGGGCCTGGACGCGGCCCGGACGGGTGTTAGTCGTTGGCGCACGGCTGTTTCGCGTTCGTGATCGGCTCGAGCGCGCCCGTATACAGGACTGTGCGGCGGCCCGGCGCAGTCGTTGCGGGCGGCGAGGGCGACAAAGCGGTGGGCTCGATCCCGAGGATCTGTCGAACAGGGCGCGGATCGCTCGACCGTTTTCCAATACAGTCGAATTCGCCTGCAGGTGGACGCCATTCGGGGTGGTAGCGAGGAGGAGATCCTTGTGGATGGGAGATCCGCGCCCCTCATCCGTGCAACTCGCTGCGAGAGTACAAGATCGAGCACGTCGCACACCGCGGACCGTCCACAGCCACAGGACACCGAGACCCTCTACCAGTCGGTCGGGAGGCCAAGGTGGTACTGACGATCCCTGGGTAGTCGTAGGCAACAAGCCTAACGTGGGGCTATGGAACTTGGACTGCACATCGCCGACTTCACCTTTCCGGACGGACCGTCGACCCTCGCGCACGACTTGTCTCGCATTGCCGTCACCGCCGAGGACGTGGGTTTCGCCAAGATCAGCGTCATGGATCATCTCTGGCAGATCGAACCGGTAGGACCGATCGACACCGAGATGCTCGAGGCCTACACCACTCTCGGCTACCTCGCTGCCGTCACGAAGAAGGTGGACTTGCTGGCCTGGGTCACCGCGACTGTCTACCGCGAGCCAGGCCTTCTCGCCAAGGCTGTGACCACGCTCGACGTCCTGTCCAAGGGTCGGGCATACCTGGGAATCGGCGCCGCCTGGAACGAGGACGAGAGTGTGGGACTCGGGCTCCACTTCCCGCCCACGGCCGAACGCTTCGAACGACTGGAGGAAACTCTGCAGATCTGCCTGCAGATGTGGAGCGAGAACGACGGACCGTTCGAGGGAGCGCACTACCAGCTCGGCCGCACGCTGAATGTGCCGCAGCCGCTGCGGCGCCCACACCCGCCGATCTTGATCGGCGGCGGGGGTGAGAAGAAGACGCTTCGGCTGGTCGCGCAGTACGCACAGGCCTGCAACCTGTTCGGTGGACCCGAGGTCGCGCACAAGCTGGAGGTGTTGAAGAGCCACTGCGACGCTCTCGGAACCGACTATGACGCCATCGAGAAGACCGTGATGTTCCCACTCGACCCGGGTGCGGGCGGACAGAACGTGGACACACTGTTGGGTCAGCTCGAGGACTTGTCGAAGCTGGGAGTCACCCACGTTCACGGATGGGTGCCGGACGTCGCGTCGATCACGCCCCTCGAGATCTTGGGCGAGCGCGTGGTTCCGGTGATCGCGGACTGGTGATCCCTCCGGCGCACGGATCGCCTGATCCGGTCGTCCGCGGTAGCGCCGCCAGGCCTCGGTGGAGTGCATGGTGGCGAAGCTTCGGCGAGGCCGATGGTGGACGGAAACTGGACGTCGAGGCGCGCAGCCTGGTCCCGGCGAACGCGACCGATGGGCACGTGAACCGCGGAGTGTTCGCATGGTGAACCAAAGTGGTCGAAGTGAATCAAAATCGGGCGCTTGAATATGCTCTGATGATGTCGCACCTAACCTGGACTCGACGCGAGACCGATAGCCTCACGAGGAGCCTATCGACCTCGGAACGAACTGACGCGGGAGAACAACCATGAGCGCCGATAAGCATCCAACCATCATCTACACGCTGACCGACGAGGCGCCGTTACTCGCGACCTACGCCTTCCTGCCGATCGTGCGCACCTTCGCCGGTGCCGCAGGCATCGAGGTCGAGTCCAGCGACATTTCGGTACCGGCGCGGATCCTGGCCGAGTTCCCCGACCGCCTCACCGAAGAGCAGCGCGTCCCGGACAACTTGGCCGAGCTGGGTCGGCTGACGCAACTGCCCGAGACCAACATCATCAAGCTGCCGAACATCAGCGCGTCTGTGCCGCAGCTCCTGGCCGCCATCAAGGAACTGCAGGGCAAGGGCTACCAGATTCCGGACTTTCCGGAAGCCCCCAAGACCGACGAGGAACGCGATATCCGGCAGCGCTACGGCAGGATCCTCGGCAGTGCGGTCAACCCGGTCCTGCGTGAGGGCAACTCCGACCGCCGCGCACCCCGGGCGGTGAAGGAGTACGTCCGCAAGCACCCGCACAGCATGGGTGAGTGGTCGATGGCCTCGCGCAGCCACGTCGCGCACATGCGGCACGGCGACTTCTACCACGGCGAGAAGTCGATGACACTGGACCGGCAGCGCACGGTCCGGATGGAGTTGGTGACCAAGAGCGGCGAGACGATCGTCCTCAAGGAGGGGCTGACCCTGGGCGAGGGCGACATCATGGACAGCATGTTCATGAGCAAGAAGGCCTTGCTCGACTTCTACGAGGAGCAGATGGAGGATGCGCGCAAGACGGGCGTGATGTTCTCCCTCCACGTCAAGGCGACGATGATGAAGGTTTCGCACCCCATCGTCTTCGGTCACGCGGTGAAGACCTTCTACAAGGACGCCTTCGCCAAGCATCAGAAGCTGTTCGACGAACTGGGCGTGAACGTCAACAACGGCCTCGTCGATCTCTACGACAAGATCGAGACACTGCCGAGCACGCAGCGCGAGGAGATCATTCAGGACCTGCACGACTGCCATGAGCACCGTCCGGAGTTGGCCATGGTCGACTCCGCCCGCGGCATCTCGAACTTCCATTCGCCCAGCGACGTCATCGTGGACGCCTCGATGCCCGCGATGATCCGCTCGGGCGGCATGATGTACGGCGCAGACGGGCGACTCAAGGATGCCAAGGCGGTGATGCCGGAGTCCACGTTCGCGCGCATCTACCAGGAGATCATCAACTTCTGTAAGACCAACGGCGCGTTCGACCCGACGACCATGGGCACCGTCCCCAACGTCGGGCTCATGGCGCAAAAGGCCGAGGAGTACGGCTCGCACGACAAGACCTTCGAGATTCCGGAGGACGGCGACGCCAACTTCGTGGATGTCGAGACCGGTGAGGTTCTGCTCACCCAGCAGGTCGAGGCGGGTGACATCTGGCGCATGTGCACCGTCAAGGACGCGCCGATCCGCGACTGGGTCAAGCTCGCGGTCACCCGGGCACGCAACTCCGGCATGCCGGTCCTGTTCTGGCTCGACCCGTACCGCCCGCACGAGAACGAGCTGATCAAGAAGGTCGAGCTGTACCTGCAGGACCATGACACCGAGGGCCTCGACATCCAGATCATGTCGCAGGTGCGCTCGATGCGGTACACGCTGGAGCGGCTGATCCGCGGGATGGACACCATCGCCGCGACCGGCAACATCCTGCGCGACTACCTCACCGACCTGTTCCCGATCCTGGAACTCGGCACGAGCGCCAAGATGCTGTCGATCGTGCCGCTGATGGCCGGCGGTGGCATGTACGAGACGGGCGCCGGTGGGTCGGCGCCCAAGCACGTCAAGCAGCTTGTGGAGGAGAATCACCTGCGATGGGATTCGCTCGGTGAGTTCCTGGCGCTGGCCGTCAGCCTCGAGGACCTCGGCATCAAGACCGGCAACGAGCACGCCAAGATCCTGGCCAAGACGCTCGACGCGGCGACCGGCAAGCTGCTGGACGAGAACAAGAACCCGTCGCGCAAGACCGGCGAGCTCGACAACCGGGGCAGCCAGTTCTACCTCGCGTTGTACTGGGCACAGGAACTCGCCGCGCAGACCGAGGACAAGGAACTGGCGGAACGTTTCGCCACGCTTGCCGAGGCGTTGACCGAAAACGAGGAGACCATCGTGCGGGAGCTCATTGAGGTGCAGGGCTCGCCGGTTGACATCGGCGGCTACTACCAGCCGGACAGCGAGAAGGCCGACGCCGCGATGAGGCCGAGCAAGACTTTGAACACCACGCTGGCGGCCGCACAACAGTGAGCCCGAACCACTGATCCGCCGGTTCGGGACCTGTGCACGGGTCGAACACTGGTGCGGGGCAGGGCCCTGGCCCTTGTGGGTCAGGGCCGCCCCTCCAGCGACCTTGTGACCGCCAAGTCGTCGAGCAGCCCCAAAAATGCCCGGGCACAGGGGAGGTCGGCAGTGGCCCCCGCCACGGTGGGCCAGTCGACCTGCTCGCGCAATGCGCGGGCGACCGGCAGCATCGGCACGAAATCACACCGATGGGAACCGAGACGACGGAGTTTGTCGATCATCAGATCGGTTCCGCTGAGGACCGGTGCCCAGATCTGCCCGATCCGCATCGTCTCGGCACGCTCGAGGAGTCCCTCCCCGGTCCCGGTGGTAGAGGCCGGATGCAGCAGGGTGACCCGGAGGTCACTGCCGACGAGCCGTCGTGACCCGAGTCGGGAGGAAACGATGGACCGCATCCCACCCGCAGCCAACGCGGTCCGTGCCTCGGTCAGGTGTTCGTCCGAGGCGATGATGGTCACCTGGTGCTCGGCTGGCGGTCCGCCGCGAGCGTGGACGGCGCAGTCCCCGCCGACCGCGAACGGCACGTCAGCGGCCGAGAGGATGTTCACCGCCCGCCCCAGCGTCCGCATCAGCTGGGCTTCGCGGGCCGCGACTATCCGAACGGTGGGGTAATCCTCCGCCCGTGGGGAACACTGGCGCGGCGGATGCTCGGTGGTCATGACCGGTGGATACCCGGCGTCGCAGACCTCAACCGTGCCATGGGTCGTCTCGCTTCACGGAGAGCGGCCACGGGAAGTAGATCGACGGATCTTCGTGAGGGGCGCGTCCGCCTGCGAGCTTGTCACCGCAGGTGGCGATAGGGTTCCTGCCGATGGCTAAGTCGGTGGCGCGGTTCTTCGCCTCCACCGAAGCTGCTAGTCGGATTGGTTGAGGGTGTCCATGATGCGGTCGTGAATCCAGGTTTCGAGCTTTTGGCCGGCGGCGTGGGCGGCATCGTGGGCGCGGGCTTGGAGAAAGCTGACGCAACGGTGTCACGACGGCATCGTTGGCCGAGGTACCTGCGCCGTAATCGACACCTTTGCCGGAGCCAGCGCAACGTGTTGATGAGGTGGATGGGGTCCGGCCGTGTCCCCTTGCACCCACTGGTTACGCCGACTCTGCGCCGACGGTGGTGCGGAACGGGCCGGGTCGGGCATGGAGGTTCCAGAGCCGATCGGCCAGGGCGTCGGGGGCGTAGAGCGGGTCGCCACCACCGATCGCGCCGGGGGTGATGAGCTGTTTGACGTGAGTGTTCTGGGGTGTGAGGGCCTCGTGGAGCATTGCGCCGTAGTCGGTTTCATCGGCGAGTGCGGTCGAGGTGCCCGCGACGTCGCCGTTCGGTGTTGCGGCGCTGGAACCGTTACCGTGAATCCCTCCCGCCCGAAGCATCGGGCCGTCGCCGCGCCGAGCCCGGGTCCGGGGCCGATGATTGCAATGGTCGTTTTCGACAGGATGGAGTCGCCGAAGCGTTATTCGCCGGTGGTGTGGGCCGGATGGTCGGCTGACGCGGTGGGGGTGAGGTTGGTGGCGGCCCAGTTGGCGAGCAGGGTCATGGCGTCGGCCGACGGGCTGCCGGGTTCGACGCTGTAGAGGGTCAGGACCAGGCCAGGGTCGGCGGGCAGCGGCATTGTTTCGTAGTCGATGGTGATGTCGCCGACGACGGGGTGGTGGAAGGTCTTGGTGCCGGTGTAGTGCAGGCGCACATTGTGTTTGGCCCAGCGGACCCGGAATTCATCGCTGCGGGTGGATAATTCACCGACGAGGTCGGAGATGCCGCGGTCGTACGGGTCGCGGCCGGCGTCGGTGCGCAACAGATTGACCGCGCCGTCGGCCATCTGGTCCCAATCGGGATAGAACTCGCGGGCACGGGGGTCGAGGAAGCAGAAGCGGACGAAGTTGACCGCCTTGCTGGGATCGGGGTGCAGTTGGTCCGGGTAGAGGGGCGAATAGAAGGCGTAGGCGAGCTGGTTCGCGGCGACGAGGTCGTGGCGGGCGTTGCGTACGAATGCGGGCCCGGTGTAGCCGTCGAGGAGTCGCTGCACCATCGGCCGCACCGCCTTGGTGCGGCGTGAGCGGACTCGTTGCGGGCTGCTGAGGGCGCTGCGGTGCAGGTCGAACAGATGGGAGCGTTCGGCGTCGTCGAGTTCGAGGGCACGCGCGATGGCGTCGAGCACGGATTCGGAGATGCCGTTGACCTTGCCGCGTTCGATCTGGGTGTAGTAGTCGACCGAGAGCCCGGCCAGGGTGGCGACCTCTTGGCGGCGCAGCCCGGGGACACGGCGCTTGGCGGCGTCGTAGACCGGCAGACCGACGTGCTCGGGGGTGATCTTGGCCCGCCGTGACGAAAGGAATTGGCCGATCTCGGCGACTCGGTTGGTGGACTCCATACAACCGAGGCTACGACCTTCGCGTCGGCGGTTGCCAGGTGCTGTGAGGGGGGGTGCTGGCAGCACCCCCCTAATCTTCGCCTCCCACGCGAGCGGTTAGCGGCGTTGCATGGATGCTGCGAGCACGGAGGTGCTCTGCGACCGAATCCTTCGATATCGACGAGGTGACATGACCACGCAAACGCCTGTTCAACCGAGCACCAGCACCAGCACTGGCCTGCCTGTGCTGGTGTATGTGCTGGCGGCCGGGATCTTCCTGATGGGCACGACCGAGTTCATGGTCGCCGGACTGTTGCCCGACGTCGCCGCGGATCTGGGTGTGGATATCGCCCGGGCCGGGTTGCTGGTCACGGCGTTTGCGGTCGGCATGATCATCGGCCCGCCGGTGATGGCGCTGGCCACGCTGCGGTTGCCCGCCCGGGCGACCTTGATTGGGGCGCTGATGGTGTTCTCCGCCGGGCACGTGGTGGCCGCGGTCAGCGACTCGTTCACCGTCGTCACCGCCTCCCGCGTCCTCACCGCGCTGGCGACGGGCACGTTCTGGGCGACCGGTGCGGTGGTGGCGGCCGCGGTCGCCGGACCGGGGGCGAGCGCGCGGGCATTGGCGGTGCTCTCGGGTGGGTTGAGCCTGGCCGTGGTCGCCGGTGTCCCGTTGGGCACCTTCGCCGGTCAGTTCACCGGGTGGCGGGGCCCGTTCTGGATGCTGGCAGTGCTGGCGGTTCCGGCGATCGTCGCTGTTCATCGGTTCGCTCCGGGCACCGCGACCGGGGACACGGTGAGTGTGTCGGCGGATTCGGAGATCTCGGCAGTGCGGCCGTGGCGGGTGTGGGCGGTGCTGGGTGCGATCATGCTGGCGCAGGCCGGGTTCCTCGGCGCCTACAGCTTCATCAGCCCGCTGCTGACCGACCGCGCCGGCATCTCCGCCGCGCTGGTGCCGCTGGTACTTGTCGGTTTCGGTGTCGGCGCCCTGGTGGGGACCGCGCTGGCCGGTCGGATCGGCGACCGGTGGCCGCTGGCGACCATCGCCGCGGCGGTAGCACTGACCTCGGTTCTGCTGCTCGTCCTGGCAGCGACCGCAGGCCACGGGGCGATCGTGGTGGGTCTGATCATCGTCCTGGGTGCCTCCGGGCTCGGGGCGAACCCGGTGCTGATCGCCCAGACCATGCGATTCGCCGGACATGGCTCCCGGCTGGCGTCGTCGCTGGCGACCGCGGCCTTCAACCTCGGCACCGCCGCCGGAACGGCGTTAGCCGCGACCACCTTGTCGACGTCACTGGGTGTGGTCGGGCCGGCGGTCCTCGGCGCCGCGATCACGGCCACCGCGCTGATACCGATCGCACTGCTGGCGACCACCCGGGCGCGTCCTGCCGCCGGCAACCCGCCGCCCCGACCCACCCACGAGGAGACGCTGCGGGTCCCCACGTCCGTGAGCTAGAGCGCGGCTGAACACCGCTACAGGAGAAAAACCATGCGCCCCATGATCACCGGGCTGGTCGTCCTCGCGACAGCCGTCACCGCCGTCGCCGGGCTCACCGCCTGCGCGAGCACAACGGACTCGGCAGAAAACAGTGCGCCGTCGGCGTCACCGACCGCGCAACCTGCGACGTCGCAACCTGGTCAGGAAGGACCGTTCACGCAGATTCGGTTGAGGATCGGCGCCTCGGAGGCGACCGCACGACTCTACGACAACGCCACGGCACGAGACTTCGCATCCCTGATACCGGTGACGATCACCCTGCACGACCTCGGCGGCCGCGAGAAGGCCGGACCGCTGCCTCGCGAGCTCGCCGACGGTGCGGGCCAGAGCAGCTACCGGACCGGGCAACTCGGCTACTGGCCACCCACCAATGACCTGGCCATCTACTACCGCGACGACGGTTTCACGATTCCCGATCCCGGGATCGTGATGATCGGCGAGATCGACACCGGACTCGACGCCATCACCGACGCCGACGGCAACGGCACCCTCACCATCACCGCCGCCTGATCACCCCAACGACCGAAGAGGACCACCATGCGTGGAGTAGTGATGTATGCCCCCGGCGATGTTCGCGTCGTCGAGCGGGAAGACCCGAAGATCATCGAGCCGACCGACGCGATCATCCGGATCATCGCGACCTGCATCTGCGGATCCGACCTGTGGCCGTACCGGGGTGTGGAACCGGTCGATCACACCCTGATGGGACACGAGTACGTCGGCGTCGTGGAGGAAATCGGTGCCGCCGTGCAGACCGTGTCGGTCGGTGATTTCGTCGTCGGGTCGTTCGCCGTCTCCGACAACACCTGCGAGATCTGCCGCGCCGGCTACCAATCCCGTTGCCTGCACGGCTCCTTCGTCGCCGGAGACATCGGCACCCAGGCAGAGAAGGCCCGCATCCCGTACGCCGACGGAACGCTGGTGGCGACGCCCGGTCAGCCGGAGATGGACCTGGTTCCCTCGCTGCTGGCGGCCTCGGATGTCCTTGGGACGGGCTGGTTCGCCGCCGTCGCCGCCGAGGCCGGACCCGGTAAGACCGTGGCCGTGGTCGGTGACGGTGCCGTCGGCCTGATGGGTGTGCTCGCCGCCCAACAGCTCGGCGCCGAACGGATCATCGCCATGTCCCGGCACGCCGACCGCCAAGGGTTGGCCAGCCAGTTCGGTGCCACCGACATCGTGGAATCCCGCGGCGACGAGGGTGTCGCCGCGATCAAGGAACTCACCGGCGGGCTCGGCGCACACAGCGTCATCGAAGCCGTCGGCACCGAGGAGTCGATGCTGCAGGCCATCCGCTCGACCCGGCCCGGCGGGCACGTCGGCTACGTCGGCGTCTCCCACGACGGTGTCACCCTGCCCGCCAACCAACTGTTCTTCGCCGAAGTGCACTTGATGGGCGGCCCCGCACCGGTCCGCCGCTTCCTGCCGGAGCTGATCGACCTGATCTGGCGCCGCGAGATCGATCCCGGCAAGGTCTTCGACCTCACCCTCCCGCTGGACCAGGCGGCCGAGGGCTACCAGGCGATGCACGAGCGCCGCGCCATCAAAACCCTGCTCACCCTCTGACCTCCCGCCCCCAACTCACTCACACACACCAGGAGTGCCGCAATGACCAACACCAGAACCACCGCGCGGCGAGGCCATAGCCGCTGGAGCAGGATCGCCGGCGCCGGGGTTGCCACGCTCGCCGTCCTGGCCGCCTCAGCCTGCTCCGCCACCGACTCGAACACCTCCTCGGCGGCTCCTGCCTCGCCGGTCGCGAACCCGGCCTCCGGGGATCTGTCTAACGGTGCCGACAACTTCTACACCAGTGACCAGGTCACCATGGAGAAGGTGACGTTCACGAACCAGTACCGGATGGACGTCTCCGGCAACCTGTTCGTCCCCAAGAACCTCGCCGCCGGCACCCTCGCAGCCGCCATGGTCGTCGGCCACCCCATGGGCGCGGTCAAGGAGCAGAGCGCCAACCTCTACGCCACCAAAATGGCCGAGCAAGGTTTCGTGACGCTCTCGCTGGACCTGGCGTTCTGGGGCGGCAGCGCGGGTGAACCCCGCAACGCCGTCGCCCCCGACCTCTACACCGAAAACTTCTCCGCCGGCGTGGACTTCCTGCGCACCCAGGACACCGTCGATCCCGAACGCATCGGCGCGCTCGGCATCTGCGGCAGCGGCAGCTTCGTCATCTCCGCCGCCAAGATCGACCCCCGCATCAAGGCCGTCGCCACGGTCAGCATGTACGACATGGGCGGCGCCAACCGCAACGGGCTGGGCCACTCCGTCACCCCCGAGCAGCGCCAGGCGATCCTCGCCCAAGCCGCTACGCAGCGTGATGTCGAATTCACCGGCGGCCCTGTCGAATACACCAGCGGAACCGTCCGCGAACTGGCCGCGGACTCGACTCCCATCGAACGCGAGTTCTACGACTTCTACCGCACCCAGCGCGGCGCATTCACCCCCGAAGGCACCACCCCGGACCTGACTACGCACCCGACGCTGTCGAGCAACGCGAAGTTCATGAATTTCTACCCCTTCAACGACATCGAGACCATCTCGCCGCGCCCGATGCTGTTCGTCACCGGCGAAAACGCCCACTCCCGCGAGTTCAGCGAAGAGGCCTACCGCCTCGCCGGTGACCGCAAGGAACTGGTGATCGTGCCCGGCGCCGGGCACGTCGACCTCTACGACCGCACTGAACTGATCCCGTTCGACAAGCTGACCGAGTTCTACACCCAGAACCTCACCTAACGGCATGCGGGCAGCGACCGGCAACCCGGTTTGAGTGTTCTTACCCCACAAGAGGACCCACGGGTATGCCAGCGGTGCACCGACTACGCACGCCGGCATACCCGGTTCAACTGTCAACCTCGACGAGCGATGCCCGGACACCACGACAACCAAGAGGGCGTAACACAACTCCGCGCTCTCGCGGCGACAAGGCCGCACAGCGCCGCGAGCATGCGAAACCGCATAGGAGGGCACCGACGGAAGGACACCGATGATCGGGAACAGTAGTCACGACAACCACGATCGAGCAGGAACCATCGCGATCGGGCTCGCCATCGCGATCACCGCCATCCTGACCTACCTGGATTCACTGATCTATTGACCGCTCGGAACCGCCCCCGTCACGACGCGAGCCGTAACGGAGGATGGTGTCCGTCTACTGGAAGTACGTCCCAACCTCCCGCGCTCCCTTAGCGTTGATGGTGGAGCAGCAACACGAGATCGGAGCGTTGCTAGACAGCAGGCGTGCAATGCCCGAGCGCATCTACGACCGCACAATCGCCGAGGACCTGAATCCAGTGTTCGACGGCGACGGTGCCTCGGAGCTGGTCTGCGGGCTGGTCCGGTTCACCCCGGGCGCTCGCACCAACTGGCACGCCCACGGCAACGGGCAGCTGCCACCACGTGGCTGGAGCCGGTCACCGCGGAGCAGTACGCCGCTGCGCACACTGCTGCAGGGGTGGAGTGATAGCGATCAGCGACGACACGAAGCGCATCCACGATCAGTTGGCGGGCTTGATCGGAAAATTTCTCGAACGTCATTGACGCTCCTTCGCGGACTGCATCCCGTGACTGACGGGAGTGGGTTCACTGGATCGGTCAATGTGTGGAGAGGTGGCAGGTTCCCGGGCGGCCCCGTCCCTGTCTGCGCCGCGTTCGGGTGTGTTGTGTTGTGCTGATGGCGGTTAGCTGCCGAAGATGGTGCCGAGATCGTCGACGTCGGGGGCGTCGCCGGCGGCGGGGGGCGCGGGATCCTCGCCGGCGACGGCAACGGTGACGACCGTGGAGGCTTGTTGGACGGTGAACTCCGTGCCGGGCCATTGTGCCAGGTAGTCCTCGATTCCGGGGTAGTCGGAGATCCACATGGCCGGGTCGGTATCGGTGCGCGAGCAAGAGGCCAGTGCGACGTAGGAGCCGTCCGGAACGTCCATCACCGACTGGGTTGTCGTCCCTGGTTGAACCTCGCCTGTCTCGTACAGTGATTGACCGGCGCTGAGGACGTCGCGGACGGGTGGCAGCACCCTGTCGGGGGCAGGTGCGAGAGAAGTTCCGCAGCCGATGATGGTGCCGCTGTTGTTGGTGATGGTGTTGGTGACGGTCGATCCGTCAACGGTGAAGGCGAAGATGACGTCGGTGGTTTCGGCCGCTGATGCCGGCGCGGCCGCTGCGACTGCCAGTGGGATGGTGGCCACGGCAAGGAGGGTGGTACGGGCGATCATGGGCATGCGGTGTCATGAGTAGTGATGTGTGCATCCTGCAGCAGAAACCGACCGACTGGCATTGTTCCGTGAGTTTTGGTGAACCGGTGGACTTCGTTGTTGTCGACGGTCACCGCCCGGTTGCGCTGGCGACGTCAATGTCTCATTGGCTCTGCGTAATTCGGAATTGCCGATGGTGTTGGAATCAGGACGGACCGCGGGACGCATTAATGGGTCACCCGGTGCGGATTTCCTGGAGACTGTTCAGTCATGACCGATCAACTGCACGCCGACCTCATAGAACGTCTGGGTCGGGCTGTCGCCCGTGCCGCGATGGATGGTGACCCCCTGTTCGGCACCGTCGAGGTCACCATCGCCGAGCTGACTGAGCTGCTCGAACGCCGAATCCCTCCCGGTGAATGACCGGGGGAGATCTGGTCTGGGCTGACGCGCGTTCGTCGCGCATACACTAGGGCGATGACCGATTCGTCAGCGCCGGTGGCTCCGTTCGGGCGCGTTCTTACAGCGATGGCTACGGCGTTCACCGGGGATGGCGAGATCGATGAGGAGGCGACTGCTCGGATCGCCCTACATCTGGTCGATCATGGGCACGACGGCCTTGTCGTCTCGGGGACGACCGGTGAGGCGGCCACTACTACCACCGCCGAGGACGGTCGGATCTTGCAAGTGGTCAAGGATGCGGTGGGCGACCGCGCAAAAATCGTTGCCGGAGTAGGAACGAACGACACACGGCACACACTGGAATTGGCGAGGCAGGCTGTCATGCACGGGGCTGACGGGCTGCTGCTGGTGACGCCGTATTACAACAAGCCGAGCCAGGGCGGTGTACTGCAGCACTTTCGGTACGTCGTGGAGGCAGTCGATGCTCCTGTCATGGTCTACGACATTCCCGGCCGGGCCGGTACCAAGCTGGCGCCGTCGACGTTCGAGACGATGGCGGAGTGGCCGTCCGTGGTGGCGGTGAAGGATGCCGCTGGAGATCCCACTCAGGCGATCATGTTGCGCGAATTGGGCTATGCGGTCTACTCGGGAGACGACAGCCTCACGCTGGGTTTCCTGGCGTATGGGGCGTGCGGGGTCGTCTCGGTTCTCGGTCACGTGGCAGGTGACGAGATCCGCACGATGATCGACGCCTTCTTCTCGGGGGAGGTCGAAACCGCACGGGAGATCAATGCCCGCCTGCAGCCGGCGTTGCGTGCGGTCATGGGTGTCCCCAATTACGGCGCGACGACGGTCAAGGGGGCACTGCAGTTGCTCGGTGTGCTGCAGAACAGAACCGTGCGGTCCCCGCTCCTTGCCCTCGACGACGGCGAGTACGAGGCGTTGCGGACGGGGCTGCTCGCTTCGGGTTTGCTGCACTGACCGAGCAGTGCACGGGGTCGCCGTGGTTGTCAGGTGCCGGGGGCGGCACGGGTGGCGACTGGTTGTCTGAGGATGGTGCGTTGCTTCTCGGGCGCGATCCTGCGGAAGTCGTTGAGGTAAATCTCGTGGTGCTTGCCGGACACACGTAGTCCGTTGCTGGGGATGAAATCGTCATGCAGTTGTGCGAGCACGGCTGCTTCGTCGTCGAAGGAGCCGGCGTGCAGTGTCTGCACACACCGCCCTTCGCTCAGATCCGCGAGTCGGACGTCGTCGAGGCGTACCGGGCGGTTCTTGGCACCGGCCTGGTCGACCGCGGTGGCAAACATGGCCTGGTCGACCCACTTCGGGGTCATGATCATCATCGTCCAGTCCCATCGCGACTTGTCCCGCACCGTGGTGAAGGAGTCCATGTCATCGGCCCACCACAAGCCCTCCAGCGGAGGAACGACATAGTCGCGGCCGAGGTCACGCTTGCTGGCGAACTTCAGCTTGTATGCGAGGGGGTAGAGAGCTTCGACGGCGTCGCTGAATGCCGGTGAGGTGTTGGGGTCGCCGTGACCGTCGATCATGAGGTATTGCAGGTCGGGCACATCCACGATCCGGAACTCGCCTCGGGGGGACTGGTAGGCGGCGAGGGTCTTCTTGAAGTCGGTCTTGTCCGTCATCGGGCACCTGGACTCGCGTAGCGAGCCACCACCTTTCTGCCTCCAAGAGGCTCGACGAAGAGAAGAACACCTCACGCGCCGAGCTGCGAGG